>DUKH01000144.1:2768-18631 GCA_013329415.1 Methanosarcinaceae archaeon | reverse complement strand
AGCATAGCTGTAAGCATAGCTGCAAGTTTAACAGTAGCTATAGAGAATCTATATAGAGGAGATCAAAAGGTATATATGTAATCGATATATTTTACGATTTAATAGAAAGAAATTATGGACAAGAAAAAAACAGGACCTGATTCCAAAAGAAGAATCTGAGGGCACCAATGCTTCAAAACGGAAAGATAAAAGGCTTAATCTTTGACTGCTACAAAACCCTCATTAACATTAAAACCGATGAGAGAAGCAGGGAAACAAACCAGCGTGTCAGCCACTGGCTGCTCTACCAGGGCGTAAGGATAGAACCAGACCGGCTAAGAGAAATATATAAGTGGAAGGTCGTGGACCGGTTAGGGAACTCCGGACAACAGCACCCCGACATCCGTATCGAAGATATATTTGCAGAGATCTGTGCCGAAAATGCTTACCGTGAAATTGACCCCTACTGGCTGGGTATCGAAACCGCGAAAATATTCAGGACCGCATCCATCAAAAAGCTGGAAGCTTATCCCCAGAGCCGGGCGCTCCTTGAAAAATACAGGCACGTTCCCAAATGCATCGTTTCCAATGCCCAGAGGGTCTTTACTGAACAGGAATTACGGTTCTTAGGCTTATATGATTATTTTGACCATGTAATCCTCTCTTCAGACCACAAAATAAAGAAACCTGATACCCGGCTCTTTCAAATGGCTCTCGACCAGCTGGGCCTCGAACCCCACGAAGTTCTCTCCGTCGGAGACACCCCTGAAAACGACATCTATCCACCCCAGAGCCTGGGAATGAACGCAATGCACATCCATGACGCCTGGCGCTATGCGTGAAAAAGAATAAAGAAAAAATTTTAATCAAAGTAAGAATAATAAAAAAATCAAGAAAGAATAATAAAAAAATTAATATAACGGATTCTCACATTTCCCCATTATTCCTGAATCATCCCTCCGGGAAAAACAAGGCAGTTAAAAGTGAAGTATAAACTTCCCTCTTTTTTTCAAACTCTCCATTTTCGGCCTATTTCCCGCCTTTTAACCCATTTTCGATTTTAAGAGTGGAAGGTTACAGCGGTTCCGGGTTTTAGACTGGAGCTCTCGTTTCCGTCCCAAACCAGATATATTTAAATAATCGCAAGCACTCTAAAAGCCAAGAAATTCTTACACTATTCCCCAATCATCGGAGTGTTTTTACATGACGGAATTGGAAATTCCAAAAGAATATAACCCTCATGAAGTTGAACCGAAATGGATGGAGCAGTGGAACCTCTCCATGTACCACTTCAACTGGGGAGAAGACTCCCGCCCCCAGTATATTATTGATACCCCCCCACCATATCCCACAGGCAACTTCCACATCGGAAACGCCCTAAACTGGTGCTATATCGACTTTGTCGCCCGCTACAAGAGGATGCGCGGGTATAACGTTATGTTTCCCCAGGGCTGGGACTGCCACGGGCTGCCCACCGAAGTCAAGGTTGAAGAGATCAACGGAATAACGAAAAACCAGGTACCAAGAGCGGAATTCCGTAAGATGTGCCGGGAACTTACTGCAGGGAACATCGATAAGATGCGCCAGACCATGCTGCGCCTGGGCTTTTCCGTGGACTGGAGCAACGAATTCGTCACCATGGAACCCGAGTACTTCGTAAAGACGCAGAAGTCCTTTGTAAAAATGTACAACGACGGGCATATCTACCATGAAGAACACCCGGTCAACTGGTGCCCGCGCTGTGAAACGGCCATCGCTTTTGCGGAAGTCGAGTACGAAGCAGGGCAGACGAAGCTGAACTTCGTCCACTTCGATAAGGTCGACATCGCCACCACCAGGCCCGAACTCATGGCTGCCTGTGTGGCTGTGGCCGTTCACCCGGAAGACGAGCGTTATAAAGAGTTCGTGGGAAAGACGATCAAAGTCCCCCTCTTCGGGCAGGAAGTCCCCTTAATAACAGACGACGCAGTCGAATCCGGATTCGGGACAGGTGCAGTTATGATCTGTACCTTCGGGGACAAGCAGGACGTACGCTGGTGGACCAAGCATCACCTCCCCCTTATCAAAGCCATCGACAAAGAAGGAAAGATGACAAAGGCGGCAGGCAAGTACGAAGGCCTGGGCCTTAAGGAATGCAGGCAGGTTGTCATCGAGGACCTTAAGTCCGAAGGCTTCATCTACGACCAGAAACCCCTGGACCAGAACGTGGGACTCTGCTGGCGCTGCAACACACCCATTGAAATCCTTTCCGAACCCCAGTGGTTTGTCAGGATCAACCAGAAAGGCATCCTGGAAAAAGCCAACGAGATAGAGTGGGTCCCCGAGTACATGAAGGTCAGGCTTGAAAACTGGACCGGGACCATGGAATGGGACTGGTGCATTTCCAGGCAGAGGATCTTTGCAACCCCGATTCCCATCTGGTACTGCAAACAGTGCGGGGAAGTAATGATCGCCGAGGAAAGCTGGCTCCCTATTGACCCCAATGAAAACGTACCAAAGAGAGCCTGTACCTGCGGTTCCACGGAGTTTGAGCCTGAAACCGATGTCCTGGACACCTGGATGGACTCGTCCATTACCGCCCTGCACGTCTCGGGCTGGGAAAGTGACCGGGAACTTAGGCTCCCGACCCAGATCCGCCCCCAGGGACATGACATCATCCGGACCTGGGCTTTTTACACGATCCTCAGGAGCCTGGCCCTGGAAGGCAAAAGGCCCTGGGACTCCATCGTGGTCAACGGGATGGTACTTGGTCCCGACGGGCACAAGATGAGCAAGTCGCTTGGAAACGTCATCTCCCCTGAAGAAGTTCTCAAGGACTACAGTGCGGATGCCTTCAGGCAGTGGGGTGCAGTTGGCGGCTCCACAGGTTCGGACGTTATGTTCAGGTGGAAGGACGTGGTCTCAGCTTCCAGGTTCCTTCAGAAGATGTGGAGCATCTACCGTTTCTCCATGTCCCACTTAAAAGAATTCGGGCCTGAAGACGCCGAGAACTTCCCCACGGAAAACCTGCTAGCAATCGACAGGTGGCTCTTGAGCAAACTGAACAGGCTCGTACAGAACGCAACTGCGGAAATGGACGGCTACCAGTTCGATTCCACCTTCAAGGCCATCAGGGGTTTTGCCTGGGAAGTCCTTGCTGACAACTACCTGGAACTTGTGAAAGGCAGGCTCTACGGCGACGAGCCCGAAGGCAAGAGAGCCGCACAGTACGTGCTCTACAGGACAACGGACACCCTCTCCCATCTGCTCGCACCCTTTGTTCCCTTCTTCGCAGAAGAGCTCTACTCCAGGCTCGGCAGGGGAAGCATCCACATGCAGCCCTGGCCCGGAGTGGACGAAAACCTGATCAGTGAGGAATTCGAAGCTGCAGGAGAACTTATCAAAGACATCACGAGTGAAGTCCGCAGGTACAAGTCAGACCGGAAAATTGCCCTGAACGCTCCCCTGAAGAAGATTGAGCTCTACAACGCAAACATCGACACAGGAGACATTACAGGCGCCACGAACACGGAAGTGGAACTGATCGAAGGCGCTCCTTCTTTCGAACACGTGCCCGTCGAAGTCAAACCGGACATGGGCATCCTGGGCCCCAGGTTCAGGAAAGAAGCAGGAGCAATCGTAAAAGCCCTCAAGGCAGCAGACCCGGCAGCCATTGAGGAACAGGCAGCATCCGGAAAAATCGTTGTTGATGTAAACGGAGAAACAATCGAACTCGAGCCCGAAGCCGTTGAGATAAGGAAAGAAGTTATTTCCGCCGGCAGGGAAGTCGACGTCCTTGACGTCAACGGGGTTGTCGTTGTAATTGTCAGGTAAGCTCCGGCTTACCTGCTCTACTTTTAATTTTTAAAAAATGAATTTTTTGTGATATAATTTTGCAGTTTTTACCGGAATTTCCCTGAATCTTCCCGGTTTACCTGTTTTTCTTTGCTTTTTTCAAGCCGGATTTATAGACTGGTTTTTTAAGCTTTTTTAGCCGGTTTTTTCAGGTCTTTTTTTGATTAAGTTCGGTATTTTCAAGTGCTCATTCTTTAATATGGATTTTTATATTACAGATAATAGTATTGAACTAATTATAAGCTGAATAAATTAATAGTAGTTTATGAAACTCATAATAGTTTATATAGATAATTCATTTTATATATACCTAAAAAATTACTGGTCTTTCCAGCTCATCGATAACCAGCTTAAGAAATATTCATACAATATCAAAAACGAGCAGCCCATATAGCACCCAGAAAATGAATAAATTAACAAAGGAAGATTGAGAACTAATATAATAAAAAAAATTAGACCTTTGGGGGGCAGATATGTTATATAAGTTTTTTGACAATTTGAATAAATATATAAAATGCTGCATAAAAAAATAAATTTTACATAATTATTAAATAAGATTTAAATGAGTCTTTAGACACCTTTTTTAAAATAAAAAAACGAAATATATAATAAAAAATTGCTGGTTTATTCCAAAAAAATTTAAATAAAATTTAAAAAAGTTCTTTATAATATTATGTCTATAGTAAACATTTATATATTGAAAAAAATATAGAGGTTGGTGTACAAACATAATAATTTTATAATGCATACATGCGGAAAAAAACCATAAAAAATCCCATAATCCGCATATATATGAAAAAAATCGAAAAACTATATAGAGAAAAAAGGTGTATGCTAATGAAGTTTAACAAATTATTCGGCAGATTTGGAAAGGATGAAAAAGCCTTCACTGGCCTTGAATCCGCAATCGTTCTGACCGCTTTCATCGTCGTGGCAGCGGTCTTCTCCTACGTAGTGCTCGGTGCAGGTTTCTCAACCTCCGACACAGCAAAAGCAACCGTTGACGAAGGTATCAAGCAGGCCACCTCCTCCATCGAACTCGCTGGAGACGTAATCGCTGTGGAAGGTTCAACCGAAAACACCGTAAGCAACCTGCTCGTCACAATCCAGCTGACTGCCGGACAAGCACCTGTGGATATAGGGGCAAGCGACACTGAAGGAATGTTGGTAATCTCCTACATGGACAACAGCACCTATAACGCAAGTGTACCATGGACCCCCACATACATAGGGGCCAACGATGGCGACAAAGTCCTCGAACAGCACGAGAAAGTTGAGCTCAACGTCACCGTTCCCACTTCAATGCTGACCCATTCAAACACCACTGCTGTTAACAGGGAATTCAAGATTGAGATCAAGCCGAAGGTCGGTGCAATCCTCCCAGTTTCAAGGACCACACCGCCAGACATCAACGACTACACACTACTCATCTAAATTTAAAAAATGGGGTATTAACCCCTTACATTTCTTTTTTGAGGTACATCCATGGAAATTGAGGACAGAGTCGCAACCCTGGAAACCGAATTCAAAATCATCAAAGGGGAAATCAAAGCCTTACTCCTGGATGTCAGGGAGACGGTCAATGACATGGAAAACCCCTTCCGCAGTCCGGGACAGGCAATCGGAAACATGGGCGGGATGAATGAAAGATTTGCAGAAGCAAAGGACTTTCCTGCAATAGAAAACCCCCTGATAAAAGAGATCCCGGCTGTAGATGATATTGAAGATAAGATTGAAAAGGAAAACGAAGAAGTCTCTGGAGCAAAAGCGTTACCCATCGAGGAAAAATTTACTGCAGCTGAAGTAAAAAAGTTCAGACTTGAAGATCCTGACGATGAAAAACCTGAAAGCCAGCTTGAAATTCAGGAAATGCAGGATAAAATTCCGAAGATACCTCAGGAACCGGCATGGAAAGTCCCGGAAATCGCAAAGGGGCCTGAGCTTCAGGAAGAAAAGGCAGAAAAGGCAAAACCCAAAGAAGCACCCCCGGAGGTTCCGAAGATTACAATGGAGAACGGAATCAACACCTATACCCTGGTTGAACTGATGAGGTGGACCGATTACACACTCAGTACGATTGGCAGGAAGAAACTTGAAGAGGTCCTGGACCTTTACGCTCTGACAGGATATCTCCCCGACAAAGTAAAAGATGTAATCCTGAACATAGCAAAGCTCTCCACTGCCAATATGGCCGAAGACAACCAGGTGACTATGACAGACAATATTACTGTCGTATCCCAGTTACACGAAATCCTTAGCCCGGAAGACTCCGGCCGGAAGATTCACAGCAAGGAAATAAGCAGGCAAAAGGGACTTTCACTAAACTGATCTGAGAAGCCATGAGTGGAGAAACGATAAGTACTGCGATTATCACGATCGCGTCTGTTATCTGTGCTGCCGGGTTCGTAGCTGCAGTAACCCCATCAATTCTCAGTGCGGGAGATCCGGTAGTAAGCTCCACAAATATCCTCAAGGATCAAATTGACACGAACATAAAGATCATTCATGCGGCCAGCAACCCGGAAGGCACGGAAGTATACATCTGGATCAAAAATGTAGGAGATAACCGAATCTCTTCGAGCCTTGTCGACAATTCGGACCTTTTTTTCGGGGAAAGCGGGAATTTCATGAGGGTCCCTTATGATGAAACGGGAACTGGAGTTCCGGGCTGGAGATATTCAATAGAAAACGATGGTACAGAGCAGTGGCGGAAGAGTGACACAATCAAGATCACGGTCAGGACTTCGGTAAGCTCGGGAAACGAATATTTTATCAAATTTATTACTTACAACGGCGTCTCGGATGAAGACTATTTTGCGGTGTCCTGAGTGGGTTTCGGAACAATAATTTCGTCGGCAATAGCCATAGCACTTATTCTGTCCGCTTCTTATGTCTGTGTGCAGGGAGGGATTTACATGGTCGACACACTTTCAGGGTCGATCAAAGAGATGCAGGACAGTAACAACGAAATCCTCAGGACAGATATTGAAATAGAAAATATCAGCACAAACGGGGTTTTCATCAACGCGGTGGTCAGGAATACCGGAAAGGTGAAAATCCGGGAATTCGAGAACATGGACGTTATCGTCCACTACAACGCCTCAGGGACCATGAAAACCATCTGGGTCCCCTATCTCAAAGGCACGGATCCGGCAGAAAACAGCTGGGTTGTGAGGGATATCACCCGGGATGCAATAAATCCCGGAATCTTTGACCCTGACGAAGAGATGGAAATAAGAATCAGGGTGAATACCGGGGAAGCTGTTCTCACAGACAGCCTGAATAACTGGATACAAATAACAACCCCGAACGGGATTCCTTCATCAAAGTATTTTAGAAGTTGAACACGGGTTCAAACAAAGGTTCGGACAAAGGTTCGGACAAAAGCTCGGACAAAAGCTCGGACAAAGGTTCAGATAAAACTCTCCGGGACTATGGAGAGAAGAACGAAATCAGCAGAGGGGGAAGAGAGTAAAAATTTTCATATAATCGGGAAAAATTTCTTCCATGATAAATTAATAAATTAAAAATATATATAAACCCTTGTTCGGGGACGATCCCGGACAACAAGGAAAAACAAAAGAAAAAAGGAAATCCGGGAAAAGCCGGTGATAGACATGGATGCGGGTAAAACGTACGGAAAAGGCGACACCCTGGCGGACATCATATCTTCCGGGAATTCTGAAATTGACAGCAAAATGGGAGGGGGAATCCCCGTATCGTCCCTGGGCCTGATAGAAGGGGCAAATGACAGTGGAAAATCAGTCCTTATGCAGCAGCTGATGAAGGGAGGACTTGACGGCCAGAAAAAGGTGCTCATGTTTACCACCGAAAACACCAACCGAAGCCTTCTAAAACAGATGGAAAGCCTGGCCCTGGATATTACGGATTACTACATTGTCGGAAGGGCAAAAATCTACCCTATTCAGGAGAACCTTGCAAAGGGAAACAGGGAAACCGCTGAAAACCTCCTGCAGGTCATGCTGAAAACAATTGAAAGTTCCGGAGAAGACCTCATAATTATCGATTCATTAACCGTTTTTGTGGTCGACCTCCCAGAAAATGAAATACTTGATTTTTTCACGAGATGTAAGAAACTCTGTGACCGGAGAAAAACCATCCTTATCACAGCTCACGGATATGCCTTTTCGGAGATGCTTCTCGTAAGGCTCCGTTCAATCTGCGACGTTCACCTCCACCTGAAAATAGAACAGATGGGAGAACAGCTTGTAAAAAGCATGGAAATCTCAAAGGTTCGGGGAGCCCAGAAAGCGACCGGAAACATCTTCAGTTTTGATATCAGACCCAACTTCGGATTCAAGATAATTCCAATTTCAAAAGCCAGGGCTTAAGGTGGAAAAATGGAGGAAGCTCTCTTCGAGTCCGCGAATACGCTCATAGAAGATGCGGCACACTGCGGTTTCTTCAAACTCCCGGAAAACCTTTAGGAGTTTGTTCAGGAGGAAGAAAACCAGTATGTCCTGGGTTATCTACAGTCCCTTCCTCTTGACAAAATCGGAGTCCCTACCTTTTATCTGAAAATCACAAGAGCCCTGAAAGAGCTCGAACACCCGAACCTCATATATGCCGTGGATAGCGGAGTTCCCATCCACATTTACCCTGACAGGGAGGATATAAGGGATTACTACGTGCCCATTGAACCGACGCTTGGCCAGGATATAGAACGCCTCTTGATGGACCTTGAAGGGATATTCGTAGACCTTGTGGACGGCACGGAACTGGAAGCAGAAACCCCCGAGGAAAGAGAAGCCCACCTGCTCGAACTTATTGAAAGGACCTGTGTGATAAGAGAGGAAGGGGTCGAAAAGAAGGGGACATGGTTTGATTTTTTAAACAAGATACTTAAATATCTGAACAAGCTCTTCAAGTTTAAAAATATCGAAAAAGTATACGTAACCCCCAAGGAATACCAGGCAATAAAGTACATCATCTTCCGGGACAAGGTAGGACTGGGAGTACTCGAACCTCTTCTTAAAGACCCCTATATAGAAGACATCAGCTGCAGCGGGCTCGGGCACATCTTTGTTGAACATAAGATATTTTCCGGCCTGAAAACGATGATCACGTTCAAGGATATGGGAGACCTCAATTCCTTCGTCGTTAAAGTCTCGGAAAAAATAGGAAAGCCCATCACCTACAGGGACCCCATCGTCGATGCCACCCTCCCGGACGGGTCAAGGATAAATATAGTTTACGGGGAAGACGTCTCGAAAAGGGGCAGCAATTTCACTATCCGTAAGTTTGCAGGCACGCCGCTGTCCATCCTCGACCTGATAGAATTCGGGTCCCTTGACTACACCATAGCCGCATATCTCTGGATCCTGCTCAAACAGGGGATGAGCTGTTTCATTGCGGGGGAAACAGCATCAGGGAAAACCACTCTTCTAAATGCCCTTACAACCTTCCTCCCCCCCGACGGGAAAGTCGTGTCCATTGAAGACACCCCCGAACTGCAGGTCCCTCTCAAGAACTGGACAAGGGAGGTGACAAGAGCTTCCAGGGAAGAAAGCAACTCCGAAGTCTCGATGTTCGACCTCCTCAGGGCAGCCCTGCGTCAGCGCCCGAACGAGATCATGATCGGGGAGATCAGAGGTGTTGAAGGGAACATCGCTTTCCAGGCCATGCAGACAGGGCATCCGGTCATGTCCACTTTCCATGCCTCGTCCGTTGAAAAGCTAATCCAGAGGATCACGGGAGACCCTATCAATGTCCCCAAGACCTATATGGACAACCTGAACCTGGTGATCTGCCAGAACGCCATCCACCTCCCCGGAAAAGGGATGATAAGGCGGGTGACCAGCGTAAACGAAATAGTAGGGTACGACCCTGTAAGCGACACCTTCTCCTTTATTGAAGTGTTCCGCTGGGACTCTTCCACTGACAGTTTCGAATTTGTAGCAGACATGAACTCGTACCTCCTCGAAAACAGGATAGCCCCTAAACTCGGGATCCCCGAGAACCAGACCAAAAAAATATACAGGGACATCGAGCGCAAAGAGCGGATTCTGAGGAAGCTGCACGAGGCGAAAGTAACCGGATTTTATGATCTTTTTGCAATGATGATCAAGATAGAGGAGGAGGGCCTGATCTAATGAAAGAAGATCAAAAGACCAGCGATGATATTTTCTTCCTCCTCACCTATATGACAGCGATTTCCACAGCAGACATCCAGAGGGACAAAATCTTCAAATATGCCTCCGAAAGGGAAGAATATTCAATCGCCATCTATTTCAAAAAAATGCATATCCTTGCCGTAAAAATGGGGTATGAATACTCAAAAGCCTGCAAGCTGATCTCGAAAAAAATATCCAATAGTAACCTGAGTGAGTTATTCGGCAGGATGGCAACTGCTCTTGCTTCCGGAGAATCTGAGAAAGAGTTTCTGATGAATGAAAGGGAAACGATGGAAGAGATATACGCTAACCAGTATGAAAACGACGTCGAATCCCTGAAAAAATGGACCGATGGGTACACCGCCCTCCTTGTTTCGGTTTCCCTTATCGTGACGATGCTACTAATCTCAACAATGATTTATGATATGGGAGATGTAGAGGTTATGGCAGCCCTGGTCCTCTTCATTATGGTTTTCATCTGCGGCATGGGCATACTTATCCTGTATGATTCGGCTCCCTCCGAGATCAAGCTCCACTCCCTGGAGCAAAAATCCAGGGAACAGCACATAGCATCAGCTTTAAGCCTGATACTGCTCCCCCTTGGAGCCCTTGCCGTGGGAGTCCTTGTTTATGAAAAAGTCCGGATTCCCTATATTTTCCTGACTGCGGCAGCATTCATGGCTCCCATATGTATCGTGGGTATGATCGATGACCTGAAGATAGAAAAGAGGGACAAAAGCTTTCCCGCATTTGCAAAGAGCCTGGGTTCCCTTTCCGGGACCATGGGCGTCACTACCTCAACAGCAATGAAAAAACTCGACAGGGAAAGCGTCGGGCACCTGGAACCTCTTATAGACAGGCTCTATACCAGGCTTACCCTTGACCTGGACCCGGAACTATGCTGGGAAAAGTTCATAGGGGAAAGCGGGTCCGAACTGATCAACAGGTGCACAAAAATTTACAATCATGCGGTCAACCTGGGAGGAGACCCTTCGGAAATAGGGAAAATCGTCTCCTCCTCGAGCCTTGCAATTGTCCTGCTCCGGATGAAACGAAAAATGGTCAGCAAGGGATTCATAGGCCTGAACGTGGTAATGCATGCCGTGATGACCGGTCTGCTCATATTCATTATTGAAATGATGAGGGAATTCAGTGAAGTCCTGACGCAGATGTACGATTCGCACTTTTCAGAGTTCCAGGGAGCCAGCAGTACGGCGGGACTTGGCATGAGCATGTTCAGTATAGGGAGTAATATAGATTTTTTGTATAAATTTACCATAGGGGCAATTATAATCCTTACAATCGCGGATTCCCTGGTCGTAAAAGTAGTGGACGGAGGAGGAAACTACAAGATATATTTTTACGGAGCTGTCATGTGCCTGATTTCAGCCCTGATGATACTTGTCGTGCCTCTCTTTGTGGGAAAGATATTCTCCTTTGATTTTTAAGAAATTTTGAAGAAAGAACCAGTGAAACGGAGTCTGCGCTGGAAACTCCGGGGCAGGAAATTTCGGATCAGGAAAAGAGAACTCAGGATTTGCCAGCCACTGGAATAATGAGGTAAAAGTATGATAAAATTGATCGAAAATCTAATGGAATCAATTAAAAGCTTTATCCGGAAGTTCACAAAGAAAAAAACCGTAAATCCGATAAAGAGCAGCGGACCGGTCTTTGTGAACAGGGGAGACAAAAAAGAACCAAACCCCCCCGAGGAAGCGCCCCCCTCAAAGACCCTGAAAACGCAGAACCTGTGACCGATGAAGCGTATACATTCGGGAATGACATACTTGCGGAACTCAAGAATGACAGGACCTTGCAGCTGGAAGAAGAGTACGGCATACTCAAAGTCCTTGAGGACGATGTAAGTGTCAGCGATCTGGTAACCGAGCTGAATGAAACCCTTGTCCTGCTTAACAATAAAAAGGCTCAACAGCACAGGATTATAGTCCAGTACAGGTACAGCGTCTACCTGGCCAATTCCCGGTAATGGTCAATCTCGAACCGGAATTAGAGGTAATTCCTTAAAATATCCGGGGATTATCGGCTCAAAGATTTGAAAGGACGGGACGTTAGGAAACATAACCATTCGGGTAAGGGATAATTGGCTCAACAACTAAAAGTTACAGCATTCAGGAAATTCAACAGGTCCAAGCAGGGGCCCGGTGGCTTTAACAGCTCAAAGGTGCGGGGCTCAGGGACTAAGCAACTCGAAAGTATAGGTGTCCGGTAGTTTCAAAAAATAAAGGAGCCGACATCAGGGTTTGCAGCAGCCGGAGTTTAATAGGAGGTTTGGGGTTCCAACGGTTCAAAAGGTTTAAAGCAGAAAAGGTATTCATTACTTAAGGGTTTGAAGTGGTTTGGAGTTAATTAGCTGGAACATTCAAAGTTGTTTCAATTTAACTAAAGGGGACCAGAGCATCCGGAAAGAATTTGAGGCTGCGGATCATGTAAACCGCCCTAATTCATTAATAATGCAGTAGAATTATATGATAGAAGTCGATGAGAATTAATATATTTATAATTCCAATGTGAAACTTTATATATATCAAAGTAATCTGTTTCAGAAAAGTATTATTCATGCCATGGGGTTTTTATGACAAAGGTCAAAAAGGTATTACTGCTACTCAAAAATATGGTGTATGAAAGCACCAGCCCGCAGGAAACCCTCAAATTTGCGAAGTACTATCGGAGTAAGGGGCTTGATGTACTGGTAATCCTCTGGGGGCCCATGGGAGTGTTACTTGGAAAGAAAGACAAGACCCGGGGGTCACCCAAATATGACGCCATGATGCAGGAGTGCATCGAGATGGGAGTGGAGTTCCGTTGCTGCCAGCTAGCGTCGGACATGATAGGACTTAAAAAAGAAGAATTAATTCCAGGGATCGAGTTTATCTGTTCCAGAGATGTTGCAGAAGTGTTTCTCCAGTATCAGGAAGAGAACCAGCTGATCATCAGTTTCTGATCTTGCTGATCGATTTTTGACCCCGTTACCTGTCCCTCGACTTCAACTTTATTACAATAATCCCCGGCTTCCCGGAAGCTCAGTGAAATTCTTTTCTCAATTTTTTTAAATTAGATATGGCCTGAAGCTATCAAAGTTCAACTTCTTCCCGGCTCCTGGCCCTAAACTATCGGGTTTCGTCCCCCCTGACGGTTACTGAGACGAAGTTATCAAGGTTTCCCCCTCTTCCTGACCTTTATCTGAAGCTATCAGGCTTCATGTTTCAACGGTTTCTGAACGGATACACTCCGGCTTTACGTCGGCTACCTGGTCATGCAAACTTGCAAAGTTTTTTATGTGACTCTTGCAATTCACTTGTCCTGAGCAAAATAAAAACTTAAAAAAACGCTTTAAGGAATGAATTAAACCGCTTTAAGGAATGAATTAAACCGCTTTAAGGAATGAATTATATGTTAATAGGGGTATATTTAGTATAAAAATATCGAATTTGAATAAATATGCCGAATTTTCGCATTTGAAGCTAATTAAGCCTGATTTGTTTAGCATTAAAAGGTAATTTAGCCTATTGAAACAATAAGCCTATTAAAACAATATAAGTACCCAGATTTCGGTGATTCCATGCCTCTCGAAAACTATGAACTTGATGAAAATGAAAAACTTCTTTTACAGAAAATCCTGGACGGAGACATTGCCCTTCGCAAAATTGAAGAAGTTGCGGACCCTGAAACTGCCGTAAAGCTCAGGAGGCTTGCTATTCAGGAGTTTGCAAAACTTGAGTTCGAACATATCCAGAACTTTTCCTTCGATGTGGAGGCCACGACAAAGAAGAATATCGAAAACATGATCGGGGCAATCCAGCTTCCGCTGGGGATTGCGGGGCTATTAAAAGTGAATGGGGAATACGCAGACTCCGAATACTACATCCCGCTGGCAACAACCGAAGGAGCCCTTGTGGCAAGCGTAAACCGCGGCTGTTCAGCCATTACGAAATGCGGGGGAGCAAATGTCAGGATCTTCGAGGATGAAATGACACGGGCTCCTGTTTTCAAACTGGAAAACCTGGACCGTGCTAAAAAGTTTTATGAATGGGTAAAAAGTCCCGCAATTTTCGAACAGATGAAAGAAGTCGCCGAAAAGACCACACGCTTCGGAAAACTCCTCAGTGTAAAACCTTTCGTTGCCGGGACCTATGTATACCTGAGGTTCTCCTATGACACAAAAGACGCCATGGGCATGAACATGGTGACCATAGCAACTGAAGCCGTACTCCACCTGATTGAGGACGAATTCGGGGCAGAACCTATTTCCCTGTCAGGCAACATGTGCACCGATAAAAAGCCGGCATCGATAAACACCATCCTCGGAAGAGGAAGGACCGTTGTGGCTGAGGTGACCATCCCCGCAGAAATCGTAAAAAAGACCCTGAAATGCACTCCTGAGTCCATGGCCGAGGTTAACTACAGCAAAAACCTTCTGGGCTCGGCAAGAGCAGGCGCGATCGGTTTCAATGCCCATGCCGCAAACATCATTGCTGCAATCTACCTGGCCTGCGGACAGGACGCCGCCCACGTTGTCGAAGGTAGCACGGCAATCACGAGCATGGAGCTTACGAAATATGAAGAAATCCACTGCACCGTAACCCTTCCCGCCCTTCCCCTGGGAACCGTGGGAGGAGGAACAGGCCTGGGCACCCAGAGGGAATGCCTGAACCTCCTCGGAGCCGCAGGCGCAGGAGACCCCCCGGGAGCAAATGCCAGGAAGCTTGCGGAAATCGTTGCAGCCACCGTGCTCGCAGGAGAGATTTCCCTTATAGGAGCCCAGGCAGCAGGCCACCTCGCCAGGGCACACGCCCAGCTCGGCCGTGAGAAGTTCTGAAAAAAGATTTAATTCCTTCTTTTTCTTTTTCAATTTCTTTTTTGCAGTAAAAAGCCCAATATTCAGAAAAGTTTCGGCTTTTTAGTTTTGAAATATTTATATATTTCAGGCAATCCCGGTATTAACCTGCTCAGGTTCCCGTTTATGCTTTTACCCGCCAGAGATATCTTGAGTTTATTATACATTCAGCTATTATTAAATTTTTGTTCAAAGTAGAAACGCTTATTACAGTATACGCTTCTAAATAGAACGTGGCGACATGCATGAGCAACCCTATTGATAATCTGGCCTGTGCAGTTACTATTATTATATGCTTTGCAATATTGTACACATTGCTGCATATGGAAATACTAATTCTAGGACTCGTTCTGGTAGCCTGTTTTCTTTTCGGGAAAACACTATATTTATTTTAAGCGTTTTTAATATGGAGCATTTTTAAGATTTCCGGAATTCCAGACTTGCCAGCATTCCGATGAGCTTAACCCATAGATTTCATATCTCTCCATCCAGCTCGTCGTCCTCGTTTTCAAGGAAATAATCACTCAGTGAAAGTAAAATAATCCCAATTAATACAGTTATTCCACCAAGGACCTTGTTGACCGTAAAGAGAACAGCTCCAAGAAAGATGAGGGGAAAACCAAGAGCTACTCCCCTGCCTTTCATGAAGAAAGCTTTTATCGAATCACCCAATGACATCTTAACTTTATCTCCTCCGCTGTCCGGAACCTTTACATTTACCCTGTTACCAGGATGCCGTCCAGCAGAACCTTTTTTGTTTCCTCGGGAAAGTTTGACTTCCCCCGGAAAAAAACCAGATAAATGTGAAAATTTTTATTTCTGAGTTTACCCGACCTTTTTTTGAATAAAGGTAATTCATCTATTAAGTACTTGAATGTCTCGTTTTTTTTCGCTGGAAAAAATTATGAATTTCAGTGCCGGAAGCAAGAATATATAAGCCCTAATTATAATATATGCTAGGGGAGACGGAATGGGAAAAGTAGCGGGAACGTACATGAACAATGTAAGAAAAAAAGTGCGCTGCCTGCAGTTATACTAATAAAATCACTTACTGGTAAAAT
>DUKH01000144.1:0-2337 GCA_013329415.1 Methanosarcinaceae archaeon | reverse complement strand
TGGTAAAATCACTTACTGGTAAGATCATTTCAGTTATCACTGTTGTTTCTGAGATTCAGCGGCATAGTTCTGATTCGAACAAAAAGTAACAGAAAACACCGGGGGGTAAAATTTCTGGACTACACGTTACGAGTAGGGGGAGAAGCAGGGCAGGGCCTGCAGACCATTGGAGGCGCTCTTGCAAAAGTATTTTCCCGAAATGGTTTTCATGTATTTACGCACCAGGACTACATGTCCCGGGTCCGCGGAGGACATAACTTTTACCAGATCCGCTTTTCAGACAGGCGGGTGACGGCATCCAGGGATGTTCTGGACATCCTTGTCGCCCTTGACCTGAACACGATTGAAACGCACAGGAAAAGTCTGGGAGAAGAGGGAATAATCCTCTATGATTCAGAGAGTATTAAAAAGACATTTGAAGAGCCGGAATTCATAGACGTACCTTTCAAAAAAATCGCCCTTGATGTTGGAAAGAACAGGGTAATGGCAAATACCGTGGCAACAGGAGCCGTACTGGGAATGCTCGGGATGGGGACGGAAGCCCTGGAAGGAATCCTGAAAACGGCATTCAAGAAGAAAGGGGAAGAAATAATCGAGAAAAACATTGCCTGTGCCCGGGCAGGATACGATTACGCCCTTTCCAGCTGTCCCCGCTGTGAAGCGTTCAGGCTTGAGGAAACAGGGAACAGGAAACTCATGCTGATAAACGGGCTCCAGGCAATAGGGCTGGGAGCCCTTATGTCCGGCTGCAAGTTCTATTCCGCCTACCCGATGACACCTTCTACCGGGATCATGAATTTCCTGGCATCAAAAGCGGAGGAATACGGGATCATTGTCGAACAGGCGGAAGATGAAGTAGCAGCCATTAACATGGCGATAGGCGCCTCCTTTGCCGGGGCCAGAGCCATGACAGGGACCTCGGGAGGAGGGTTTGCCCTGATGGTAGAAGGCCTCTCCCTGGCAGGCATGACCGAGACCCCGGTAGTGATTGCCGAAATACAGCGTCCCGGGCCAGCCACTGGCCTGCCCACCCGGACCGAACAGGCAGACCTCCTCTTCATCCTCTATGCAGGACACGGGGAATTTCCAAGGGTTATCTTCGAACCCGGAACCCCAAAGCAGGCTTTCCACCTGACAAACAAAGCCTTCGAACTTGCGGAGAAGTATCAGGTCCCCGTGTTTATCCAGTCCGACCAGTACCTGGGAGATTCCCAGTGGACCTTTGAGGGCTTCGACCCGGGGCGCCTTATTTACAATGATTACCGCCTCCGCGAGGCGGACCTGGAAGGTGCCGGGGAATACAAACGTCATGCCTTATCCGGCACAGGCATATCTCTCCTTGCAGTCCCGGGAGAAGCCGGGAAACACCTGGTCATAACCGATAGTGATGAACATGATGAGGAAGGGCATATCATTGAGGACTCGGAAACCCGGATAGAAATGGTCCGAAAAAGGCTCCTGGAAAAAATGCCCCTGATAAGGAAAGAAATGGAAGCTCCGTACCTTTACGGGGACGCATCCCCAAAAATCGTACTTGTGGGGCACGGCTCTACCTACGGGGTTATAAGAGAGGTCGTGGACATCTTTTCGAAAGAGCAGAAAATTTCGATGCTGCATTTCAGCGAAATATGCCCGCTGCCGGAAAGCGACAGGTTCGACTACCTGGAGCTTCTGGAAAACGCAGACCTTGCAATCTGCATAGAAAACAATGCCACCGGCCAATTTGCAAAGCTTTTCAGAGGCGAAACAGGGTTTGAGTTTACGCACCTGATCACGCGCTACGACGGGAGGCCCTTTACCGTTGAAAACCTGAAGGAGGATTTGCATGCCTACATTTGAAGACTTTGAAGGCCAGGTCCCGGCCTGGTGTCCGGGCTGCGGGAACTTCCAGATCCTCTCAAGCCTCAAGCAGGCGCTTGTGGAACTTGACATAGAGCCCTGGGAAGTCCTGATTGTCTCAGGGATAGGCCAGAGCGGGAAATTGCCTCACTATATGAAATGCCACACCTTCAACGGGCTGCACGGAAGGACTCTCCCTGTCGCTACAGCCGCAAAACTTGCCAACGATGCCCTGCACGTGATCGCCGTTGCCGGGGACGGGGACTGCTACGGGGAAGGGGGAAACCATTTCATCCACGCAATCCGCAGGAACCCGAACGTAACCCTGCTCGTGCACGACAACCAGATCTACGGGCTGACCAAGGGCCAGGCCTCTCCCACCTCGGACCAGGGCACCCGTTCGAAGGTCCAGCCCTTCGGCTCTCTCTCGGAACCCATGAACCCGCTTGCCCTGGCAATCTCCCTGGACTGCAGCTTTGTTGCCCGGGGCTTTGCAGG
>DUKH01000142.1:2856-6748 GCA_013329415.1 Methanosarcinaceae archaeon | reverse complement strand
TGTGTGGAACTCTTACGATAGCATTTGTATAGAACTCTTAAGATAGCGTTTTGTGCAAAATTTATGAAATAGCATTTTGTGTTGGCATTTGTGAATTTTCCGATTCCGTAGGAGCAAGATTCAATTTTCCGATTCCGGAGGAGCAAGATTCAATTTTTTTCACAAAGTTTGAGCTAATATATAGAAAGCATTAGAAATTGGGTGATAAGAGAAGGATAATAAAATGATGAAAATTCAAAAATGATTGGAAAGCAGAGCAGGGACAATTAAAGGTAATGTGTAACCTGACCGAGTGCTGACCGGAAAATCGCCAGCATCCGGCCAGGAATTGTGCGAATCCACTCCCAAACCCGCTGTTTACGTAGAGGGCCAAGCTCCATTATTCAAGAACTTATTCTACGAACAACAAAGAATTGAGGCAAACTTAGAGAGGGTAAGAAACCTATACCCCACTTCTGCAAAGGTATGCAAACTTATGTTCACACTCCTTAAAGCCCCATTCATTCAGACCCCACGTCCACTTTATTCAACCGGAATGCGAACCCCAATCCACATTCCAATTTTGCTTTTATTCACAAGAGATAGACTATCATAACACACATAAATAGTAAATTGTGAATTAGATATCAAATATTTTTTAAAGTGTCACGGATAATATCTCCAAAGATTTTGGTAGTACAGAAGTCACAAGAATTACCAATTTCCGGCTTACCACAAAATGAGAGGAAAAGAAGGAGAGTTGGCCTTTGCAGTAAAAACGCAGGCAATTATGACCTATTTTATCAATAATGGCTTTTGATAAAAGTTCTCAAAAAATAGCACTAAATAGAAAGATTTAATATTCAATAATACTTCATCAATATTAGAGAGGAAATGTGAAATATTTTTAGGATATGACAAATATATTTTGGAACAATTAGTTCTATATATCCAGTGTCCCGGCCGGAATTTATTAAAAGCTAATACAGCTTCGTTCAGGATATTATTTGTGGACCGCAGCATACGGGATCAAGAACTATATTAATGATTTATAGAGGACCAAAAGCTGCATTATGTGTTGGGTGGTAAAATGCTGATTCGAAAAAATATATCCCTTGATGACAAATATCTTAAAAAATTACAGCCACTTCTGGACGCTAATGACGGGAACCTGAGTGCTGCCATCAGGGATACCATTGCAGTTGCCGATACTGCGCTTACATATCATAACAGTATTGACGAGGCAATCAAATTTTTAAAAGAAGCTCCGTCGAGAGAAGGGATAAACGACACAATCCAGAGCGGAGAAAATATCGTTATAAATAAGACAATGCTCGAATGGCTCTTCAGGTACACCAAAGGCAGGCTTACGGAAGAAGAACTGGTAAACGAACTGATAAATCCTTTTGAAGTTCAGGATATGAAAGAACTTGAAGAGTACCTCAACCGGGCTGCTCGGAGCTACCAGTGGCCCATCCGGACTTCAATCAAATGTGAAGACATCAATAACCCTGATTCTGCCCTTGTCATTTTTTCAAACTCCACGGTAAACAACCGGGAATTTTTTGCCCAGCTTGTGGCCCATTTCCTGGCAAAATGGATGCAGCTCGATGTAGAACACATTTTCCGGAGAGCTAATTCTACCCAGATTTCTTTCAAAAAGAACCTCTCGGTTTCCCCGAGTGAGACCATGCCCGGGATCAGGAAGCATTTCGGATACCTTGATATCGTGTGCAAAGAGCTCGACGACAACACAGAGTTCTGGACACAGCTCATGTACACCTACAATGTTGAACGATATAACCTCGTAACCCTGCATAGAAACCAGTTTGAAACCTTTGCCGCAGGGGATGCCCCGAACCCCACTAAAATCCTGGAACGCCTGTGCAAACAGTCCTTAAGCGAAATGACCCTCCCTGATCTGCTTATTGCATTCAAAAGAATGTACCTGGCAACCCAGCTCGTCAAGAACATAGAACTCTACCTGGAACCCGGGAAGGAATCCGTGACAATCTTCCACGACTTTAAAAATGAAAAGGTAATCTCCAACCTGGTGGAATATTTCTCTAACATATTCAAAGAAAAAGACATTCCTTTTGAACCTGCATCTTATGCCAGCATGATAGTGTTCAGGTTCAACGAAGAAACCGGACCTATCAATGGTTCCGACTCCCAAAAATGATCTTAAACCCAAAAAAATCCCAAAAAGGGAAACTTCGCCCGAAGCAGGAAGTTTCCCCAAAACCCCTATTAAAAAACCACCTTAAGACCAGACAAGTCCAAAGGATTCCTGCATAAGAGAAATTAGCCTTTTGCCACACCGAGAGGCAGGACACGTGCAACCTTTCGTGCAATCCCGAGTTCATGCACCACATTTACCACCTCACTACTCGACTTGTAAACGTCGGGAGCTTCTTCTGCAATAACGGACGGGTGTGTGGCCCTTACCGTAATCCCCATGGCTTCAAGTTTCTCCTTTATGCTCTCTCCCCTGAATTCCTTCTTAGCGTGCGCCCGGCTCATGACCCTGCCAGCCCCGTGACAGGCGCTTCCGAAAGAGATATCCATTGCCTCTTTCGTACCGCAGAGAATGTAGGAAGCAGTCCCCATACTGCCAGGGATCAAAACAGGCTGTCCGACATCCCTAAACGCTGCCGGGACCTCCGGGTGGCCTGGGGGAAAAGCCCGGGTAGCTCCTTTCCTGTGCACGTACACTTCTTTTTTCCTGCCTTCAATAAGATGTTCCTCGAGTTTTGCCACGTTATGGGCAACATCGTAGAGCAGGTCCATTCCAAGCTCATCGGAGTCCCTGCCAAAAACCTGTTCAAAGGTTTCCCTTGTCCAGTGAGTGATAACCTGCCGGTTCGCCCAGGCATAATTTGCGGCACAGAGCATTGCCTTGAAGTAGGACTGAGCTTCCTTTGACTGAGCAGGGGCGCAGGCAAGCTGCTTATCAGGGATCTGTATGCCGTACTTCTTCACGGCCTGGGACAGGGTCTGAAGGTGGTCCGTGCAGATCTGGTGCCCGGCACCTCTGGACCCACAGTGAACCATAACCGTGACCTGCCCTTCCTCAAGCCCAAAAGCCGAAGCCACCTCCCGATCATAAATCTCGTCCACGTACTGGACTTCCAGGAAATGGTTCCCACTTCCCAGAGTACCGAACTGGGGTTTCCCTCGCTTCCGGGCTTTATCGCTAACATATGCGGGGTCTGCCCCTTCAAGGAACCCGTTCCCTTCACAGTGCTCGGTATCGGCTTCCACCCCGTAACCGGACTCCACGGCCCACTTTGCCCCATGAAGAAAAGCATCATCCAGCTCTTTATCAGAAGCCCTGATCCGGCTTTTTGAGCCGACTCCGGAGGGGACATTTTTGAAAAGACCTTCCGTAAGCTCCTTAATATGAGGGGCCACGTCCTCCTTTTGCAGATTAGTCTTTATCAAACGGACACCGCAGTTGATGTCAAAACCCACTCCGCCGGGACTGATAATCCCCTCTTCACTATCAAAGGCCGCAACCCCGCCGATGGCAAAGCCGTACCCCAGATGAGCATCCGGCATAGCCATAGAATATTTCTGAATTCCCGGAAGGGTTGACACATTTGCAATCTGGTCAATTGTGCCCGGATCGATGCTTGCAAGCAGTTTTTCGGACACAAAAAGGCGCCCCGGAACCTGCATTCCGGGAGTGTGCCCGACAGGGATTTCCCAGCTGTTTTCGGAAAGCTTCCGGACCATGCCCCGCACACTTGTAAGCATACTTTCCGGGTCTGTACTTTCTGTCCCTTCACTTTGCGAATCCGCGCTCTCCAATCCCCCACATTCCGATCCTGTCTCCTCATTTGCTTTCATATTTATAATCCACCTCTCCTCTGGCTTTTATAATTATGCTTCCCTGGACTTGATTCCCTGG
>DUKH01000142.1:0-2518 GCA_013329415.1 Methanosarcinaceae archaeon | reverse complement strand
CTGGACTTGATTCCCTGGACTTAACCCTGAAATTCTTCTACCCACACCCGGATTGCCTGCAACCATCTTCCAGGACAGATTTCCCAAATGGGCCTGAGAACTCAGGTTCCGTAGTCCAATAATCCATGATACAATGATTTTAACCTGCAATTTGAAATTCCATGAGACAATGATTTTGTAGTACAGTCATTCATAAGGGCATTTTCCGTACAATAATTCTCAGGTCAATGGTTTGTTCCTTAATACAATGATTCTAAGACGTGATGATAATGATTTACATAAGGAAAATATGAATATGGTGCTGTATGAAAGAAACCTGAACAAAAAAGTGGACAAAAAAGTGGACAAAAAAGTGGGCATAAAAGTGGACAATCCAGGATTACCAGGAGCTTGATTCATCCATGAACCGGAGAAGGTATTATTCAAGCCGCTGAAACCTTAAGAAGCCGCCAGTTAAAGGTCCACAACCACCTGAGCCACCCACCCCGCAGGAGTCTTTTCAAGTTCGAGCTGGTTGTAGGTAACAGCCTTGAGCTCGGTTTCGAAGGGATGGATATCAAGATTCCATTTATCCCCCAATGCCCGGGCTTTCAGAGAGTATTCGCCTTCCTCTTCCTTGATCTCCTCCACCCTGAATTCTCCGAAGATGGTTTCCTCCACTTCAAAGAGAAAAAGAAGTTCGGAAAGCCAGTCAATAAGCAGGGTGTCCAGGCCCGGGGATTTGAGGGAAATTTCCAGCGAGGTCTCTACAAGGACCTTTTTAGTGTCAATAATCACGTTGAACATGGCAAGAGCTGCATTTTCAAAGACTTCTTCCAGGGTCTTACCATAAGCCCGGAACTTCGCATCTGCCGTATGTTCAAGGTATTCGTACTGTTCAGGTTGAGGCGGCATAGTCCTGTATTGGGTTTTGTGTTACATTAAGTTTATCCGCCCCAGGAGCCTGTTTTTACCCAGGGAGGAAATATCCGTTCCCGGAAAAGTTTCCGGAAAAACTGAGAAGAGACCTTAGTTTACAGCCGGTTCCAGATGTAATGTATCCTCTGAAAAGCCGTGATATGACTGGTCAATGCAATCAGGGTGACAGCCCAGCCCAGGATAGAAAAGCCAGCGATGGTAGCCGGATAGGCAAAATTTACGAAGGCAGAGAGAATGATAACCACCAGACGGTCAGCCCTGCCCATGATCCCTCCATAGTACCTTCCAAGAGAAAGAGCCTGGGCCTGGGTCCCCAGGTAGCTTGTCAGCAGCACACCCACGATTGCCGCAACCCCGATCTGCCAGGGCACGTAGCCTGCAAAAAAGATGCTGCAGATAATAAAGACATCCGAATAGCGGTCGATAACATGATCCAGGAAATCTCCCCTGGCGGTGGCCTTGTTTGACTTCCGAGCAACCGCCCCGTCCAGGGCATCCAGGACAGAATTCAGCACAACGAAGATACCCGCCAGGAGGACGAGGCCCCGGGCTGCCGGGGAGTAGTAAAAGCAGAGCCCCGCAATAAAGGCACAAATAAGGGAAGCTATGGAAACCACATCAGGAGAGATGCCCTTCCGGATGAAAAGGTCTGCCAGCGGTTCAATAACTTTTGAGGCGAAGGGTCTCAGGGCATCGAACGTCATGGTACTCAGAAATCTTTTTTATTTTTTAATATCCGTGATGGGAAGCTGTCACAGGAAAAAATACGCAACTTTCCTATTTCGTATGCCGATCTTGATATTCTTGATATATGATGTTTCTGTCTTTACCTATCTTGTTATATTTATACTTACGTTTGCATCCGGGGGATGCACACTTTATATAGACAACGCAGACAACATGATATAGAGAATTATAGACAACGTAGACGATATAGACGATTGTAAACAATTATAGATAAGTATACTTTTTTTATCCACTCCCCCTGCAATTCCCGGGCCTATCCAATGCAAGTTCGTAGAGATACTTCACCCTGCATGAATGCTCAAGCTGCGTGGTCACGACGTAAGCCTCACTGAGGACTCTTCCCACAGCGAAAGTCCCATGGCTGTAGACCACAAGCCCCCGGTGCTTTGAAAGCGCTTCCGCCGTATTTTCCGCAAGCTCCCTGCTCCCGATACCCCCCTTAACCACAGGGATTTCGCCCAGAAAGTACTGCCCCTCGCTATCTACAGGCTCTATTGCCCCGCCTGCTCCCTCCAGAAGGGACTCCACCACCGCATAAGGGCAGTGGGCGTGAATAATTGCAAGGGCAGGAGTCCTCCGGTAAATTTCCCGGTGTACCACCGTCTCCGAGGACGCGATCAGGTCCAGGGAAGAGGGTTCCTCGACCCCAACCTCTACAACACTGTCTTCCGTAATCTCGTCAAGGGCAGATCCACTCCTGGTAATAATCATCCGGTCTCCCGCCCTGACACTGATGTTCCCGAAATGGGACTCTACAAGCCCGTGTTCCACCAGCTTGCGTCCGTATTTTGCAATTTCCTGCCACATCTTAGGCAAAGTATAGCGGAAGAGTGCCATAAGTTTTATGCGCCGC
>DUKH01000198.1:3670-5464 GCA_013329415.1 Methanosarcinaceae archaeon | reverse complement strand
CCTGAAAAAGAACAAAAAAGGAAAACAACAAAAAGAACAAAAAAGGAAACAACAAAAACAAAAAGAGAGAAAGTAAAGGCCGGAAGGCCTTACTTTTCTTCTTTAAGAGCTGCCCTGCTGACTTAACGAGAAATGCTTTGCAGGGCCTTCTCTGAGAAACTTATTTTGCGAGATTGTAGTTCTGGTTGACGATCTTCAGGGCGCAGTAGTTGCCGCACATTGTGCAGGCATCGGTGTCTTCGGGTGCCCTGCTGTTCCTGACTGCTCTTGCGTGTTCGGGGTCGATTGCAAGGGAGTACATCTTTTCCCAGTCGAGTTCCCTTCTGGCTCTGCCCATGTCAAGGTCCCACTGTCTTGCTCTTTCGGGGTACTTGATCATGTCGCCGACGTGAGCTGCAATCCTGGAGGTCTTGACTCCGGTTATGACGTCTTCGAGGTTAGGGAGGGCGAGGTGCTCTGCAGGAGTTACGTAGCAGAGGAAGTCACAGCCGCATGAGGCAGACACGGATGCACCGATTGCGGTTACGATGTGGTCGTAGCCGGGGGCAATGTCGGTAACGAGAGGACCGAGCATGTAGAAGGGCTTGTGGCCGCTCATTTCCTTCATGAGCTTGACGTTGGTTTCGATCTGGTCGAGGGGGACGTGACCCGGACCTTCAACGATGGTCTGAACGCCTGCCTGGTGTGCCTTCTCAGCAATTTCGGAGTTGATGATCAGTTCCTGGATCTGGGCGCGGTCGGTTGCGTCGTGGACTGCTCCTGCGCGCATCCCGTTTCCGGTGGAGAGAACAACTCCGTGTTCCTTGAGGATTTCAATAAGGTAATCGGAATTTGCGAAAAGAGGGTTTTCCTTTTCATTGTGCATCATCCAGGCACTCATGAAAGCTCCGCCACGGGAACAGAGACCGCCATACCTGCCATGGGCTTTGAGCCTGTCCAGGGTGATGTTGTTGACCCCGGTGTGGATTGCTATGAAGTTGGTTCCGAGCTTTGCCTGGGCTTCGGTTGCATTGAAGAGCTCATCTTCGGTCATGTGCACGATTGAACCGTACTTCCTTGCGGCTTCGATGAAAGCCTGGTAAAGGGGAACTGAACCCACGGAAAGGGAAATGCTGTCAATGACTTTTTTCCTGATAGCGAGGAAGTCTCCGCCGGTACCGAGCTCCATGAGGGTGTCAGCGCCTGCTTTCTCGGCAGCGATTGCCTTTTGGACTTCCATCTCTGGGTCCACGATATCGGAGGACACACCAATTGAGGCGTTGACCTTTGTCCTGAGCCCTTCTCCGATCCCGCAGATCTTTACCTGCCTGTAGGGGGAGGTGGGGATTACGATTCTTCCGGATGCAACTCCACGGCGGACGAATTCAGCGTCAAGACCTTCGTTCTGTGCAACGATCTTCATCTCTTCAGTAATAATTCCATTTTGGGCATCTTCCAAGATTGACATATTTATAACCTCAAGTTTTTATTCAGCGGTAAAATTCATCTGTATAAGAGTAAGTAAGGATCTTTGAACATAGAAAGCGCGTAATTATATATAACACTTTTTAAAAAACGAACTTTAACCCAGATCAAATTTACTTGATTTGAAGGTCTGCCAATGTCGAAATTAAAAGAGTGCAAATGAAAATAACCTTTTTTATAAAGGATTTTTAAGATTTAGTTTACATTAAATCAAGTAAAATTTAGTTATGGATGAAAAATCAAAAGAAAATAGGATTGAAAGAAAAAGGAATGAAAAACAGGAAAAAACTGAAGAAAAATTAGAGAGAAAAGGGAAGCAAAAGAAAAAGA
>DUKH01000198.1:0-3279 GCA_013329415.1 Methanosarcinaceae archaeon | reverse complement strand
GAAAAAGAAAAAAGGAAAAAAAGCCAGAGACCGTGGAGGGGCAACCAGCAGAGAAGAAAAACCTCACTTATTCTGTTCTTTGATTAGACGGAGGGTCTGCCTGTGCAGAGAAACTATCAGGTCGCTAAGCATCCCGAAAATAAACATCTGCAGGCCAAAGATAATAAGCAGGGTCGTGAGGATTGAAAGGGGGATGCGGGTGATTCCCTGAAACCACTGAAAGACCACGAAGGTCCCCGTGAAAAGGCCTGCCAGAATGAAGAAAGAGCCCAGGATTCCGAAATAGAACATGGGGTTATGGACTTTGGCTAGCTTGTAGATTGTGGAGCCGATCCTGAGCCCGTCTTTCAGGGGGTTTAGCTTGGTTGCGCCTTTCTCGCTTCTAGGAAGATAGGTTATGGGAATTTCCAGAATCCTCTGGTTTTTCAGGACACATTCAACCGAAATTTCAGTCTCGATTTCAAACCCTGTCTTGTTCAGTTCCAGTTCCCTGATGCTTTCCAGGGTAAAGGCTCTGTAGCCTGAAAGGATGTCCTTTAGCTGCGCCCCGTAAGCAAGATCAAAAAGCATGTTTATCAGGTGGTTGCCAACGAGGTTTAGTTTTGTAAAGGCCCCTGACTCATAGTTTACAAGCCGGTTCCCTACCACATGATCGGCACTGCCTTCAAGAACGGGTTCAAGCAGGGAATGGGCATCGCTGGCAAGTTCGGTCCCGTCCCCGTCAATCAAAAGGACACAAGGGCTTTTTATGAGCCGGAAGGCCTGGATCATTGCCTGCCCCTTGCCTTTCCCGGTCTGCAGGACCACCTTTGCACCTTCGGCCTCTGCAATTTCCTTCGTTTTGTCCCTGCTATTTCCGTCAATTACCAGAATATTGGAAAAGCCTTCTGCTTTGAAATCCTTAATGAGCTGCCCTATGGTGGCGGCTTCGTTCAGGGTGGGAATCAGGATGCAAACGTCTGCGCTGTTCAAGGTTCACACATATCCTTTGCCGGACCTCTACACATAATGTGGAATCCGTTTTTCTTAAAAAACTCCTTTCCGCAAATGGTAACTGTCAGAAAGGAGACGGGATTTTCGTAAAGGTAAGGAATTGTTCTTATAAAAGCCCCATGTTGTCGAGCTGCCTGCGGACGACTTCAACACCCTTCTCACAGTCTTCGGGAGACTTGCCGCCGGTTACCACCAGTTTTCCGGAACTGAAGATAAGGACTACCACTTTTGGCACATCGATCCTGTATACGAGTCCGGGGAACTGTTCAGGTTCATATTCGATGTTTTCAAGCCCGAGCCCGATTGCAATGGCGTTAAGGTTAAGGATTGTGTGCAGGTCAGCAGAGGCGACAATGTTCTGCACCGTTATCTGTGGGTTCTCTATAGTCGTGATCCCTATGCCGTTGAGCTTCTTTGCCATGTTGCCTATAACGGTGTGCACGTCAGCCACATTCTTTGCCCCGGTGCAGACCACTTTCCCTGATGTGAAGACAAGGAATGCGGCCTTAGGGTCCGAAACCCTGTAGACAAGCCCCGGGAATTTCTGCTTGTTGTACTCGGCCCCTTCTAACTCGGATTCGATTACGGTTAAGTCGAATTCTTCAGCAAGTTTGGTGGATGCAACCACGTTTTCGATCTTGATGCTAGATTCACTCATTGGACAACCCTCGGTATATAAAGCAAAAGTAATAGTCTCTAACCAGTATATAAAGCTATAGTTAAATGACACGCATCCTATATAAATGATATATAAAGGGAGTATATATACTACGGAAAAACTTAAATCGAAGGCGCAAGGGAAACAAAAAAAATTAGAAAAGAAATAGAGGAGGGGAGCCGATTACCGGACCTTCAGTCCTCAATTTTTTTCAGGCCATCGAGCACAGCATCGTACTTCAAACAGACCCGCCGGAAAAGGTCCCCTTCCACAGTGCGGTGAGTGGGAAGAAGGATTTCCGCCTCTTTTCCGATTTTTGCCCCGCTTTTCGAGGTCCCGTAATCAGGAGCAATCAGAACCCCGTCAGCCGAAACCCCCAGGTTCAGGTCATTTACGATTTTCGAGACCATATCCGTGGCAGGTTGAACCTTCTTTTTGATAAGAAGGGCTGAAGATACGTATTTTGCCCTTGTCTCCCTGAGATTGTTAAGAGTCTTTTCCACGGATTCCGGGTCCACTTCATCCTGAAGTTCTTCAGCGATTGTGGAAACTGCCTCAATCAGGTCTTCAAAGGTCGTTGAGTGCATCTCAAGAATCTCCCCGTCGCAGTGCTGCCGCACCTCCTCCAGATAGCCGGCCGAAATAATCAGGACGTCCACTTCAAGCAGGCGGGAGATATCTTCTTTTGAAGGGGAATAGGCACTTATCACCAGGTAGTCCTTAATCCCGCACATCCCCATCAGGGACTCATACATGGGAGTTACGGCAACGGTCTTTTTCCCGATCCACCGGTTGATTTCACTCTGCCCGGCGTCCTCTTTCAAAAGCCCGATAATTTTTTCCTTTATAGCCTGGGGGTCGTTTCGCTTGAGCCCGAAATAGTCTGCAAAAAGCAGGGTTGTGGAAAGCTGTCGGCTCCTCCCGCAGGGCACGGAATCGACAAAACCCCGCTCTATCAGGTCCCTGATATGCTCGTAAGCCCCACTGCCCCGCATTTCAATAAGGTCGGACTGGAGCAGAGGCTGGTGATAGGCGATCATGGAAAGGGTCCGGAGTTTTGGCGCGGAGAGTTCTTTAGGGGCGACCTCCCGCATAAGCTCGGAATACTCGGGTTTGACCTGCATGACATAGCGCTCCCCGAGGTCCAGAATCTCCAGCCCGGTCTCCCGGGAAGCATAGGTTTCCATTAACTCCCCGAGCACGGAAATTATGGTTTTTTGAGACCGCCCGCTTATTTTCGCAAGCTTTTCAAGACTTACTGCCCTGCCTGCGGCAAAGAGGGCCGCTTCAATGATTTCAAGCTCACTCATAAAGTTTCACGTCCGGAAAAAGGATGATGCCAAAGAAAGATAAGAATTACTCTTCAAGAGGTTCTTTAAGATTAAAGAGGGAACTTACTCTTCAAAATTTCAATTTAGTTTTTAATAAAGACCATTTATTTTTATAGAGGGGAAATTTAGTTTTGAAGAGAAGGTAGTTTAGTCTTCAAAAGGATTTGATTCTACCGAATTTACTTCGACGGAGAAAACCTCTACAGGTTCGGACTTCAGGGCATCTTTCCTTAAAGAACTTTCGCCAGAACCTTTACCTGCAGACCCCGGGACAGCAGCATCCGAGGAGACAACAGC
>DUKH01000110.1 GCA_013329415.1 Methanosarcinaceae archaeon | reverse complement strand
TCAACATGTTTCCGGATTCAACCTCTGTTTTTCACATTCTGCCCTTTTTCAGAAGAGCTAGGGCTCCCAGACCTGCAAGAAGCCCGGAAACTATCCCGAAGCCGGGCACCCCGGTTCCAGGTTCTTCTTCGGGTTCCTCTGCCACCTTCGGGAGGTCCTTATAGGTTTCATAGCTGGAGATGGTAACTCCAAAGAAGGCGGGGTCTCCGGAATAATATTCTGCCAGGGATGCAAAACATTCCTGTACGGTCATCTTATCTTCGAACCCGTCTTCAGCCCTGATTTCTATGATTCCTTTCGAACCGGAGCCCCTTATTTCACCCATCTGCAGGGCAACGGCATCCACTATAAGGGAAGCATCGTTCAGGTTTTCGGTACCTCTGCCGTAAGCCCGGACCACAAAGAAATCAACCATGGGAGAAATATCCTCAATATTCGAAACGTTGTAGAGAGGCGGAAGGCTTGCTGAGAAAGACACATTTGCTCCGGCGGTCTCACGGGCAGCCTCAATAATGCCTACGTAATCCAGGCACCCCTCATCAGAAGCGGGGTCAGAGGACGGTTCCATATAGATGTTGATCCCGTCAAAAGCAGCAAGGGATTTACTGTTGTAGTCAAGAACCGCAGCTATCGCCTCGCCGGAAGTGTTCAGGTCCCAGGCACCGGTACAGCCCGGGTCTTCCAGAAGCACCGCATGCACCTCAAACCCTTCTTCGTGAGCAGATTTAACGAAACGCTCGTACTGCCAGACGTCCGTTGAGTCAACACTGAGGAAAATCGTGTCGATTCCGGAACTTTCGAGTTCCCTTACGAGAGCAGGGAAGTGGGGGGAATAGGGAGAAGACAGCCGAATTCCGGAGATTCCCACACTGTATTCCGGGAAGGAAACTACAGGAACAACTTCTACCTCTTCCTCTTCTACCTCTTCTTCTTCCGGTTCTTCACTTACGTTTTCAGGCTCCGAAACCTCTTCGACAGGAACTTCCTCCTCTGCAGGAGCCGGAACTTCCGCAGCCTCAGGGCCGGAGACCTCTTCAACAGGAGCTGCCTCTTCGGCAGGAGCCGGGGTTACCTGCACGGAAGGTTCTTCCGGTCCGACAAACTTGCGGATAAAAACATAGTCCACATCCATATAGCCGGTGTTTTTCGAAGCGTCCGGGTAGGAAGCTGCATAAAGATAGATGTGCATGGGGAGGTTTGTGACAAACTCGGAGGAAGTATAATCCATTCTGGGATCCCGGACCCCGTCCTTAAACCAGGCAACACTGCGGTTATCATCATCTTCCTCGTACCAGGCAATCTCCGAGACGTACCAGTCCCCTTCCGAGGCCCGGACGTTGGTCAGGTCAAAAGAACGGAACCGCTCTTTCCGGGCATTCAGTTCCCAGCGCACCCTGGTCTCGTTGGCAAGTTCGGTCTCATGCTTGATCTCGTTTCTTGCGTTGTCGATCTGGTCAATAAAACCCTGCTGCAGAACAGGCCCTCTTTCATCGCCCCCCGTAGTCACCTTCATCCGCTTTGCCACGAATGCCGTGTTGATATCAAAACTGTCTCTGGAATAGATCAGGGCGAAGTCACTTACGTGAACTTTCGGAGCAACGAGTTTACAAGTCCCACCCTGGACATCGACAAATCCGCCTCCGGAATTTTCGTATTTCCAGTCAATGCTTCGGAGGCTGGACCCCGAAAAATCGTCAAAAAAGATGAACGTATCCGCCCCGTTGCTCTCGACCCTTGCTTCGGGATATCCATACTTCATCAGGATCTTCCGGTTCCCGTTTGCAGGTAGGAATGGAACCTTGACCCAGACTGTGGCTTCCCCGCCTTTCGGGTCCCAGGTTTCGACCCAGTAATCAAGCCCGGTACTTCCAAGCAGGAAGCGAAGATCCGACCCGTCGGCATTTGCCTTCGAGAAATCGAAATTTGAAGAATCCAGGCGGACAGGCACCTGATAACTGGCCAGGTCTTTTCCGGCATTTTCCGTTACAACTATCTCCTGTGAATAACTCCACTTGTCATCCGTTTCAGCCAGGGCACAACCCGTTATGAAAACTCCCAGGAGGAGCACAGATATGATTCTGCATGCGATCGATCTAACCCTCATTTTTAGCAGCCTCTCTTCAATTCGGAACTGAAAAAGCAATAATGATTGGAACTTAATAGATTAAATTTATTTACTCAATTTAAATCAATAATGATTGGAACTTAATAGATTAAATTTATTTACTCAATTTAAAGCAATAATGATTGGAACTTAACAGATTAAATTTATTTACTCAATTTAAAGCAATAATGATTGGAACTTAACAGGTCATATTTATTTACTCAATAACAGTAAAGCTTTTTCATTACCACTTATGAAAAATAAAAAAACACTGGCACTGGTTACAATAAAAAAAGAAAACGGGGCTTAAAAAAGAAGAAGCGGGCAAGAAAAGCAAAACTCAATAAAAGGATATCACCCCAAAAATCGAAATTATAATAAGCAATCACCGCAATTCGAATCCCTATGGCACTCCTATCCAGCAACGAACTGAGAAAACTGATGCGGGCAAACCCACCCCTGCTTGAAAATGCCGTTGATCCCGAAACCCAGGTCCAGCCCAACGGGCTTGAAATGACCCTGAAGGAAGTGAGAACAATCGAAGGGGCAGGAGCTGTGGACTTTGACAACTCCGAACGAAAACTTCCCGGAGGCAGTCCCCTGGAATTTGATACGGAGGGCTGGGTCCACCTGCCCGAAGGGATATATAAAGTCCTTTTTAATGAAATCGTAAACATCCCCAAAAATCTTGCCGCAATCGCAAAGCCAAGGTCCACCCTGATCCGCTGCGGAGCCACCCTTGAAACCGCGGTCTGGGACGCAGGGTACCGGGGGCGAAGCGAATCCATGCTGGTAGTCTACAACCCTGCAGGGTTCCGGCTGAAGAAAGACGCCCGCATCATGCAACTGCTTTTCTATACCCTGGGCAGCGAAGTGGAAGAAGGGTATTCCGGGATTTACCAGAACGAAAACACGAAACAATGATTAGCTGTAAAAACCCGATAACCAATATTCTGCACTGAAGCCGCAGACCCACGGCTCAAGCGGGAAAGCCGGTTCTGGCCTGCACCCACAAACTGCTAAAAATATATCAAAAAAGTATATATTACCGAACCAATATAGGACATTCCATGAGCACAATCGGTAAATCCGTAAGGATGGAACGCATTTTCGACCGGAACACAGGAAACGCCATTGTCATCCCCATGGATCACGGGGTAGGGGCAGGCCCCATCAAAGGGATTGAAAACCTTCAGGAAACGGTTAACAAAGTAGCTGAAGGCGGGGCAAACGCCGTGCTCGGGCACATGGGCCTTCCCAAATACGGGCACAGGGGATACGGGCACGATGTAGGCCTTATCATCCACCTCTCAGCCTCGACCTCCCTTGCAATGGACCCGAACCACAAAGTGCTTGTCACGACCGTGGAAGAGGCGATCAAGGTAGGAGCCGACGCAGTCTCGGTACATATCAACATCGGGGCGGAAGACGAGTTTGAGATGCTCCAGGGACTCGGGCAGGTTGCAAGGAAATGCGACGAATGGGGAATGCCCCTCCTGGCCATGATGTACCCGAGAGGAAAGAAAGTCCGTTCGGAATACGATGTTGATGTCGTAAAACATGCCGCAAGGATAGGAGCCGAACTCGGAGCAGATATTGTCAAGACTAACTACACCGGAGATCCGGAAACTTTCAGGGAAGTCGTAAAAGGCTGCCCTGTACCGGTGATCATTGCAGGCGGCCCTAAAGTCAACTCCGAAAGAGAACTCTTTGAAATGATCGAAGGCTCCCTGGAAGCCGGAGGACGGGGAGTTGCTATCGGGAGAAACGTCTTCCAGGCAGAAGACCCCACAAACCTCATCAGGAGAATCGCAAAGCTCGTCCATGGTGGGATGAGCGCGGAAGAAGTTATTGAAGCAGATAAAAGAGCCTGAAGCAATAAGGGGAACGGGGGGCCGAAGAAGCCCTCCGGAAAAAAGGTAAACATAAGAATCAGAAGAATCAAACGAATCTGAGGAGTCAGGCGTATCTAAAATAGGATTTGTCATGATTATTCCAGTGGAAATTAAGGGGTTGTCGTTTTTAAGAAACTTTGCTCTGTAAATTAGATAAGAAAAACAACTAATGAACTGTAATCAGGAATTTGGCTAAGTTTTAGAATTATAAAAACGTACTGCATTCAAACCTTTGGAACACCAGTTTCCCTTATCCCCTCCAAGAACTCGATTTTTAAACTATAGTCCCGGACGTAAATATTTACACTTTCATTATAACCACGGAAGACGCGGAAAGCACGGAAGGATTGTGCCTCTATTTCCTTAATTCCGTGTTTTCTGTGCTTTCTGTGGTTAAACCTTCACTTGAGACCGGTGAAAGAATTTTGGTCTTTGAGTATAATTGGTCTTGAAAAGTGTAATTAATTCTTGGATTCACTATAATTTTTGACTTTTTTATTCCCGAGACTGTGATCCGAAAAGTCACGTAGATTCATCAGACTTGAAAACTCCAATGGAAATGGAGGGGTGTAGACCCCTAAACAGGGAAAACGTTTGTCAAACCCACGCGTCCCGACTTTACAACACCATTGAGTACTGGAAGAAATTCCGGTATATACACCTCAAGTCAAATGACTCCAGACACATAATCTCCAGTGGAAATGATGAGTTTATATATATAAATGCAAAATTACAAAAAGATTAAATTGAACTCCTCACCGGGAAAAATTCGGGACATTGTAAAGCAACCCCCCACCAACCCGAAAACCCCGGATACAAAAACAAAACAGGAAGATAAGCCCTGACCATAAAAAAAGGGAAATACAAAAGACAAGGCATGAAGAATATAGATAAGAGGATAAAACAAATAGAAATCGAAAAAATACCAGCATCAAAATAATTAAACTATAAAAAATTTCCAGTAGAAATAAAGGGGATGGTGTTCCCCGGAATTTCCAATGATACGGCCCCGGCAATCCCGGCAAAAAACAGCACCATAAGCAGGCAATCCGAAAAAAGCACCATTAAAAGACCTTGTGAACTACCCCTGAGCTA
>DUKH01000108.1:29425-35643 GCA_013329415.1 Methanosarcinaceae archaeon | reverse complement strand
GATTTAGCGGGTAGTTCACTCAATGGCTAACATAACGTTTGTTGCCTTGATCACCGCATATACTTCATGGCCTTCTTTTAAACCCAGGCTTTCAGCTGAATTTTTTGTGATTATTGACACGATTTCCGTACCACTCGGAAGTTCGACTACAATTTCCGAATTGACCGATCCGTGGACTATGCTTTTTACCTTACCTTTCAAGACATTGCGTGCACTTATTTTCATACGTAAACCCCCGCAGGACATTTGTTTATTAATATGGTTGCTTCTGTTAATTATAAAAATGATATGAACCTTATTTTCTGAACCTCATTTCTGATTAAATCCGCTCCGGAGTTTCCTGGCCCCTGTATGGGTTCTGCAGCCTTGAACTCTGAAGCCGGATATATATATAAAATAAGCCAAAAAATCTCCCTGGAGAAGCTTTTATGTTTAAGAAATGTGACAAAACCGGCTATAAAGAAGTCCTTCCCGGCATCCGGATGAAAGCTGTCGTCTACGGCGACAAAACCCTTATGACCGAATTTCTCCTGAAAGCAGGCAGCACCCTTCCTGCCCACGACCATATCCACGAACAGACCGGGGCTACATGGTCTCGGGAAAAATGCAGCTTAGCATTGGCGAAGAAACCTTCAAAGTTGCCCCGGGTGATTCCTGGAATATCCCGGGCGGCGTCCCTCACAGTGCGGAGATTTTAGAGGATTCCGTGGCTGTTGAAGTTTTCTGCCCGAGAAGGGATGAATATATCGGTTAAACGTGTGATAGGTTTACAGGTTAACTTCTTTTTTTATTTACCAATCCACAATATGCTTTTATTGGAGAAGTTTTTCGGGCAAATGTGCCGAATTGAGGGGGGTTAATGGGAGTGAAATCATTCCAATGACTTTTTTGTTTTCCTGTTTCTGGTTATTACAGACTCACAAAATTTTTGGAGAAAATATATATACCTCATTTGTTTTCCTGTTTCTGGTTATTACAGACTCACAAAATTTTTGGAGAAAATATATATACCTCATTATTATATATGATATATCATATGGAGGTATCTTATTGAGTCTTGTAACCAATATCTGGGGATTACTTACGCTGGTATCGGTGGTATGGGTCATTTATGACGTATTGATGAAAAACCGAAGCTTGAGCGATATAATGAAAATAGTGTGGATAGTAGTTGCCCTGATATTCGGTATATTAGGAGCAGCGGCCTATTACCTGTTCGGGAGGAAAAAATGAGCGGACCCGTATTATGTGATTGATTTCCCGCGATCCTTTTTCTTTTTTTAGTTTCCGATGCCGGTAAAGAAACGTTGACCAATTGGTTTCAACCCGGTTTTTCTTTTCTTGAAAACACTGCTTATCCTGTTTTTCGTCCTGAAATTACTTTTTCTATAAATCCCGGTCTGGATTTTATCTCACTGGAATGTAGCAGTATTTCAATAGAACGGAACTGCAAATGAAGGGAAGCAGAAATGACAGTATTTCAAATGGAAGTATTTCAATAGAACGGAACGGTAAATGAAGGAAAATAGAAATGAGCTATCAGTAAGATGGATAAGCTGACTGTCGGAACAGTGAGATTATCATCAACATTCTCTATTCGTTCAACGAATGAGCACACTATTCCCGCAAGAATTCCGGCAGGGCCCATTTTGGCACCGATGATTATGCAAAGGACCAGCATACCTGCAGTGCCTTCCCAGGCTTTTGTCCGTCTGTTGTACTTGAGGTTCCTTATTATTCCGGTTATCCCGTCCCCGTATGCCATGAAAAGCACGGGGATCACCCCGATCCAGAATGTTTTGTCGATGTACCAGGTCAAAAGTACTATTATTCCCCAGATGAGTGTGAAATCGACCTCGTAGATATTATCCTGGTCCTGAAACCAGTACATCAGTTTGCCGGTCTTGTGCGGGATGTATGTCGCAAAAGCAAGTCCAAGTGCAAGGGCTGCCGGCACGACAGGCTCCCGGACAAAAAAGGGCAACAGCATTGCGGTTAGTCCTCCCGCTAAAAAATGGATTACTTTTCTGGCAAAGTATATTGACGAATTGTGCGATCTTCCCTTCTTCAGAGCAAATTCATACGTCTTTTTTGCCAGGACAAAGATTACAAATAAATTCCAGACCCCAAGGAATGCAAATAAGGGTAGGTCAGCTATTATGGATTCTAATGGGATTTGGAGGAAGGCTTCCATAACACTCTGTATATCTTTAGGGTATAAGTTTTTTTGGATTTGTGATTTATCCCACTGCTTTCCGGGGTTTGCTTAGCTGAGCGAGTTTTTATTCGGCATTTTTATCTTCTTCCCAGAGCCCGAACTTGTTGTTCTCGGTATCCGTGCAGATCGCAAGGTAGCCCCATCCCGTCACGGAAGTTCTCGGCATTAGCACTTTGCCGCCGAGTTCCTCCACTTTAACTATGTATTCTTCCACCGACCGGACCCCTATATAATTCATTATCCTCTGTTCAGGAGTTTCCCTTTTGCCAAGCCCGCCTCCGGGACCTGCTTCCCCGTCAAGGCCTTCGGTTTCAACAAGGTAATATTCCATGGGTGGTCCCGGAGGCCTTTCAATCTTCCAGCCGAATAACCCGGAATAAAACTTCTTTGCCCTCGCAGGATCGTCTGCAGGGATGTCAAAATGAACAATCGTCGGCATTTAATTCCCCCTTTCGGTATTATACCATATTTTATGCCCGATTCCTTACTTACTATATCCGATTTCCTCTGTATTATATTTGATTCCTATGTCTGGCTTTCTTCAGGGATGATAATTACAGGCAGGTAAATGGGCTGACTCAGGGCAGGTATGTAGTGCGATCAAATATCTATTAGTTTAATGAAAGTGCAGTTCGTCTCCTTTTGGAAGGGATGCCCTTATGTCAGGTTTTCGGACATGTTCCAGTATTCAAGAACTCTTACCCGCTAAAGAGCCTGTTTTTTCTTCCATTCTGTCTTTCCTGATCAACCAATCTCCCCTCATTTTCTTCATATTTTTTTCTTGAAAATTATGGAGGTCGTATACCACAATTTAATTTATGCGGATTGATGCCGATTGATATTGAAAAATCAAAAAAGACTCTCTGTTAAAAATTCTCATATTGTAAAAAATATGAAAAAATATGAAAAAATGTGAAAAAATAAGTGATATTTGCGTTCTCATCCAGACATCTGATAGCTCCGAACAGAACCTAATGGGTGGGGGGGTTATGTGGTATAGAAGAGGTTCGGAGACACTCTCTATCTGCATTCTGGATGAGAACACAACTTTATCTCAGCAATCATATCTTATAGTACTTCCTCTATTTAATACTTTTGAATTTATATGTAACATGTAATGTTATTCAATCGTGGTTAGATTGTATTAATCTTATAATCTTATTTGATTGAATTTAATTTTGTTGAATGGACTTCATTTCTAAAGTGTTGCAAAGAACGGGACATGTAAAATTATTTTGAAAATATAAGTCGCCTGCAGAAAGCAGGCTAATAACATTCCTTTAGTTTTCACATCAAATGCATAATAACGGAATATTTGAAATTATATAAAAAAATTATAAAAGAATGTTTGGAGTAAACAGGGAATATAAAATTAATATGGAAATTGAGAGGGGGGCACTTCTCCTGCCAATTTTAAGTCATATGGAGTAACACTGCCAGAAAAGCCGCATAAAGAACAGTCAGCGCAATTCCTTCCCATCTTTTTATTTCCCAGCCTGTGGCAATGAACACGAGAAGAACCGTGCTTATGAATATCATGAAAGGAGCCGTCAGCAAGATGCTGATCTCCTCGACAGTTATGGGGAAGAGCAGGCCTGAAACTCCCAGGATCAAAAATATATTTGTGATGTTGGAGCCGATCACGTTTCCCAGGGCTATGCTTCCGTACCCGTTTCTGGCAGCAGAGACTGTCACCATCAGTTCGGGAAGAGAAGTGCCTACGGCAACAAGCGTGGTGCCTATGACGGTATCCGGGATTTCGAGTAGCTGCGCAAAAAAGATGGATTGCTCAACGAAATACCTTGCCCCAAGTATGACTGCCGCGCTGCCTGCAACAAGAGTCAGGACATCCCTGCCGAAGCCTTTCCTGGCCAGGGCCTGTTCTTCGCTCAGGTCTGAGTTCCTGTTTCGGCTTGCAGAGTTTATTTTTTGCTTCATGCTGTTTATGTATTCAAACTTAACAAAATAAGTTATAAATTCCTTGAAATAGAACCTGCCTTTATTAGTGGGTATTTCTTCAAACAGGAAAAACACATAAGCCACGTAAAGCAGTACAAAGACAGCCGCTTCCAGCCTTGAGAGGGCTTCATTAAAGGCAAAGGCAAAGAAAAGCAGGGCTGCAAAAAGCATAATATAGCCGCCTCTTTTGAGCATCTCGTGCGCCGTCTTTATCGGGGAAAGAGTTGCTGCCAGCCCCACAATCAGGGCAATGTTCGCTATGTTCGAGCCGACAATGTTCCCTATCACGATGCCGCTTGCCTGCTGCAGCGAGGCAGCTATAGAGGATGCAAGCTCAGGGATCGAGGTCCCCACCGCAACCAGGGTCAGGCCTATCACGAACTCCGAGACCCCTAGTTTTTTTGCGATTGTTGAGGCTGCTTTTACAAAGTAGTCGGAACCCTTGACCAGCAGGACCAGACCTGCCAGGAGGATGGCGGCGTTAACAAGCACCATGAAGCTAGATAAAATCCGTCTTACGTTTAAGTTTATTCGTTGACATATTTAGTTCTGAAATGTTATGTGCCTCTTAGTGGTGTGTGCCTCTCAGAAGTGCCATTTTTCTTACCGAATTTCTCCGGCTTCGAGTTCCCTTTCCAGGTCCGTGATGTCAAACCAGACCCTAACCGTTTCGTCTTTCCCTGAATCGTTAAGGTCGATTTCTATGGGCTGGATCAAGTAATCCTTGATGGTTTCCCATCCCCCTCTTCGGATGTCGGTGATTTCCCAGGAGCCGGATTTCGGGTCTTTCTTTTTGTCCCGGCTAAGCTGGGCAAGCAAATGCTTTTTCTCCATGTAAGATAGGGCTTCAATCCCTTTGATTTCGGACTCGCCCACTCCAGGTTTATCTATTTCAGGCATGTTTAATCTGTGCTGGTTTACCTTATGTTGAGTCGTATCTGGCTGGTTTACTTTATGTTGATTCACTTTATGCTGCTTCATATCGGGTTGATTCACTTTTGCTTCCATCGCTTTACCCCCTTTATTTATTGATGGTCTCAAGTTTTGATCAACTTCAGAGCAAATTCAGATCAATTTCAAAGCAAGTTTCAGGTCAACTTCAAAGCAAGTTTCAGGTCAACTTCAAAGCAAGTTTCAGGTCAACTTCAAAGCAAGTTCAAATCAACTTTAAAGCAAGTTTAGATTAAGGGCCTGAAGGTCCTCGGGTCCAGGAAGAGAGGCTTCTGGCAGTAGCTACACAGGGTTTCCAGGTTCGTTCCCCTGAGAAGGGCCCTGTCTACCTCTTCCTGCGGCGAGATGTACTGGGTCATTTCTTCCCCGCAGTAAGGGCATTTTATCTTCAGCCAGTCTAACCTGGTTATCTGCCTTATATTCTGTATCAACATACCCATGGCGTCTTCATAGGCATCCGCAGAAAACCTGATCGGATTCAGGTGACGGATCAGGAAGGGCAGTTCTACCCCGGCCTCTGCAAGCGGAATTATTAGCTGGTCAGTCCCCACGGCCAGGCCGAGTTCCTGGTTTACTTCCGGAGCTCTTGCTCCTTCCGGGGTCAGGATTGTTATTACGCAGTCGGACTGCCGGATCCCGAAGCGCATTCGCTCTGCTCGGGAGAGGGACTGGGCTTTCCTGTACAGGGAATAAAAACTCTCCAGTTCCACGGCCCAGAGGGCCCGGGCCAGTTCCTGGGCAAGAGGCTCGTCCTGCTCACAGTGAGATATGTAGACTCTTGTGATCATGGTTAGGTCGCATCAGGGTTGCTTTGCTTTTTTATCCTTCAATTTTATCCTTCAAGCCGCATTCAACACGAAGTTAACTTTTTTTGTCCTCATGTTTTCTGGTCGGCTCCGGACTGGGCACAGGTTCGGGTGATGGAACAGGTCCCGGTTCCGGACTGGGAATCGGTTCCGGCTGAATAGTTGATTTTTTTTCATCTTTTTGCAAAATAATTTTCCCCCTTTTTATTTCTCCTCTGTCTATTTACCTCTTTATTTGTTTGCCATTTTATTTATATCTAAATATAATCTCCCATTATAATCTC
>DUKH01000108.1:25746-29095 GCA_013329415.1 Methanosarcinaceae archaeon | reverse complement strand
CATTATAATCTCCCATTATAATATCTCATTTTTCTCTTTTTGTGTTCATCTCTCGATGGAAAAGGAAATCTTGCTGAGGATATGTTTATATTTATCCACCAGTCCCTCGCGGTCGTCTGCGCCGATGTAGATGTCTGCGAGTTCGTAGCTGTAACTGTCCCGGATCTGGAACTCGGAGAGCTGCTGGCCTTCCCTGACAAGGGGCCTGATGATGGTGTCCGGGATTTCCTGTTTGATCGCGGCGATTTCTTCCCTTGTGGGGACTTTTACCACTTTTCCGGGTTCAAAGGTCCTGAGCATGAATTTTGCGGCGTAATTGTATTTCCCCTGCCATTCGAAGGGGACCGGTTTCCTGCCAAGGGCGATCTGCAGCATAACCCTGTGGTGGGAGACGCCGTGCACTTTTTCAAAAAGGTCGGCGTGGGACTGGGACATCCTCGGGTTGATTTCAAGCAGGTAGGCCTCGTCGCTGTCGGGGTCGTAGAAAAATTCCGCGTTGAAGGCAGAATTGTCCAGCCCTACGTGTTTGATAATCTTCCTGCAGACCCCTGCCATATGGTCTTTTACCCGGTCAGGGAGGGATGAGGGGTATTCGTAGCGCAATACGGAGGAGAAGTGTCCATCAAGGACCCAATCGACAACTCCGTATATTGCCACTTCCCCGTTCAGCACGTAGCCCTCCACGGTGCACTGCCGGCCTGAGAGGGGGCTTTCGGCAAGGCAGCTCTCTTTCATGTCCGCAAACTCGGACGGTACGGCGTAGTTTTTAAGCAGGTAACGGAATGGCTCGTGGAGGAAGCCAATCTTTCCGCGAATTTCGCGGATGTATCCCCTGAACTCGGCTTCACTGTCTACCCTGTACGCCAGAAATGCCCTGAAGGACCTGACAGGCTTGATCCAGAACGGGGGTTTGATTTCGATCAGGGCGCAGGATTCTTCATCAAACGGATCAAAAGCGCAGAACTTCGGAATATTATGGGGGATTATCTTCTGCTGTTCAAGCCGGCTCCAGTACTTGTGCTGGCATTTGAAGACGCTTTCCATACTCGGTCCTGGCACCCCGTAAGCTTCGACAAGGATGGGTACAAGGTCCGTTGCCGGAAAATCAAAGTAAGTGACAATGGCGTGAGTCTCCCCCGGAGTCGTTTCGATCCGTTGCCTGGCCCTGGCAATCAGCTCCCCCATGTCATAGCCCGGAACGTCCAGGATTTCACCCGCATCGAGTGCGGAATAAAAGTTACACTCGGCGGCTTCCGGAAGCCTCTGAAGTTTCTTGAGATTGAATGAATCCATACCAACAATGAAAACGTTCTTTTTCATGCATGCCCCCTCAATCATGTCCTTTTTACTTCACTAATCGAGGGAATTGCTTAGCTACTCGCTCTTGCGAGTATTTCATACTCCCCCTTTTATACTATTTATTTACAAGGACATATAATTATCTTTGGTTAGTTTTTTACTATGATATTTGTGCTTCTTTTTTGCTGTCCCGGCTGAGCTAGTCGAGCATGAAAAAGGAAAAATTGAAAAATGAAAAAGGAAAAATGAAAAATGAAAAATGAAAAAAGGAAAAGGAAAAATGAAAAAGGAAAGTGAAGAATAAGGTGAAGGATGCTGTGAAGAATAAAATGAAAAATAAATTATCACCGGAAGAACTGAAGCAGGGTTGCAAATGCAAAACTCCCGCTTCAGGGGATTTCTTCAGAGCCTTTTTTATCTTCCGGGTCATGCATTTTTAGGGTCTGGTTAATTTTCCGGGTCATATATGTTTATGAACACTTCTTTTGAAGTTGAAAGCAGTGTTTCGCGATCGGTTAAGACCAGGCCGATAGGTGTATATTCCGGGACAAGGGCTTTGAATGTAAATGTAAGGTCCGATTCTTCTTCCAGTGATACGTTTTTGTTTGAGGTGAAAAACTCTAAAAACGGACTTTTGTTTTCATTGATTTCAGGGTCCGCCCTGCAGGTAAAAGTTTCTCCCAGAGCTGCATCTGCCGGAAATGCCGGTTCGATAAGTTTTAATTTCGGGAATTTATCCCAATCCTCCGTAACCCCGTTGAGGGCCAGGTTTTCCAGCCAGTCGAGTAAGTCCTGGGTTATGTCGGTTTCAAGGTTGAACCCTTCTACATTAAAGCCCACATTGTATATCGCACTCAGCTGCTGGGAATAATTTTCAGTCGAAGCCGTAAGTGTAATATGCCTTTTATTTTCCGGGTTAAGGCCCTGTACGCGGGAAATGTGCCTTTCGCTTTCCGGATTGGGGCGGTGTACGCATTCGTTTAGCGCCGTTGCTGCAAGGGTTTTGAAAATTCTCTCGTGAACCGGGGCTGGCCCGCTATTTGACACGTAGATTTCGATATTTATTCGTTCTTCGCCGTCGTGCATGCACCACTGCTTGAGCACGCCGTTCCACCCGACCCTGACCTGCTCCAGGTCCATGGCCCAGCCGGAAAGGAGCGGATTTGCCAGGGGGTCCGGCCAGTTGCAGCATACGAAGGTATAGGGGTCCAGGCTTTCGTATTTTGCGGGGTAGTCCAGCAGTTCCTTGATTTTGTTCAACTTTTCTGCTTTTTTGTCATTCTCCTTTTCGTCTTCTGAACCTACCGGAGGCGTAGGCAGCGGGTTTGCGGCTTCGATCCTTTCTACATCAGCCACCCCGTACCCTATTACGATATCTTCCTTTTTCCCGGGTCTCTCAAACCTTATTGCCGGGTAAAGCGCAGGGTTTGAATCAACAGCCTGGCTGACATATTCTTCTGCCGTATCGTTTCCGGAGTGCGGCCCTGCGCAGGAGTCCAATATATTGTCCTTATTCAATAAGCCGCAAAAAGCGTGATTGGCAAATCCGGTCCTGTGCCCGGAACCGTTGTCAACTATTTCAGGGTCATGCCTGCCCTCTTTTAAGAAGAAGGGGTTGTTGCATTCTCCCCTGCCAAGCAGGTCGGTCCTGTTGATGTATCCGAAAGGCTCCAGAAATAGCCATTCAATGTCATTGATCCCTATGCCGCCGAGTATTGCCTGCAGGGCCGCCGCCTGGTCGTAGCAATTGGAAATAGGGACCGAGCCTGCAAGGTAAGCTTTCAAATTGAAAAAGCCGCCGTGTTCAAAGACTCCGTAATGGCTTGCTCCGCAAAAACTGTCGTATTTCAGCCCATGCTTGAAATGGAAATAATCTACAACCCCCGAGATGCATTCTTCCTTTGATGCAGGGGTGCTCATTACCTTTCCGGAGAGGAATTCCAGTAACTCAACCCACGCGCCTCTCTTGAACATCCTGCCGGGCTGGTCAAATATCCAGTATATCTCTACAGGAATAGTTTCGATTGTTTCTGATGTTTCTGACGCTTCT
>DUKH01000108.1:17591-25333 GCA_013329415.1 Methanosarcinaceae archaeon | reverse complement strand
TGACGCTTCTACTGCTTCTGATTTTTTTGATGCTTCTACTGCTTCTACTGCTTCTGATGTTTCTGATGCTTCTACTGCTTCGATTTCTTCGGATGTTTCGGTTTTTTCTTCAAGAGTTTCTTCCGGATCAGCTGTTTCTTCCAGACTTTCTTCAGAGTCTTCTGTTTCTACCGAATAACCAATTTTCCAGACCATATCTCCCTTTTTGCAGCAAAATTTGTCAATTGCTTTTTCAGGTCTTGTGAAAACGGTCTGTTCTTTTATGCCTCCCTCAATTTCGCCTGAAAATTCCAGATCATCTATTATCCCCGTTATTTTGAAGGTTTTTCCGCTTTCCAACCCTTCCTGCTCTATTTCAAGGGATATAATATTGTCAAATTCATTACCGATTACAAATACACCGGGGTTGTGGGTTTCCCTGCTGCTGGCATTCCAGTTTGGTCCTGGCAGAACTTTGCCATTCAAGCAGGTTTTTACGCCCCCGTTGAGATTGAGGGCTTTTATTTTAACATCTATTTTTGGGGTTTCCATATCGATTCCACGCACTATTGGAATTTTATTAGAACTTTATTTTTCTAATCAGAATAAAATTTTTTCTAAATTTAATCCTTTCTATTTTAATCGGCTTCGCCCCAAGACCCGGAGATGTGATGTAGAAGGAAAATAACTGGATTTTGAAACAGGTTGATTGAAGCTCTAATAACGGTTTTGAATTGCCCAGTTTGCTTAAGAAAAGATAAAGTTAAAATTGATCGGTTTGTTTTATCGGTTTGCTTTGTTTCTGTGGGGGCTGGAAGCGAAAGGATACCTCAGATTTACAGAGACGTTTTCCGTAATGATTGGACCGCACTTTCCCGGAGTAACCGGAATAGTGTCTCCCGTCGCTTTTGTCCGCACGAAGTGCGGCTAGCTCGCTTTGACAGCCGGGACTAAGGGGCTGGATGGAAATGAGTGAAAAATAACAAGTAGCTTTGACTCTGAAATTGAGCTACCGTCAACGAATCAAAAAGTGCTCTTTGATTATATCATGCTAAGCCGTTGCAGTATGAATTTGTATGTAAGGAATGTTATTGTAATGTTGAAGATGCCAACACAAAATAAATTTCTGGACAATCTGTTTCTCTCCCTGCGCTCCCCTGCTTCTTCAATATCATAATTTGTTCTTATCCTGTACCCGTTCTCAAAAACGCCTGACAAAATCCCCGCTATAGCACAAAATACCAAACCTGCAAAACCTATGATCTCTATAAATAGTGTTGAATCACCCTTAAGGAACGCTGCGGCGGCCGCAATAACAATGATTCCCAGATTGATAATAAGTAAATTCCTCACTTTTCCACCTTTTTCGTTTATTTCATTATGAGGTATTTATGGAAGTATTAATAACTTATTGATGGGTCCGCCTTTCTTGTCCTGAACGTAGCGAGGCTAGCCCGTTTTAAGAGATGGGATTAAGATGCTGCATGAAAAGAGTGAAAAACATCCAATTGTTTTGATCTCTGGATTCTGTAAATGCAAACGAATCACAACTCTTCTTTATTATATTTTGTCGGTTTTGGGGCGCTTGCGTGCACTTCGCCGAAGCAACCTCATCTCTACTGAAAATCTACTCGGACCATCTTTTCTTCCCTCTACACCCTCCCTCCCCTCGTCCCCGCCCTGTCGAATCGCTCAGTTCTTTTGACCCTGGGGGGGCAGGCTTTTTGAAAGTGGATGAGGTTTCGGCGGCGGTTTCAGCGATTGCTTGGTAGAGCTTTACCGGAGTAACCTGAATGGTGTCTTCTGTCGTTTTTGTTCCGAACGAAGTGAGGCCCGCTCATTTTGACAAGGAGATTAAGAAGCTGCATTAAAAGAATAGATGTTGGGAAAGAAAGCATCAACTCTGTATTAAGCCACATCAAGTTTTTGAACGCATGGATTGAAAATAAAAATGCAATTTCTATTTCACTCTCTTATTTTTATTCATTAAATTCAAGGGCAGGCCGCTCTCCTTCGTCGAGCGTGGCTGGGCATGGAATCTGGCTACTAAATGGTTGCTTTGGTACAGAGTCAAAAAATCAAAAAACCCATCCTAAACCCACGTTCAATCCATCCAAAAAAACCTGTGCATGTTTCCCAAACCCCCTTCACCTAAAAACCGAAAGCTCTCGCTCACCGGTAAAAATTCTCTCAAAAAAGAAAAAGAAATAACGGCCATAAAAGCCGTTTTTTTCACTCTAACTTAAAGTCCCCGTACTTGCTGATATGTGCAGCAAGCCCGCCGTCGCTCAAAATCTTGATCATGACATCAGGGAGCGGCGAAAAAGTAAGCTCAATTCCCTTCGTCAGGTCCTTGATTACGCCTGTGGAAAGGTCGATCTCCAGTTCGTCTTCGGGGTCGATCTGGTCGGTGTCGCAGATGAGGACTGGGAGACCGACGTTGATGGCGTTTCTGAAGAAGATTCTTGCGAAGGACTTGGCAAGGACTGCGCCTACGCCGGAGATTTTTATGATCGTTGGGGCGTGTTCGCGGCTGGAGCCGAGGCCGAAGTTGCGTCCGCCGACTACGAAGTCGCCTTTTTGGACTTTGTTAGGGAAGTCGGGGTCGGCGTCTTCGAGGACGTGTTTGGCAAGTTCGGGCATGTTGGTCCGGAGGTGGAAAAGGCGGCCGGGGGCGATGTGGTCCGTGCTTATGTCGTCTCCGAATTTCCAGGCTTTACCTTTCAGGTTGTTTTGCATTTCTTCTGCCATTTAGAGCACCTCCCTGGGGTCGGTGATTTCGCCTTTTATGGCCGAGGCGGCGGCTGTTGCGGGGGACGAGAGGTAGATTAAGCCTTCGGTGTTTCCCATCCTGCCCTGGAAGTTCCTGTTCTGGGTCGAGAGGCAGGCTTCCCCGTCGCCGAGGATGCCCTGGTGCACGCCCACGCAGGGGCCGCATCCGGGAGCCATGACTGCGGCTCCGGCTTTGATGAAGGTCTCGATGTAGCCGGCTGCGATTGCGTCAAGGTAGACGTCTTTTGAGGCGGGGACCACGATCAGGCGGGTGTCCGGGTGGCGCTGTTTACCTTCCAGGATTTTGGCTGCGATTGCAAGGTCCTCGATCCTGCCGTTGGTACAGGTCCCGATAAAGACCTGGTCGATCTTTGTCCCTGCAAGCCCGGCTGCGGTGCTGGTGTTGTCAACGGTGTGGGGGGCTGAGACCATGGGTTCGAGGGTGGAGGTGTCGATCTCGATTACTTCTTCGTAGACGGCGTCCTCGTCAGGGGCAATTTCCCTGAACTTATCTCCTCGCCCTCGGGATTCCAGGAAAGCCCTGGTCGTCTCATCGGATGCGATAAGGCCGGTCTTGGCGCCGGCTTCGACTGCCATGTTGGAGAGGGTGAAGCGGTCGGACATTGCCATCTTCTCGATGGTCTCGCCGCCGAATTCGAGGGCTTTGTAGGTGGCACCGTCGGCGGTGATCTTGCCGATCAGGTAGAGGATGAGGTCTTTTGCGCAGACGCCTTCCTTAAATTCCCCGGTCACGTTGATCCTGATGGTCTCAGGCACACGGAGCCAGGTCTTCCCAAGCGCGATTCCGACTGCAACGTCGGTTGAGCCCATGCCTGTGGCAAAAGCGCCGAGGGCTCCGGAGGTGCAGGTGTGGGAGTCTGCCCCGATAAGGATGTCTCCCGGGTTCACGTAGCTTTCAACCAGGCGCTGGTGGCAGACGCCGGTCCCGACTTCGGAAAGGTCCACACCGGTCTTCTTTGCAAAGTCCCTCAGGATCTTGTGGGCGTTGGAAAGGTCCTTGTGAGGGCTTGGGGCTGCGTGGTCAATGAAAAGGACAGTCCTTTCGGGGTTTTTAGCCTGGACAAGGCCCATCTTCTCAAGCTGCTGGACAGCCAGGGGCCCGGTCCCGTCCTGAACCGCGGCAACGTCCACCGCAGCGACCACGATGTCGCCGGCTGAAACTTCCTTGCCTGCGTGTTCACCTATTATCTTTTCTGCTAATGTCTTTCCCATATAATCACCTTAAAAAAGTGTTTGATGATAAGTTTGAATTCGATTGATCTGAAAGGCTTATGCCGGCAGGGATTAGCTGAAGAATCTCCTGTGCGGCTTTTTTCAGTAAATTTAACTTCTCTATGGATCTGCTGAGAGTAATCGCCTTTTCCGTATATGACATTAACGGAGTTCCGGGAACATTTTTGAAGAAGTCTGGACAACAAAACCCATATAAATCCAGGGAAATTGTCCATAAAATGTCTGTGAAATGTCTGTGAAATGTCCGCAAGAGTATCTATCTACATTTCTGTGAAATGTCTGTAAACTTTCTATAAACTGTCTGTGAATTTTCCGTAAATTTTCTGTAAAACTGTTGATCTGGCCTGTATGGCCTGCTATTTCCCATCATTGGAAAGATTCCCTCTCTTTTTTCCGGGAATTCCTGCTTCCTTTCCCTCTTTGTCCCTTATCCCAATAAGTTTAAGTCCAATGCCCGTTATGGAAATGTAAATTCCGATTATCACGAAAAAAGGTTTACAAAACGGGGTTGTTTTTTTGCAGGACCGGGTTTGTTTACCTGAAAATTTCCAATCCCAATAACTCCTGATGAGAGATTAACATGGAACTTGACGAAGTCATCATAACACGCGCAATTGTTGAAGAGTACTCAAAAACTTTCCTTGAATACACGGACATCGACGTGGCCCTGGTAGGAGGAGGCCCTGCAAACCTGGTGGCTGCAAAGTACCTGGCTGAAGCCGGGGTAAAAGTTGCCTTATACGAGCAGAAACTTTCCCTCGGCGGCGGCATGTGGGCCGGCGGCATGATGTTTCCACGCATCGTTGTGCAGGAGGAAGCCACCCGCATCCTGGACGACTTCGGGATCCGGTATAAGGAATATGAATCCGGCTACTACATTGCAAACTCCGTGGAATCCGTCGGGAAGCTGATCAGCGGGGCGACTTCTGCAGGGGCTGAGATTTTCAACCTGGTTAGTTTCGAGGACGTCATGATCAGGGAAAACGACCGGGTCGTAGGCATCGTCATCAACTGGAGCCCTGTCACAACCAACCGCCTGCACGTAGACCCCCTCATGATCCGTACAAAGCTCGTGGTCGATGGGACCGGGCACGATGCCGTGGTCTGCAACACGATCCTGAGGAAAATCCCTGACGCGAAAATCGGGGAATTCGGGCAGATCGGGGAAAAACCCATGTGGGCCGAGATCGGAGAAAAGCTTGTTGTTGAAGCCACCCAGGAAATCTATCCCGGGCTGATCGTAGCCGGCATGGCTGCAAGTGCCGCAACCCGTGCCCCGCGGATGGGTCCGGTCTTCGGAGGCATGCTCCTTTCCGGGGAAAAAGCCGCAAAACTTGCCCTGGACCGCCTCAAAGAACTCTGAAAGCGGGCCGGAAAAGCAAATTTCTCCATCTTAAGCCGCCGGGAAGCAGAAAATCCCCTCCCTTAAGGGGTCTCTCCTGTCCTTTCCGGCAAAAACTTTATATAAAAAAACTCCTTCTATAGGTTGCTCAAGCCTGAGCACCCAATCCTGCGTGGCCGGGGTAGGGTAGCGGTCATCCTGTAGCCCTGTGGAGGCTACGATCCGAGTTCGATTCTCGGTCCCGGCCCCATTACTTTAACTTCTTCTAATCTGTTTTTCTAATTCTGTTTGCTTTGTTTCCTTCGCTTTAACACAATTCAGTTTTAATACTGTTTTCATAATGTTTTTTATATCCCTTTCAGCTTTTAATATCCCTTTTATATTGTTTCAAAATCTACCTTACAATATCAGCCTTAAATCTCTGCTCCAAAAATCTACCTTACAATATACTTACAATATATGTCTATCACCTATGTCTAATCCACCTGAATTCCACTGAATTCCACCTGAATTCCTGCCATCATAAAAGAGGACTCAAGGGGACTCCAGGGGGCTCAAAAGAGGACTTCCATGAAAGCACTGATCATCGACGGCTATGTAGACGAACCCGCCTGCCTCGGGGTTCCTCCCTATTTTTCCCCCTACCCCCGGTACATAGCAGGCGCCCTCCGGGAGTGCGGGCTCTCCGAAACCGATATTCACTACCTGACAATCGACTGCCTGCGGGAAAACCCTCCGGGAGCCGGGGAGCTGATCAGGAAAGCAGAGCTCGTAATAGTGATCGCAGGCATGACAGTTCCTGGAAAGTACCTCCGGGCTACGCCCATCTCTCCCGGGGAAATCGAAACCATCTTCCGGAGCTCAACAGGGGTAAAAGTCATAGGCGGTCCTATTCGGCTTGGTTTCAGTGGGGAAGGCGGGAAAGCTGCAAAAGGCCTGGGCGGCGGGATCAGCCTTGAAGGTGCCGTGCTTGCGGAAATGGATATTGAGGCTTTTGTCTTTGACCTTTTTGAGGGCAGTGAAAGCGGTAAAGACCGTAAAGATAGTAAACACAGTAATGGGATCAGTCCGGGAAAGCAGTCGGGCATTAAAATGAAAGCCCCGGAAACCGTGGAACACCGCTTCAGGACAACTACGGAAATCGGGCGCTGGGCACCGCTGGGAGCTTTTCTTCTCCGGCAGCACCCTGATTATCCTTACTGCATGTGCGAACTCGAAACCTACCGGGGCTGCGGCCGAAATATTCATTGTTCGTTTTGCACCGAACCCTTCTATGGGGCTTCGGACTACCGTCCGGTGGAGGACGTGGTCTTTGAAGTCTCGGCTCTTTATTCTCACGGAGCCCGTTATTTCAGGATCGGAAGGCAGCCTGACCTCCTATCCTACCACGGCACCGATACGGGCGGGCCGGTCCCCAGACCTGATCCGGCAGTGCTTGAAAGGCTCTACAGGGGTATAAGGAATGCCGCCCCGGAACTTTCCGTGCTCCACCTGGACAACGCAAACCCGATAACCATTTCCACCTACCCTGAAGAAGCCACGCAGATTATAAAAACGATTATCAAATACCACACCCCCGGGGACGTGGCTGCTTTCGGGATGGAAAGTGCGGACCCGAAGGTGATCCGGGCAAACTCCCTGAAAGCCAGCCCCGAAGAGGTCTTCGAAGCCATAAAACTTGTAAACGGCCTGGGCGCCGTCCGCGGGGCAAACGGGCTTCCGGAACTCCTGCCAGGTCTGAACTTCGTCCACGGGCTCATGGGTGAGACAAAAAAGACCTTCCAGCTGAACTACGACTTCCTTCAGCAGGTGCTCGATTCCGGCCTGCTACTCCGCAGGATCAACATCCGGCAGGTCATGACCTTCCCTGACACTCCCATGTACGGAAAGGACGACGCTGCCGGCAAGCACAAGAAACTTTTCCTGAAATACAAGGACCAGGTCCGGAAAAACATCGATCTCCCCATGCTCCGCCGCGTCGTTCCCGAAGGCACGGTGCTGAAGGATGTCATGTGCGAGGTGCACGAAAACGGAATCACTTTCGGAAGACAGCTTGGCTCTTATCCCCTGCTGGTCGGAATTCCCGCTTCCCTGCCCTTCCGTAAGTTCACTGACGTAACAGTTACCGGGCACGGGATGCGCTCCATTACCGGAATTCCTAACCCCCTGTCGATTAATTCCGCTTCCCCTGCCCTTATCAGGGAACTCCCGGGGCTTGGCAAGAAAGCTTCGGATGCTGTTGCTGCCGGGCTGCCCTATGCCGATGAAGAGGATTTTGTTAGCAGGGTAAAGGACGGAGAAAAGTTCCTCAAATATATAGAGTTCTGAACTCCAGGCTCTTTTCTTGCTTCTCTTTTTGATCTCTTTTTCGTTTCTTTTCAATCTCTTTTCAATC
>DUKH01000108.1:16892-17274 GCA_013329415.1 Methanosarcinaceae archaeon | reverse complement strand
CAATCTCTTTTCAATCTCTTTTTTGCCGTCCCTCTTCAACTTATTTATATTTTTAAAATAATAATTTACTTATTCTAACGAGAACTATATTATTCTGGGGCATTTAAGGGGGGACTATTTTGAGCGAGAGCACGGACTATGTTCACAAGGTAAAAATTGCTTTTCAGTTGAGCTTTATTTTCTGGGTCGTAGTGTTTATTCTCATGTTTTACGCCACCGTCGAGGCAGGGTCCAGGACACTGGGCACTTTCTTTTTACTCTTTTCAGTGCTTCTTGCAACTCCTTTTTTGCCGGACGGGGCGAGGAGTTATGAAGAGCTTGGAAGTTTCAGTGAGTGCGAAGATGAATGAGATCTCAGATAAATAAGAAGTCCGAGAAATGA
>DUKH01000108.1:7174-16573 GCA_013329415.1 Methanosarcinaceae archaeon | reverse complement strand
CCGAGAAATGAAAAATAAGAAGAATGAAATATCAGAGATATGAGAAATAGATACCTCCTGCTCTGAACTCTTTTGAATGGGAATGAACTGATCCTGCTGCTGAGAGTTAGAACTGAACAGATGTTTAAGATAACTTTTCGAGGTCGTTTTTTAGATTTCTGTTTTTGTTGGCCTGTTCAGCTATTCGGTTCAACTATTCGGTTCAGACCCCTGTTTCAACTTCCCTTTTCAGGTCTTCGTTACCCCCAGAGTTCCTGCAAGTTCCAGTCCTTCGCTTCCGATGCCCGAGAGCCGGCTCAGGAGTTCCGAACTTGAAAGGTACTTTTCGGTCCTGATCCCTCCGGGCTCTTCGATCTTGATGCTAATCTCGCCTTTGGTGTAGCCTCTCTCAACACATTCCTTGATTAGTTTTCCGTATATACCGGCAATGAGTATGAGGCAGTCCAGGACCCTGTTTTCGTCCATTACGTTTTTGTCTTCCAGCAGGACCCGCCTGAGTTTTCTGGACTCTACGGATTCGTCGAAAAACTTTTTGAGCTTTTTTGTTAGTTCATAGATTGAGTCCATGTCTATGGAAGCTGCCAGTTTTTCATCTCCGCTTATTTCATAGTCCCCATGCAGAATCAGGTAGGCCATCTCGTCTGCCGAGATAGTGATTTTGTGTTCGCCGTCTTTATCTTCGAATACGGTGTTGAGGCTTTTTCCCTCGTATTCGACCGACATTATGTGGAAGTCGGAAACATCGAGCTTTTTTATTTTGTCTTCCTTATGCAGGATTCCTGCCTTTACCCAGATTGGCAGGGTGAGTTCATGCAGGTCCCCGACCTTTATCATATCTTCTGCAAAAGTCAGGTCGTATTCGTACTGCATGCTATCAATGGAACTTACCTGCGTTCCGATCAGTTTTTTCTCCTCCACGGCAGCAGAATAAGCGTGCTTTGCCCCATAGATCCCTTCTTCGAAAAAAGGGCTCAGGATCGAAAGTATCTTCGTTTCCAGTTGCTGGATTTCATTTCTGGCAATCCTTGTCTCCTTCTCAAGTTCTTCCAGATTTTCGTCTTTTTTCCCGGAAGCAGTTGCGGCACAGGTTTCAAGTATCTTGTTCTTGATTTCCAGAATGTCCTCCGAATCGACTTCTTGAGTGAGTTTCTCAAGATAACCTGTCACTTCTATCTGGAACTCGTCTATCTCCCGGATTCTTTTCTCCAGAATTGCGGTTCCTGCCCTGTTCTCTTCTTTTGTTCTGATTGCCGACCTTTCAAGAGGGATGACCTCTTCCGAAACCCTCAGGAAGTCCTGCAGGTCCTGGATAAAATCCCTCTGTACGGGAAATTCGGTTGAATCCTGAAAAGTATACTTTATGCTAAACACTCCCCGGTTAGTTGTGAAAATGATGGTTTTTGAAATTAAATTGGCGGCTTTCCTTATTTAGCTTTGTGAGTTCTAAAACTTGCAGTTGGAGGGGGATAATTGAAAAAAATTCCGGAAAATAAAATTGAAAAAAATTCCGGAAAATAAAGTGAAAAAAATCGGGAAAATAAAGTATACACCAGCCGGGATTCGAACCCGGGTTCGAGCGTTGGCAACGCCCGGTGATGACCGCTACACTACTGATGTCCGAAGCAGGCGAGGCGCCCCGCCAACATTATGCAATATACATTTTCTCATTAATTAATTTGACCCTTGAATGATTCTGTTTGACCCGGAAGGGTTTTCCGATCCGGAAAAAGGATGCATTGCTATGATTCTTTTCGGATTCGGGCTGTAATATCTTTTTGTATGTATTGCTGTATATTCTGGTTGCAGTGTTTTGCTGTTCCTGCTGTATATTCTGGCTGTAATGTCTGCTGTTCTTGCTGTATATCCTGGTTATAATATCCTGCAGATCTGCCTGTTAAGAAAGGTATTGTGTTTTATAATATCAAGGCTGTATAAAATGACGTCCGATGTTAGAGCGACATCCGACGTGAGGCTTTTTCAGGTAAATTATTTAATTTTGTTTCCTGATTTTACTACTAAATTTACGAGTGATGGATTTTGAGCGAAGTTGAAAAACTGATAAACCTTGCAAAAAATGCTGCTGAAAAGATCCTGAAATACCAGTTTGTGCGCCTTATCTCGCATAACGACGCGGACGGGCTGACCTCGGCAGGTATCATGGCCCAGGCTTTGCTCAGGGCTGGCATCCGCTTCCAGCTTTCGATAGCCGGAAGGCTTGATGAGGCCGTGATTGAGGATATTAATGGGAGTACTTCACCAGGGGACCTTGTTATCTTTTGCGACATGGGCAGCGGGTATTCGGACCTGGTAGGGAAGGTGGCAGCTGATGTTGTTGTGCTTGACCACCACAAGCCTGTTGGGGAGTCCCCGGCAAAGGCTGTTGTAAACGCGCATACGGTGGGGATTGACGGGGCAACGGATATCTCGGCTTCCGGGACATGCTACCTGGTCGCAAGGGAAATGGGGGCCGAAAACACGGACCTGGCAGGTCTGGCAATTGCCGGGGCAGTCGGGGATAAGCAGCTTTTCCGGACCGCAAACGCCTTTATCCTGGACGAGGCCCTGAAGGCAGGGGCCGTGTCCGTCCGGAAAGGGCTGAAAGTGGGAGATGGAGACCTTGCCGAAGTGCTTACGTACAGCACCGAACCTTTCATGGACATAACAGGGGACCCGGAAAAGGTCCGGGAATTCCTTGGCGGGCTCGGGCTTTCCGGCCGGATCGAGGAGCTTTCTGAAGAAGGGGTCTCGAAACTGGTCAATGCCGTTGCCCTGAAACTTGCAAGGCAGGCAAGCCCGGAAGCCGTGGAAGCCGTTATCGGGGACATCTATATCCTGAACCGGGAACTCGTGCCAAACGTCTACGACTTCATCTCCATCCTCAACACCTGCGGAAAAATGAAAGTCTACGGGCTCGCTGTCGGGTTTTGCATGAAGGACCCCGGGGTCCTGGAAGAAGCCCTTGCCCTTTCCAGGGAGCACCAGCAAAACCTTGCTCTTGCTATCAGGGAAGATCTCAAAAAAATCCGCAAAGGGGAAAACCTCTGGTACCTCAACACCGTGGACGCGCTTTCCACCGGGACCCTGGCAAGCACGGTTGTCCGCTATCTCCATCCCGAACTTCCCTTCATCTGCGTAAACGAGTCCGAAGGTATCCTGAAAGTCTCGGGTAGGGGCACCCGCGAACTCGTTTCCCGGGGCCTTGACCTTTCCTTTGCCCTGCGGGAAGCAGCTGGCGCAGTCGGGGGAAACGGCGGTGGGCACAGTGTTGCCTCCGGAGCTTCCATTCCCCTCGGAACTGCCGAAGAGTTTCTGGGCATCGCAGACAAGATTATCGGGGAGCAGCTCCAGGCCAGGGGAAAAGTTAAGAAGTAATGGCAGAAGCCGAATGTAAAAAGAGAAAGAAAGACAGCGAATTATTTATATGAATAACGACTGGAGAAACGCTTATGAAAATTACCGGTACCATCGAATTCCCTGATCCCGAAACAAAGGAATTTGCCAAAAGGATCCTGGAAACCCTTTCCCCGGACAACCTGAGGAGCATGGAAAGCGAACTAAGTGATGAGAGGGTAGCTGTCCATTTCCGGTCGGAAAAAATAGGGTCCCTTCTGGCGACTGTTGATGATTTCCTGATGAATTTAAAAATAGGGGAAGGGGTAGGAAAAGCGCTGGAAATGGAAAAATAAGCCTCCGGAAAGTGAAATATCTGCTTCCCTTACCTCTATTTTCCCTATCCCTGTTTTTTATTCTTCTTTCTTTCAATGATTTTTTTATTTCAGGCCTTTTTCTCGTTCAAAGCTTCCATAAAGCGGATTTCTTCCGAAATAAAGGCATTGTAAGACGCTTGCAGCCCCAGTTTTTCTGCCCTCGACACGACTGCCCGTTCAGGAAATCGATTTCGGTTTTCCGGCCTGCTGTGATGTCCTGGTACATGGAGGAATGGTGAGCAGCCGTGCTCGGGAGCTGGACGTCTTTCAGGTAGCCGAGGTATTCGTCGGCAGTTGCCCAGGGGAGTTTTACCCCGCTTTTATCCGTGACCGCAAAAGCTTCCTTTACGATTTCCCTGATTATGTTCCAGGCATGGGGGTCTGCGAGTTCCCCGTAGGGCACGCTCATGACCGCTCCCAGCGGGTTTAGGGCGCAGTTGTAAATCGTCTTGGCCCAGAGGGCCCCCTTTATGTTGTCGGTTGCCTGTACGGAAATGCCTGCCTCCCTGACAATTCCCACCAGGGCTTCCACCTTTTCGTCGCAGCCTGCCGGAAAGCGCCCGAGGGTCATGGGTCCGGCTTCCACGGAGACGTGTACCTCAGCCTCTCCTCTCCATTCAAAGCCCGTGATGATGGTCCCTCCAATGACTTTGTCGGTGTAGCGGGCAATTATCTCCTCGTTTCCGACCCCGTTCTGGAGGCTGATCACTTCTTTTCCTCTGATAAGGTCTGCAAACTGCTCACAGACAGCCTCCGTTGCAATCGACTTCGAGCTGACAAATACATAGTCGAAGTCCATGCCCTCGGGCACGATTTCCCCGCAGCTGAATTTGTACGTGCTTTCGCCCCAGATCCCGGTCATTAGAAGCCCGCGCTCTGCTATCATGTCGGCGTGGCGCTTCCGGCATACGGCGTGGACGTCACAGACAGCTGAGAGTTTTGCAGCAAGGGAAAGGCCGACTGCTCCTGCTCCAAGGATTAAGATTCGCATAATTGATTACCTCGTGATTGTTTGCTAGTTTTAGTGGATTTTGTTTTTTCAGAATTTATTCTTTTTAATTGTGTCCAGTGAAAGAAAAACAAAGATACACGATAGCGGTTAAAATATTTTTTGTATTTCTCCTCTTACATTTGTCTTAAAATTCAGAATATTTTCTAAAAACTGAAATGTTCCCGGTAAAAAGTTCCCGGAAAAAGCCTTTATCCCTGACAGCCATACTCTCTTACGGGGAGTGAAAAACTTGCTTTCGGAAACAATTGCCGACCTTAAAAAGACAAGACCCGAAGACCTCGACAAGGAAATTCTTCGGGCCGCCATGATTGCCGAACTGGGCGCTGTCAACATTTACGAGCAGATGTCAAACCTCGCAAAAAGTGAGGAGATCAGGAAAATCCTCCTGGACATTGCCAGGGAAGAAAAAATCCACGTTGCCATGTTCGAGACCGTGCTTCTGCAGGCCGACGAGGAGTTTTTGCAGGTCTATATTGACTATGCACTTGCAAGAAGGTAATTCGGGGCCCAAAATCCCTGGAATGGAAGTGCCAGGTGTCAGATTTTATTTCGACCTTTTCGGGAGCCGGGGCTATCGCAACTATCTTGTAACCGGCTTTCCCTAAATGATCGAAAAGGAGAACTGATGCGTATCGAAATGTGAATTGATGCGTATCGAAATGTGAATTGATGCGTATCGAAAGTGAATTGATGCGTATCGAAAGTGAATTGATGCGTATCGAAAGGTGAATTGATGTTTGTAGTATAGTATAAATATATAGTATTCTCTGGATTTTCGAGTTAGAACACCTGAAGGGTTGAGATGCAGGTCTCACCATAATACTAATCAGGATTAGTACTAATCTGGATTAGTATTTTTCAGGCATGTGAGCTTACCCGGCTTATGGTAAACAATTACGGCTTCATGTCCGATTTCATCAGGCCGGGCTTACCCCTTTGTCTCGATTCTTCCACATAACTCTATTATATTCCGGCAGCGTATTTCTTAATGGTTCTTTATGCTTGAAGAATACAGGAAGAAACGGGATTTCAAAGAGACTCCGGAACCTGTTCCGGAAAATTTTAAGGAAGGTCGTGATAAACCTATTTTCGTAATCCAGAAGCATGATGCCAGTACCCTCCACTATGATTTCCGTCTGGAAATCGACGGGGTCCTGAAAAGCTGGGCAGTTCCAAAAGAGCCGCCGTCAAAGGCCGGAATAAAAAGGCTGGCCATCCAGACCGAAGACCATCCTCTGGAATACGCTGATTTTGAAGGTGAGATCCCCGAAGGGCATTATGGGGCGGGAAAGGTCGAAATCTGGGACCGTGGGACTTTTGAGCTCAAGAAGTTTGAAGAAAAGGAGCTCATTTGCACTCTCGAAGGAGAAAAGCTCCAGGGGGATTATGTTATGATCAAAACGAAGTTCGGGAAAGAAGGGAAGGGGTGGTTGCTATTTAAGAAAAAGGCAGAACAAAGGGAGGGTTAGGAAAGTAAAATACACTTCAATAAACTTTTATTTCATCAACCTTAACTTGAATCAACCTTAACTTGAATCAACCTTAACTTGAATCAACCTTAACTTGAATCAACCTTAACTTGAATCAACCTTAACTTCAAGTAGTCGGAGGGGATTTGCACGGGGGGGAACTATAAAAATCAAGGCAGTTGAGGCTGCCGGAGGCAGCTGCTGTATTGCCCTGGGGGACGGGCAAAAGGTTTATGCTCGAATTGCCGAGGCTTTCCTTGAAAACAGGAAGGTTGAACTTTCTTTTGCGGAGATCGGAGACCTTACCCCGGCTTTTTTGAATGCTGCGGTTGGGCAGCTGTACGGAAGTTTTCCGGAAGAGTTTATAAGGCGCAATCTGGTTTTCACGGATATCGGCCCCGGGGATGAAATTATTCTGAGAAGGGTTTCGGAGAGGGCAAAATGCTATTTTGAGAACGCCGATCATTACAGGAAGGTTGTCAGGGAAGTAATGGGAGGCGAAGATGATTAAAAAGGCCCATTCTACAAAGGTCCGTCTTCTGGGAGTTCAGGCTTCGGAAGCTCATCCTTCAGGAACCCACTTCACAGAGGTTCAACCTTTAAAAACCCATTCTGAAGAGCTCTCTTTGGCAAAAGCCCATTCGGCAAAGGTCCATTCCGTAGAGAAATATGATTTTTCGGAAGGCCGGCAATTTTTCTTTGATACGAATATCTGGCTCTACATCTACGGGCCCATAAGTTTCCCTGACTGGCGCTCTGATGTCTATTCCAGGGCTCTGAAAGAGATCCGGGCCTCAGAAGGCAGTATCTACATAAACTGCATGATTATTTCGGAGTTTGTCAACGCCTTTGCCAGGATCGAGTTCAAACAGCAGTCGGAATTCGCGAAGTACAAGGAGTTTCGAAACTCTCCTTCCTTCCGGCCAGTCGCCGAAGACATCTCTAACAACGTGAAGAAAATCCTGAAAAATACCCTTACCTGTGACCCTGACCTAGCAGCCGTAAAGCTCCCGGAAATCATGGACGCCTTCGAAGAGGGCAGATATGACTTCAACGACCTGCTTTTTGCAGAGGTCTGCCGCGCAAAAGACCTGATTTTCGTGACCCATGACCGGGATTTCAGGGACCTTGAAATTGAAATTCTGACCGCAAACGAGAGGATGCTGGGGTGAAGGAAGAGTTGCTTTTGCAGTTTATGCCAATCTGAATTAGCATGTTTGTTCCCGCTCAAGGTGCGGCTTGCCCGAATATCAAAAAAGATGTGGATCGAAAATGTGGTGAGACTTGCCGAGCAATTTATCCTAGTCTAGTGTCTAGGACATTTAGTTATGAGTCATCAAAATTAAGAAAAAGAACTACGTATGAGGAATTATCCATATATTAACGCTCCATAATTAAGTTGCTACGACACTAGCCTTCACTGAATCCTTGATTTGACTCTTATTTTTGCTCTTCACATCTTCTCTTCACATCTTCTCTTTCTCCCATTACACAAACATTTTTAAACCTCCAACCCCATCAAAACACGAATCCGCGAAAAATAGCAAACTATAAACTTCATCCGTCATTACTACACTAATATATTAATCAGACAGAATCATCCTATTAACCAATAAAGAGAATTGAGGCCCAAACCTTGGAATTAGAGTTCAACCTTAAGGCTTACTACAGGACAAGCGCAGATCCCTCCCCTGCACTGGGAGCTATTGATGCGTTTTTTACAGAGGCGAACAAGACTATCCTCACGAAAGGGGCGCCCGAAGGGCAGGGAGCGTTAATTACCGAATGGGAGCTCGGAGAAGACAGGATTAGTTTTACCCTGAAATCCGGCAGGTACGTGCGGGTACACGATGCTGCGCTCAGGCTGAAGAAGAACCTTGCGGGCATCCTCGGGAAGGAGTTCAAGATCGGTCTCCGGGGAACCGAGGTCGAGTCTTTCTTAATCCTGGTGCCGTCCGAACAGGGGCTCAAGGAGATTAAGGTCCCGTACGTTACGAAGATGGAGAACGTGGAAGGCGGGATTGTGCTCCAGCTCGAGGTCGGGGAGGCCGAGATGAAGAACAGGGTCCCGGACAGGATTCTCACCCTGCTCGAGGACAAGATCGAGGCTACCCGGTACGGGGCAAAGGCTGAGCACTGGAACCTGATCTGGCAGCGGGAGCCTATGGAGCACCCCTTCAAGGAAGACCCCACCCAGGCGATGATGAAAGAGGGCTGGCTCAAGCGCGGGAGCAGCCGTGGGCAGTGGATCCACGGGCCGCAGTCCACCCGGATTTTCCGGACTTTTGAAAAGATTGTCTACGATGAGCTCCTGGAACCCCTCGGGTACAGGGAGATGATTTTCCCCAAGCTCGTTCCCTGGGAGGTCTGGATGAAGTCCGGACACGCCAAAGGCGTCTATCCCGAAATCTACTACGTCTGCCCCCCCAAAACCCGGGACCCTGAGTACTGGGAAGAAGTGATCGACCATTACAAGGTGGCCCACGAGGTGCCAACAGCCCTCATTAAGGAAAAGATCGGGGATCCTATAGGCGGCATGTGCTATGCCCAGTGCCCGCCCTTCTGGGGATTTGTGGCAGGGGAGACACTTCCCAACGACGAGGTGCCTATCAGGGTCTTTGACCGCTCCGGCACCTCCCACAGGTACGAAAGCGGTGGGATTCACGGGATCGAACGTGTGGACGAGTTCCACAGGATCGAAATCCTCTGGCTGGGCACCAAAGACCAGGCCATTGCGGCCGCAGAAGATCTGCACGACCGCTACATGCACATCTTCAACGATATCCTGGACATAGAATGGCGCAAAGCCAAAGTGACTCCCTGGTTCATGGCCCAGGAAGGGCTGCTCGGTCTTGCCGAAGGAAACGTTGTCGGGACCACGGACTACGAGGCCTGTCTGCCCTACCGCGGCGAGGACGGGGAATGGCTCGAGTTCCAGAACGTCAGCATCAACGGGGACAAGTACCCCTCCGGCTTCAACGTGAAGCTGCAGTCCGGAGAAGATCTCTGGTCCGGCTGCTCAGGTGTCGGGCTCGAGAGGTGGGCTGCTGTCTTCCTCGCCCAGAAAGGGCTTGACCCGGAGAACTGGCCCGAAGAGTTCAGGAAGAGAGTGGGCGAAATGCCAAAGGGCATCCGCTTCCTTTAAGCCCTTTCTCTTTTTCCCCTACTTTTTTTTCATACTTGTTCCCATTCTATTATCTCCGTTCTATTA
>DUKH01000108.1:5221-6819 GCA_013329415.1 Methanosarcinaceae archaeon | reverse complement strand
CATATCATTTCTTCATATCATTTCTTCATACCTTTTCTCCATAACTTTTCTCCACGCTATTTCTCCATGCCATTTCTTCCTTCCTTATACCCTTTCTTTTTACTTTCAAAACCATTTTTTTCTTTTTTTGTTCACTTTCCGCTGTGGTGAAGGGTGGTGGACTGGCTTTATGACCGATTCGTTTATATATTGAAATGATAAGTATAGCGGAGCCAGAAACTAGAATCCGCAAATTTCTGAGAATACTTCTGATCCGTTCAGATCGTCTTTTCGGGTTTCGGGGGCCTTGCCGATCGGCCATGCTGGGTGCCCTGAACTCAGGGATTTGGATTTCGCAAAAGGAACAGGCGCGTAAAGCCGCCGGAACCTGCAGACCGTATGGTTTTGGGACTAAGCTGCCCGGCCGCTGGATTCGCCTGCTATATCGTTCACGCTCATTGTTAAGGGACTGAACTGACTCTATCGCTCCATATTCGGAATATGGAGCATTGCCTTTTGGCAATGTAAATATAACAAATTGCAGCAGAATTCAAACAAACCGAAATAAACACAAATTAAATCCAAACTAAATCCAATACCAATTCGGAGGAATTACTTGGCAAGAAAGAAAGTACAAAGAAAGCTTGACAGCTGGAAGTCAAAGGAATGGTACAACATCGAAGCACCTTCTTATTTAAACAGGGCTCAGATCGGGACTACCATGGCAAGCGACCCGAGCCTGCTCATGGGCAGGAAGATTGAGACCACTGTCGGGGAACTTACCAACGACATGACCAAGAACAACACCAAGGTCTTGCTCAGGGTCAACAACGTTGTAGGGGACACTGCACACACCACCCTTATCGGGCACGAGCTCACCACCGACTACATCAGGTCCATCGTAAAAAGGCAGACTTCCAGGATCGATGCCAACGTAGATGTAAGGACAAAAGACGGCTACATCATCCGTGTAAAGCCCACCTGCTTTACCATCAAGAGGGCTCGCTCAAGCCAGATGAAGGCCATCAGGGAACTGATGATCAATATCGTCAAGAGGCGTGCAGCAGAATCCGATTTCGAGACCTTCATGCAGGAAGCAATCCTCGGCAGGCTCTCCGCAAACATCTACAGGCAGGCCAAGTTCATCTACCCTCTCCGCAGGGTCGAGATCAGGAAGACCGAGGTCTCTGCAGCTCCCAAATCCGCTTCCGTACCCAAAGCAGCTCCTGTGCCCGCACCAGTGCCCGCACCTGTATCCGAGGCTGTACCTGAACCTGAAGTTGTACCTGAAGCTGAAGTTGTACCTGAAGCTGAAGTTGTACCTGAAGTTGTACCTGAACCTGAATCCGAAGTTGCTCCGGAAGAAATTGAAGAATAAGTTTCTTTCAGGTCTAATCTCTAAATAAAAAAGGAAAATCCGAAAGGATTTTCTTTTCAACCTATTCTATCCAGGGTGTTTGCGGACGGGCAAAGCACTCTGACCACTTTACTCTTTGTTTACAAATTGTTTTCACAGACACAGGCAGGTAGCCAGAGGCTTTTACTTCTTCTCTTTTCCGGCAACTTTTGTTCCGAAAGTCCCTGTCTCTGTAGTTCTTGTCCCTGTAGTTCCTGTCCCT
>DUKH01000108.1:0-4886 GCA_013329415.1 Methanosarcinaceae archaeon | reverse complement strand
GTAGTTCCTGTCCCTGTAGTTCTTGCTCCTGAAGCTCTTGTCCCGGCCGGCGAAGCTCTTGAAGCTGATCCTTTTGTTGTCGCTTCTTTTATTGTTGTCCCCTTTGATGTTGTTCCTTTTGAAGCCGGAACTCCGCCCGGGCCGGGGGGATTCTTCTTCCTGAACTTTCGTCCTTCCTCGCAGCGCCGGTTAACACAGAACTCCTCAGCTTCCTCTTCCTGTTCTTTTACTCTGATCAGCCGCCAGCCGCAGCTCTTGCAGGTCTCTTCGAGCAGGGTCAGTCGTCCTGTCTTCGGGACCGATTGGGTATATCCGCAGCGTTTCGTGCAGCCCAGGAAGCGGGAATCTTTCAGGGTGATCAGGAACATGCTCCCGTCGCATTTCGGGCAGGGGCCGACTATTTCGGGGGGGAAGCACTCCTTTTCGAGTTCGCAGGCGAAACAGGGCCCGATGCCTACAGCCCATTGGTACTTGTTCCCTACTTTCATGACCGCTACCCCCCCTTCTTTTTTGCATTCTTTAGAGCGCAGGATGTTCAGGGCCCCGGTTTTCGGGAGGGGGTATGAATTCCTGCAGTCCGGGTATCCGGTACAGCCCACGAAGCGTCCGGAATCCGTCTGCACGATACGCAGAACATGCCCGCATTCGGGACAGGTCCCCACAAGGTTCTTTTTGTCTTCCAGGGCGGCTTCGTCCTTGATCGTGCCCGCGATACTGGTGGTAAGTTCCTTTTTCTTGGCTTCGAGCTGGGTGTACATCTCCCGGATAAGGGCCGTTCCCTCGTCAAGGGAGGCATCGAATTCCTTTTTGCCGTCTTCCACTTCCTGGATCAGGGCTTCGATCCTTGCCCTGATCTCAGGTTTGATGAGGATCGGGACTGAAAGGGAGAGCCCGTCCATAAGGGTGAAACCGGTGTCCAGGATCGAGACCGTCTTCCCTTTGGTCTCAAAATAGCCGCGCTTCTTGTTAGTCTCGATATGGGAGGGGGCAGTTGCCTTTGTCCCGATCCCGTTCTTGTCCATGAGCGTGAGGAGTTCGGCTTCGGTCAGTTTTTTCGGGGGGCTTGTTTTGGACTTCGTGTTGCTGAGCTTTTTTACGCCCACGGTCTGCCCTTCCTCCACATACGGGAGGAGCTTGTCCTTCTTGTTTTCGAAGGGGTAAGCTTCCAGCCAGCCTGCGTCTTTCAGCACCGTTCCCGAGGAGTCGAAGGGTTCTTCCTGTAAGAGCAGGTGCAGGTGGGTCTTTTCAAAGACTGCGGCAGGCATCAGGTTTGCCAGGAAGTGCCGGGAAATAAGGTCGTAGACCTCAGGCGCATGGGGGATGGCAACGGCTGAGCTGACCTCGCCCCTGGCCGCCGCCCTGATCGGGTGGATCGGAGGGTGGTCGTGCCCGTCTTTTGTTCCGTTTTTCGGGACGATAGGCCCTGAAAGGATCGACTCGGCAAAGGGCTGATACTCCTTTTTCCCCGCAAAGTCCGAAACAATGGTCTTGAAATCGAAGTCGTCGGCGTACTTGTTGGTCTCGGTCCTGGGATAACTGGTAAACCCTGCAAGGTAGAGTTGTTCGGCAACCTCGAGGGCCGCTTCCGGGCTGATCCCCAGGAACTTGGAAGCTCGCTTCAGGTATTCCGTGGTGTTAAGCGGGTTAGGAGGTGTGGTCTTTGTTTCCTTCACCGTCTTTTTCGAGACAAGCGCGGTTTTCGTGCCTTTCAAGCGCTTGAAGATCTCCACGGCTTTTTCCTTATCGTGGATGTTCCCTGCCCTGTGGGTGCCCTCGAACTCCCCGCCGGAAGCCGCAAAGAGCGCCGTGATCTTCCAGAAGTCCTTTGCCTCGAAAGCCCGGATCGCCTTTTCCCGCTCGTACACGAAACCGCAGGTCGGTGTCTGGCAGGGCCCGATTGAAAGCACGTCTTTTGTCCTTGCCTGCTCCCGCACGGAAAGGGTCACGAAGCGGGTAAAGGCTGCCCCCATCTTCAGGTCCAGGATCTGCCGGGCTTCCGCTGCCATTGCCATGTTGTAGTCCGGTTCCATGGGGCTCTCGAAAGCCTTCAAGACCTCTTTTGGGGAGAGGGCTGAAAAACGAGCCCTGAAAACGGGCACGTTCGTCACTTCCTCGGCAAGGGTCTTTGCCTCGAAGCCGATGTTTTCCCCTTCCCGGTCGTAGTCGCATGCAAGGATTATTTTGCTGGCCCGCATGGCGAGCTTCTTTACGGCTGCAGCATATTCTTTCCTGGTCACGAACTTTTCAGGGTCCACCCCCAGGAGCACCCGGGGGTCCACGTCGCGCCATTTGTTGTATTGCTCCGGGAAGTCGTAGTTCATGATGTGCCCCGAAAGCCCCATCACGTACCACTCCTCTCCTTTCCACTTGAATTCGTATGCTGGCAGCCCTTCAATTGAAATCTTGTCCACCTGCCCCTCCCCGAGGATTTTGGCGATCTGGGCTGCTGCCTTGTTCTTTTCTGCAAATGCGACGACTGTCATGATAAAAAACCTGAATATTGTGATTAGGATATTTGTGATTATCTGTGATTAGGATATTTGTGATTGGATTATTGCGGTTAGGATAGTAAAATAAGAAAGAATTTTTCGATTGATTCGTTTAGTAATTCTTCAAGTGATTTTTTGATTGATTCTTTGATTGATTCTCGAGTAATTTTTCGAGTAATTTTTCGAGTAATTCCCGGCTCCGGTTCTGAAATCTTAGCAGTAAAAACCCTGAGCCTTTATATATTAGTTGCCATTAACCGGATTTTCTCCACCTTTCAAGCAACACGTGCAAGCAATACAAATTTTGTGCTTATGTTTGTTTATCTATCATGTGCACACATTATATATTCCTATAGTGATCGGCACATTATTTATATATTTCTTCGCTTATAGTTTATTGAGAAGCCCCTGCAAGATGAAAAGCTATATATCTGTATATTGTTTGTTCTACTTTGCAATCAGGGAACGTACAGATTATTCATGCTAATTGGGCTTTTTTGCTTTACCGGTCTGCATACCGGTTTGCCCGGTTAACCTGTTCAACTGGTTTGCACCGAGCCGTTTTATCCGGCAGGTCCGCTCTTATTATTATCCGCATTCACCTCATCCCATGGAGTAAAAATGACACTGATGGAAGACGCGAAAAAGGGGGTCATAACCCCTGCCATTGAAGCCGTGGCAAAATCCGAAGGAATCGACCCTGAGACTGTCCGCTCATGCGTGGCGAAGGGTCTCATCGCTATCCCCCGGAATAACAGGCGGGACACCCTGCCTGTGGGGATCGGCAAGTTCATGAGCACGAAGATCAACGCCAATGTGGGGACTTCAAGAGACTACGTTGACATCGAAGCCGAAGTCGAGAAAGCAAAAGCTGCCGAAGCTTACGGCGCAAATGCCGTCATGGACCTTTCCACCGGCGGGGACCTGAATGAGATTCGCAGGCGTATCCTTGAAGCCGTGGAAATCCCGGTCGGGACCGTCCCGATCTACCAGGCCGCAGCCTCCCAGAAAACCGTGGTCGAGATGACTTCCGACGACATGTTCAACGCCGTCCGGAAACATGCCGAACAGGGCGTGGACTTCGTTACCGTGCATGCCGGGGTCAACTTAAACTCTCTTGAGCGCCTGCGCCAGAGCGACCGGATCATGAACGTGGTCAGCAGGGGTGGGTCTTTCACCTTGGCCTGGATGCTCCACAACGGGGAAGACAACCCCTTCTACGCCGAATTCGACTACCTCATTGAGATCGCAAAGGAATACGACATGACCCTGAGCCTGGGAGACAGCATGCGTCCGGGCTGCATTGCCGATGCCTCCGACCGCCCGAAGTTCATGGAGTTCATCACCCTCGGGGAACTCGTAAAACGTTCCCGCGCAGCCGATGTCCAGACCTTCGTGGAAGGCCCGGGCCACGTCCCGTTAAACGAGATCGAGCTCAGTGTCCGGGGCATGAAAGAACTCTGTGACGGGGCTCCCCTTTACCTCCTGGGCCCCCTGGTAACCGACATCGCCCCGGGCTTCGACCACATCACCGGCGCAATCGGGGGAGCCGTTGCCGGGATGTACGGGACTGACTTCCTCTGCATGGTAACTCCCTCCGAACACCTCGCCCTCCCCACCCTGGACGACATCAAGGAAGGCACTCTCGTCACAAAAATAGCTGCCCACACCATCGACCTGATCAAGGAAGGCCAGCGTGAACGCGCCTGGAAACAGGACACAGCCATGGCCTACGCTCGACGGGATCTGGACTGGGAAAAGCAGTTCGAACTCGCCATCGACGGAGACCGCGCCCGCAAGATCCGGGATGCCCGGAAGACCGAAAGCGAAGCCTGCTCCATGTGCGGGGAACTCTGCGCCGTAAAAATCGTAAAAGAAGCCTTTGAGAAAAAAGAAGAAAAGTAAAGGTTCAGGTCGGTTCATGTTAGACCAGTTCGGGTTAGACCAGTTCGGGTTAGACCAGTTCGGGTTAGACCAGTTCGGGTTAGACCAGTTCAGGCCAAAACCTTCATTTTTTAACTCCATGGGAATGGAACCGGGATTCCATTCCTTCCTGAAATCCTATCTTTAGCCTTCTCTTCTTTTTATGTGAGTTTTTCAAGTTTTTCGGGCATTGTTAGTTTGTTTTCCCCAATTCAACAGCCTGGAAAACAGTTGGCCTCTGAAAATCTTGCTGAAAAACCTCCATTTGCGCAGCAAACGGCCCTTTCCCAAAAATAAAAATAAAGAACTATATGGTAAAAAATAATCCCATATTTCAAACATTTTCAAACATTTTCCAACGCCGAAATCGGGATGTCATATCTCAGGTACTTACCTTCTACTTACCTTTTTTTCAAGCCAGACGTTTACAGGATTTCTTTTTCTGCAGTTTTTTGATGTTCCATTTGTATTCGG
>DUKH01000182.1:5119-15948 GCA_013329415.1 Methanosarcinaceae archaeon | reverse complement strand
CAGAACTGGACTGTGCAGCTCTTAATATACCATTCAATTGCCTTTTTTACCCAAACTTAATTTGTTGTTTTCAAAAAAGTTTTATCCGGAAAATAAGGGAAATGATTTCCGAATAATCCGGAAAGAGAGGAAGTGAACCATGAACTATGGAAAGGGGACAGGAACGGGGGCAGCAGCAGGTGAAGCCGGTTCAAAATCAGAACGGTATCTGGAGGACCTCAGGGAACACTGCGCAGCTGCACTTGGAGCCTTCAGGGAGCTGAACATTCCTGCAGGTTCCCGGAATACCTGTGAAGCAGTCCGCAAATTCTGTACCGAATTCAGGCAAATCTCAGGGGTATTCTGGGCCAGGAACAATAAAAAACAGCGGAAAGAAATCAGGTATGTACTTTCGATTGCGGAAGAATCCCCTTTCAACCTGAAAGCGCTTCACGGGCTTGATTCTTTCTTTCAGGAGTTTCTGGACAGGAAGAATAAATCTGTCGATGAGGCTTCCGGAGAACCTGTGCCGGATACCTGCACCTACGAGGTTTCCACTGGTATTTTTACGTTTAACGGCAAAGAATACGGGCTTGTGCCCCTTTTCCGGGCGGTCAGGGACCTTTACGCTTCCCTCCCACTTTACGGGGAGCTGAAAACCTGCTCTGAAATGCTTCAAGAAGACCCGGAAAATGCCACCGCCCTTTTCCAGAAAGCCGTGCTTCTTGACAGGGCCGGAAGGTTTGAAACTGCCCTGCAGCTAACAGGGGAAGTGCTGGAAATCGTTCCTGATGATTACAAGGTCTGGTACAACAGGGGAGTAATCCTCGGGAAGCTTGGCAGGCTGGAAGAAGCTCTTGAGGCTTATGACCTGGCAATCAAACTCGAACCGGCTTTTGAGATAGCCTGGGACAACAAAGGAGTTATCCTGACGAGACTTGGCAGGTACGAGGAAGCCCTGGAGACCTACGGCCGGATCCTCGGGAGGAACCCCGACTATGCCGAAGCCTGGGCAGGGAAAGGTTCGGTCCTTTTAACCCTCGGCCGGAAAGAAGAAGCCCTGGAAGCCTATACCTCGGCTCTTGAAATCCGGCCGGACTACCTGGAAGCCCTTGCGTGCAAAGGTGCCCTTCTTTCCGGGCTCGGGCGTTTCGAGGAAGCTCTGGATGTATATGACCTTGCTCTCGAGTCCGTATCTGCCGAGCCCGGGCTCTGGTATAATAGGGGGCTGGTCCTCTCCGAAATACACAGGTACGGGGAAGCCCTTCAAAGTTACAATAAGGCCCTGGAAATAAAGCCGGGTTTTCTTCCTGCCCAGGAAGCCAAGCTCAAGGCTCTTTCCGAAATCAGCCGGGAAAAAAGAAAAGCTCAGGGATGAATTTCGTAAGCATTTTCGGGCAGCGTTTCGAGACCATGGCTTTGTGCTCGAGTTCTCCCGCTTCCCCGGGAATTTTAGACCTGTGGCCTGTTGCACCACAGGTCGTTACACCTACGGATTGCTCTGCCTCAGGTCGTTACACATGTTTTTTGCTCCGGCCCAGGTCATTCAAACCAGAGGTTGCTGCACTGAAGGTTGGTTTTCATTCACGCTGCTCCGGGAATCTGCCTTGATATTCCGGTTTTCAAACTATGCTATTATAAGACATGACCGATATAATTCAATAATAACAGAATCGGGATGTATAAGCCTCAGGAAGCACGAGTTAAAGCCTCTATTCATATTCCAAAAACAGTATGAAATATGGAAAATGAATTTTACGGGGGTCCTGATAGAACCCAATTCGGGAAACATGAGGGTTGCACAATGACAGAAGATAATTCAATGGATGAACAGGACCGGATTGAACAAAGCCGGACAAATGAGACCGGGAAAGCTGCCTCGGAGGGGGAATCCGAGATCGGATCCAGGGTAATTAGTCCACCCCAGTTGTTAAAAAAGGCAGGAGAAGCTGATGATTATGACGAAAAGCTCAGGCTCTATGATGAAGCCCTGAAATTAGACCCCGCCTGTACCGATGCCCTGCTCCAGAAAGGTTTTTCTCTGGACAGAATGGGGAAATCCGAAGAAGCCCTGGCCTGCTACAACAGGGCGCTTGAGATTGATCCTGATAATATGGGAATCTGGTGCCTTAAGGGGTTTGCCTTCAACAATTTAGGGAAGTTCGATAAAGCAGTAGACTGCTATGACGAGGTTCTTAAAATCAACCCCGAGGATGTTTTTGCCTGGTATCAGAAAGGCGTTTCTTTCGAAGCTATGGGAAAGTTAGAAGATGCTGTTGAGTGTTACGACAAGGCTCTCGAAATCGATCCGACTGATGCCCTTATAAGAGAGAAAAAGCTGAAACTCCTGGCTATCCTTTACAGCGAAGGAAAAATGGGGGATTCTCCTGATAAGTATTTTAATTGAATCCCGACTGAATCTCAACTGAATCGTACCCAAACTATCTTCGGTCAGGGTTGACTTCAGTCAGGGTTGACTTCAGTCTAATTCAGCTTGAAAAATGTTAAAAAAGCAGGGTAAAAAAGCAGGATAAAAAAGCAGGACCGGAATCTTCCGGTCTTTTTATTTCACTTCTTTCTTTTCCTCTTCCTTCTCTTTCTTTTCTTTCGCTTTTTCGGCCCGGATTTCTTCAACGATTACCATCAGCTTTTCCTTGATCTTGCCGATGGCTTCCACGGCTTCGCCGCCTACTTCAATGGGGGCTTTCTTTTCCAGATCGGCATGCATGAGCTGGGTGTCAAAGGGAATTTCCCCGAGGACCGGGATACCGAGATTATCGAGCATTTCAATAACCTTGTCGGACCCGCCTTTGTTTACAACGGCGAAGAGGTTAGTCACCCCTATTTCAGAGGAGAGCTTCTTTATCCTTTCTGCGGTTTCCAGGGACCTGGCTCCTGGTTCCACAACCACGATCATAAGGTCCATGCCCCGGGTTGTGCCTCTTCCCAGGTGCTCGATTCCGGCTTCCATATCCAGGATCACGGCGCTCTTATCCTTGAGCATCAGGTGACGCAGGAGAGCCCGCAGGAAAGCTGAAGCCGGGCACATGCACCCGCTGCCTCCCCGGTCTACCGTGCCCATGACGAGCATCCTGACGCCATCGGGCCCGATGACCCCATATTTGCTGGCGACGTCGTCGACTTTCGGGTTGTAGATAAAGGCTCCTCCTTCCGTCCCGGCCCGTTCCTGGATCAGGTCCTTATACTCGGCCAGGGGTCTCGGAGGGTTCTCGACCCCAAGTGAGGACGCCAGGTTCATGTCCGGGTCCGCGTCTATTGCCAGCACTTCGTATCCGTCCCTTGCAAGCATTCTTGCCAGGGTGCCCGAAAAAGTTGTCTTTCCAACGCCGCCTTTTCCAGTTATTGCTATTTTTATAAGGAATTCCCCCTGATATCTTGATTATAAATTTAATGTAATAATTTTCTATGCAGAATATAACAATTAAACTGTTTATAGTTATTGATTTGCTTCTGCTTTTTCTCTGACGCCTTGAAAAATTAAAATTGTTTCGGTATTCTGGTCCGTGGACTGCAACTCCCGTTTTTTTCTGTAGTTTTAACCCCGGTTAAATTCCGGTTAAATTCTTGTTAATCCCGGCTAACCTCAAAACCCGGTATAAAGCTCGAAAACCGGTTAGCTCGAAAACCGGTTAAGCTTGAAACCCTTTTCCCTGGAAACCGTGACCAGGTATTTTTCTATGTGGTTCCCTTCTTTTTTTGGAAATCCCGCATCCCGGGCAAGCTTATCCAGGACTTTCTGGACCCCGGTCCCGTACTGCATAGCTTTCTTTTCCTTCCGGAAGAGTTCGGGAGGGAGGAGCCCTTCAGCCGCTTTTCTCAGGACGTGTTTCCTGCTGTATCCTCCGTCCGTTTTCAGGACCTTCCGTTCAGGGCGGATTGCAAGCCCCACTTTTATCACTTCCCTGTCCAGGAAAGGTACTCGCAGTTCCACGGCATTTGCCATGGTAACCATGTCGTCCCTTTCGAGGTTGATCGTGGAAATGTTTTCAAGGTCGGAAAAGATCTCCCGGTCAAGGACATCCGCGCCCTCTTCAAGGAAAGCCTCGTGCCGCCTGTATCCGCCAAAAAGCTCATCGGCTCCCTGTCCCGTAAGGAGCACCTTCACCCCGTTTTCCCGTGCAATTTTCGAGACTATGTAGAGCGGGAGCCCGATGGAAATTTTCATGGGGTCCGTGGATTCGGTTGCATAAATTACCTGCGGGACCGCTGCTTCGATTTCCTCAGGCGAAAGGAAATGGGTTATAAGGGCGTCCTCCAGCCCCAGGGCTTCTGCCGCGTACTCTGCCTGTCCGATATCATGGGAACCCGGAAGCCCCACCGCATAGAGTGGAAGGTCCGGCTTTCTTTTCCTTGCCAGGGCAGCCACAAGGGCACTGTCAATGCCGCCGGAAAACGCAATTCCCGAATGGGGGGTGAGGCGGAGTCCCACAGCTTTTTCAAGGGCTTTCCTGAGGCTGAAAACGGCTTCCTTTTCTTCGGAAATCCGCATCTCAGGTGGCCGGATTTTCAGGGACCTCTCAGCGGTTCCCCCGTTTTCGGTATTGATGCTCAGGACAAGCCCCGGGGGAAAAGGTTTGAACCCGGAATCTTCCCCACCGGTTCCAGAAGCCAGGGCATGGAGTGCCTTTTTTTCGGACGCAAAGGCAATTTCAGGGCTCCTCGTGTTCCCGGTGATCTTGCCGCTCTCGCTGCTCTCCATATTGTCTCTGAAGCAGTAAAAAAGGGGCTTTACCCCGACAGGGTCCCTTGCAAGTACGAGTTCGTTTCCGCAGGCATATGCCAGGGCAAAGTCTCCGTTTACGCGGGAAAGGACGGAATAAACGGCTTCAATGGGAGTTTTTCCCTCCATTACCCGGGCTTCTATCATTGAAAAAAGCAGTTCGGTATCGGAATCAGTCCGGATCCCCTCTCCGGATGCCAGTTCCCGGAAATTAAAAGCCTCCCCGTTAAGCACGAAAGCTCCTCTCCCGACCAGGGGCTGGGGCATATCCCCTGTAATTTTTAGCAGGGTGTTCCCGATGCTGACCTTTCCTGCAGTATGGACCCCGCAGGCATCAGGTCCCCTGTGCCCGAGGATTTCAAGCATCTTTTTTACTCCGGACCTGCTATCCGGGATTCCTGCCGCGCCGGCAATTCCGCACATTGTTTGCACCTTTATGGGGATCAGTTTTTTGGAGATCAGTTTTTTAGGTTCTGGTTTTTTAGAGATCAGGTTTACGGGGTTGCAATAAACTCTAATTCCATATTTATTACTTTGCTTCAGAAGAGCATACAGAGAATGGCCTGAGAAGAATAACATAAAATGAACAGCATACTTGCACTCATGTTTTCTTCAAGGAATATCCGTAAGGCGCAACCGTTGTTCCGGCATTAACTTATTCCCATGAACCTTTTATGATATGTTCTTCAGGTACCGGCGCTCTCACCGTCTGCGGAGCAGACGGCCTTTTCCAAAAAACAATATGTGAAAATTGAATTTAAACACAATACCATTTTGCTTTTAAAGGCAAATCGCGGCACAGTACAATTTTGAATTTAAATTCCAATCACGGTACTCATGGCACAGTACAATTTTGAATTTAAATTCCAATCACGGCAAAGTATAATTTTTAATTAAATCTCCTCTTTTCTATTCATGAATTTTATGAAAAAGGCCGCTCGTGCAGGCACGAGCGGTGAGAGCACGGGGTTTCGAAAAGCTTTGAATTTACGGAGGTTTTGGCTTCCTTACATAAAACTTCCTCACCTGAAGGAAAAACTTTGGATAAGCGGAAAAGAGGGAATTCGGACTTGAATGACATGTGGGTTACTTTCCGAAACTTTCCGGAAGGCATATGAACTATAAAAAAAGATTCCGTTTTTGTTCACTTTAATTTTGGTATGGTTTTGATTCCTTTTATCGGGCTGTGAAACCAGATTCTGACTCAACCTTTTCAACCCGGGGACTTTTCCCGAACCACCTCAACAGCATAGGCGGGATCGCTCGCCAGGGCCGCAAAGGGGTTCCTTGCGCTTTTCTCGTCCCCGAGCCAGATAGATTTTTCACAGTACTGGCAGCAGCAGCGTGTGGTGTACAGGTTGTTTTCTGGTCTGTACTCCCGGCAGCAGTTGCTGCCCCGCAGGATGCCGTGTTTGCAGAGCACGAGCTGCCTGGTCAAATGCAAATCCTATTCCCAGCTTTCCTTCTCACCTGAGTCCAGTATATCACCCCATTTATATATATGGGTTATATACTCTTAAAACTTTCTATTTCTGTACATCCCTTTTATAATAATTCTGTCTTGAACCCCCAGGGCAGGAGGAGCAGGTTAAAAACTTTGGAGCTGAACCCTTGGGTAAAGGAAGCTTTTTATCTCTGCCCTCCAATATACGCAACGTTTTTAAGCAACGTATATTTATTATGGTGCAACCGGTAATTGCTTACCTATAAATTACCTACAGAAGCTCATCACTTTCAAATGATCCTCGCATCACAGAGATTATCCAATAACGATCCTTAAATGACGATCTCGAAATAATGATCATTAGATAAAGGATCATTAAATATCTCAAAATAAAGATCTTTAAATAAATATCTTCAAATAACTAATAATCCGGTAAAAGATCATCAATAAAAAATCACATAGATCATAAAATAACTCAGAATATTGAGGCTTACAAAAATGCAGTACCAGGCAACAGTGACCATTGAACAGAAGGCAGGCATGCTTGATCCCGAAGGCACAACTATCAAAAGAGCACTTGACCACCTTGGCTATGCAGCCGAGAGCGTGAAGACCGCAAAGCTGTACACAATCGTGCTCGAAGCCGAATCTGCCGAAGCTGCGGAGCAGAAGGTCGATGAGATGTGCCAGAAGCTCATCGCAAATCCTATCGTCCAGAACTACAGGATCAAACTCGAAGAGCTGAACTGAGCAGGTCGCGGGTAGTACAATAGAAGTGCTTAAAGGATCCAAATGCTGAGAAGGCTTTGAATAGGCTGAAAGGAAGATTTGAGGGAAAAAGATGAAGATTGCCATTGTTCAGTTCGGAGGCACTAACTGCGACCTGGACGTCCTGCACGTCCTGAAAGAGGTCGTCGGTGTGGATGCCGAGACTGTCTGGTATAAGGAAGAAGACCTGAGCGGTTTTGACGGGGTTGTGGTCCCTGGCGGCTTTTCTTACGGGGACTACCTGAGGGCAGGAGCCATTGCCGGCCGTACCCCTATCATGGATTCCGTAAAAAAGCTGGCAGCTGAAGGAAAACCCGTGCTCGGGATCTGCAACGGCTTCCAGGTGCTCACCGAAGCCGGGCTTTTGAAAGGAGCCCTTACCACCAACGAATATCCCAAGTTCAGGTGTCATTGGTCCTATCTAAGGGTTGAGACTGCGGACACTCCCTTTACCTCGAAGTTCAGGAAGGGCGAGGTCGTCAGGATGCCGATTGCCCACATGGAAGGTCAGTTCTACGCCGAAGAAGCCACCCTTGCAGCCCTTGACGAAAACGAAAGGGTCGTATTCCGCTATGCGGACGAAGCAGGAAAGGTAACGGACGAGGTCAACCCCAACGGCTCCCTTGAAAACATCGCAGGGATCGTGAACGAGAGCAGAAACGTCCTCGGACTCATGCCTCACCCCGAAAGAGCATCCGAAGCCGTGCTCGGCTCCGATGACGGACGCAAGATCTTCGAGTCCATGGCTGACTACATAACCGAAAAATTCTGAAATAACTTTTTTTCATTTCTTATTTTTCTTTTCTTATTTTTCTTTTCTTATTTTTCTTTTCTTATTTTTCTCATTTTTTTGTTTTTTCATTTCCTCCCCCTTACATTTTGATTTTTCGAAACACGTTTCCATCTATTTTTTACTAGTATTTGGTTTTGTCCTGCGGGATACTTTTCGTCTGGTTTTTGACAGATAAAATCGGTGTAGGAAGGTACATGGAACCATGTTCAGGCGCACTTTTCAGGAACTATAATTCAAAGTCTTTTTATTTCCATAAATTAGTATTATCCCAAAATATTATATAAATAAAATTTATTATATCGTGTGTATAATATTTTTATATGTATGAAATAAATAATTTCAGGGGAGTTTTATGAATAGAAAATGGGTTCAAATAATTTGTTTAGTTTTTCTTCTCTTGCTCGGAGCGGCTGTAATCCAGGTAGAAGCTGCACTTATAACCGTTGACGATGACGGAGCCGGTAATTTCAGTTCGATTCAGGAAGCTGTGGATAATACGCAGGACGGGGACACTATTCTAGTGAATCCGGGAATATACCGGGAAAATGTAGAAGTGTACAGGGAGCTGGCCATTGTTGCCGATTCCTCGCTTTCAGGCGATGATGGTAACCGTACTTATGTTATAGGGAACGTTCCGGAATATGATGTCTTTTACGTAAATGCCAGCAATGTCACAATAGACGGCTTCTACATCACAGGAGGCCCTTCCGATATGGAATGGTACGAGGTGGGAATCTATCTAGAAGGGGCTGAGAACTGTTTGTTGATAAACAATACCCTGGTACTCAACGATGCTGGCATTGGCCTCAATAATTCCGAAGGAAACTATCTTGAGAATAATAACGTAGCCCTCGGATACAGAGGTATCGACCTTTTTGCCTCCGAAGAAAACACCCTTTCAAACAACCTGGTTTTGACAAATAGGCAGGGCATCGTTCTCCAGGGTTCTGTAAACAATACCCTTAAGAATAACACCGCAAGTTCAAACGAAGTGGGTTTTGTTCTCTTTAGTTCCGGAGGCAATGTATTAGCCAACAACCAGGTTTCAAAGAATGAGTGTGGGATCTACGGTCAGATGGCAGAATCCAATGCTCTTCTTAATAACGTCATATACCTCAACGGTGTTGGGCTCCACCTTAACGAATCCGAGAACAATATGATCTACGCAAACAGTTTTTACAACTTCCGTAACGCCGTAGATGAAGGCTTCAACATCTGGAACGACTCTGTGGGCAACTTCTGGGGTGACTATTCCGGAGAAGATGCCAACGGAGATGGTATCGGGGATCTCCCGTACAGCATCAACGGAAGCACTGGAAGCATAGACTACAAACCCATAGTCCCCCAGCCTTCTTCCGGGGATTCGGAGAACATGAGCAGCATTTCCGGAGTGGAAGTCTCTCTGGCGAATAAGGTTGATAAAAAAGATAAGGTGGATAAGGAGAATAAGGGGGATATACCCCCTATAGACGATACCGAGTATTTCAAAATAAATAATGTGCTTTTTATCTTTAAAGACAACAAGTTCCTTTGATCCTTTTTCCTTTTATGGATCTTCTCTATTTTTCCGGATTTCTTTAATAGGACTTACGCAGTTGAACAAAAAACCAATGTCATGAGACACCAAACTGTCTAAATCAAAATATTTTTGATAACGCCTCATGCACTTGTTTTCACATTTCAAGTGCGTAACTCCTATTTAATTCATTTTTCAGGATCTTTCCTATATTCAGAGGGTCTTTAATTCAGATCCATTTATCCGAAATTTTGATTCAAAATCTATATTATGATCTAATATAATTATAAAATATATAATTATTTTTAGCGGAGCATACAGTTTTTTACATGAACTCGTCGGGGGAATTTAATTATGAAAATCACTAAATTGCTGTTGAACCTTTTTGTGATCCTGTTTTTCCTGGGAAGTGCTGCAGCCCCTGGGGCTGGAGCAACACTTACCGTAGATGATAGTGGCGATGCCGATTTTATAACAATTCAGGAAGCTATTGATAGCGCAGAAGATGGGGACATAATTCTCGTTTATCCTGGGATATATGCCGAAAACGTGGTAGTGAACAAGGAGCTAAGTGTAGTCTCCGAATCCGGGAAATCCGAAGACACGTTTATCATCTCCAATAGTCCTGAAGCTGATGTGCTCTATGTGGTTGCTGACAATGTGACCATTGACGGGGTTTCCGTGCTGGGTTTACTGAGCGACAGCGGCAGCATCTCTGATGGGGAATGGCCCGATGTCCTGGCGGGAGTTTTCATTGACGGGGCCGAAGGTTGCAGGGTTTCCAACAGTACCTTCATATCAAATGATGTGGGCATATTCCTTCAGGAAGCTGACAACGCTGTCCTGGACAACAATGTTTTGACCCTCAACTACTGGGACGGAATCGACCTGATCAACTCCAGCGGCTGTGTGCTGTCAGATAATGTTGTTGCAAGAAATGAAAGGGGCATTTATGTCGAAGGTTCGGCTGATAATGTTCTCCTGAACAATATCATATCTACCATCACCTATGAAGCTCTCACTTTGCTGGAATGCAGCAACAGCGCGCTTGAAAGCAACATAATAACCGGGAGTGAACTCGGAGTCTATTTCGAGCGTTCCGTAAGTAACATAATGAGCAATAGCACGGTAGAATGGAATTACGAGGGGATTTTCCTGAGCAATTCTACTGAAAACCTTTTCTACGGGAACGAGTTTGCAAACGAGCTCAACGCCGTGGATTACGGAACAAATTCCTGGAACACTACAGTGGGCAACTCCTGGAGTGATTATGCAGGTGAAGACCTGGATGGAGACGGAATAGGAGATACCCCTTACGTCATCAACGAAAGCACGGGAAGTATCGATTACCTGCCAATAACGGGATTGCCCGTATCGGATCTTTTGCCTGGAAACAATTTAACGTAACCTGCAGCAGATAACTTAGCGGTGGAAGTGGAGCCCGATAAGAACAGCTAGCCAGCTCTTTCCGGCCCCAGTCCCCTTAAATATTTTCCATCCGTAGAGTGAAGAGACTAACTAAGTGAATAACTAAATAACTGGGTAATACCCCAACTATTTAAATATTTTTTACATTTTTACATTTTTA
>DUKH01000182.1:3755-4787 GCA_013329415.1 Methanosarcinaceae archaeon | reverse complement strand
ATTTTTACATTTTTACATTTTTTGTTTGTTATTACTTTATGTCCGGCTTTTATAGATCAGGTTTTATACTTCAGTAACAAATATCCGGGTATGAAGCTCACAGTCCTGGTCGACAATAACACCCTGATAGACAGGTACTTCCTGGCTGAACCCGGGCTCTCCTTCCTGATTGAAGATTCCGGTTTGAAGATCCTTTTCGATGTGGGCTACTCGGACATTTTTATTACGAACGCCAGGAAAATGGGCATCAACCTGCTGGACATAGATTACCTTGTTTTGTCCCATGGGCACCTGGACCATACCTGGGGGCTTGACCCGCTGGTCAGGCATTTTACGGAAGCCCGCATAGAAGGCCTTCCCCAGGGGTCCCCGGGCCTGGTCGCACACCCCCTGGCTCTCAGGAGCAAACGGATGGAAGGGGTAGGAGAAATCGGAAGCCTTTTTTCCCTTGAAAAAGTGAAAGAGCATTTCGAACTCCGGCTTTCTTCCACTCCTCTCTGGCTGAACGAAAACCTCGTGTTTCTGGGAGAAATTCCACGGAGATACGTTTTTGAGGGCAGGGACGCCCTCGGAGATGTGCTGAATGCCGAAGGGTACGAGGAGCCAGACCTTCTTTTTGACGACACGGCCCTTGTCTGCAAGACCCGAAAAGGCCTGGTAGTCATCACCGGCTGTTCCCATTCCGGCATCTGCAACATAATCGAATATGCAAAAGAAGTTTGCAGGGAAGAAAGTGTCCTTGACGTCATTGGGGGCTTTCACCTGCTGGAACCTTCTGAAAACAGCTACAGGGTACTCTGGAATACCTGCAGAACCTGAAGCCTGAATGCGTTCACGCCTGCCACTGCACAGACCTTTCCTCTAAAATCGAACTTGCAAAAGTTGTCAACCTGAAAGAGGTAGGGGTGGGACTGCAGCTGGAATATGGCTGAACTCTTCTCTTCTCCATTATTGTTTTACCGTTTTCTACAACTTTACCTGATTATAGACTGTTTCAGAATCAGCAGTGCTCATAACCCTTTTTCATAACCC
>DUKH01000182.1:0-3351 GCA_013329415.1 Methanosarcinaceae archaeon | reverse complement strand
CCCTTTTTCATAACCCTTTTTCCAACCCTCAATGATCAGAAACAGTTTTCAGAACATGTACTTCAAAAACGTTATCTCTTTTAAGCTAAGAATTTATTGTATTTATATTATTTTTTTTATAATTTAAAAAATTTGTAGCCGGAACTCTGCTTCTGGTTTGGGGGAATTCAGGACCCGGAGTTTCTGCTAACCGGGTATCTGGAAAACAAAATCGCATTTGGAGGGTTAGAGGGGTGATTTCCGGAAAACGCCGTACTTTTTCAGTCATACTTTTTGTTTTTTTGCTTTCAAGCATTCCCTGCACTGCAGGGGTATATCTAAATACGGAAAATAGAAATGTTACCGGATCGGCTGCAGCCGATGGACCATTTGTAGCTATTGAATCACCTGTTCCCCGCGGATTCCCTGCAGCCGATATGGAGAATTACACGGGCTCTTCAGATCTGATTTTAGATCCGGGTGTAATTAACCCTGGCACAACAAACCTATCATCCCTTACGGAAGCCAGGAAAAAATTGTCAACGGACCTGCTCCAGTTAACTGATGATAGTTTCCTGCCTCCCGGCATGACCCGCGAAGCCCTGATAGAGCAGATGGAAAGTTTAAACCAGATTACCCGTGTTGACGAGCAGCCCATCTATGCCAATGACCATTTTGTCTATTCTGATGACTATAATGCCAGTGTTAACGATATGCACATTGAAGGAAATGTCGAAAACGAATCTGCTGAGGGCGAATCTGTTGATGGTGGACCTGTTGAAGGAAAAACAGATCCGGGGCTTCAGGGAGACGACCTGGTCCATGTCTATGTGCGCTTCTATCCGGGAAACGGGACTGACAGCGCTGACTCTTATGTGGAGATGGTCACGGGCAGGGACGAAGAAAACCACCTTATGGCGGCATGGGTGAGGGTTGATTCCTTTGAACAACTTGCCTCTCTGGAATCCGTGCAGTGTGTAAGGACGGTTATGCCTCCGGTTATAAGGACAGGTATGTACACCACGGAAGGGGATGCAATCCTCAACTGTGATGAGGTAAGGGCCCTCCACGGCCTGACAGGAGAGGGGATCAGGATCGGGATTATTTCTAACGGGGTTGACAACCTTGCGGATGCCGTGGCTTCCGGGGACCTGCCGGCCAATGTGACAGTTTTAAGCAATTCCGAAGGAGGGGACGAAGGCACGGCCATGCTTGAGATCGTGCACGGCATAGCTCCCGGGGCAGAACTGTATTTCCATGATTCCGGAAATAATGTCATAGCGTTCAATAATGCGGTCGATGCCCTTGCAGGGGCGGGCTGTGATATCATCTGCGACGATATCGGCTGGATTTTCGAACCTTTTTTTGAGGACGGGGTTGTTGCATCGCATGTACGGGGCGTGGTCGAAAGCAATGATACCCTGTATGTGAGTGCTGCGGGGAACGATACCCTTACTCATTACCAGGGAGAGTTCGCTCCTGTAGGGACAAATCTCCATGATTTCAGCGGAGGGACCGGGGAGACGGAATGGCTGTACGGCTTTATCCCCCCTGGCGGGTCGATTATCGTTGTCTTTCAGTGGAACGATGAATGGGGAAAATCCGATAACGATTACGACCTCTATCTGGGGGACATGGTTAGCGGGAGAATTATTTCCTGGAGCACTGATATACAGGACGGAAACGACCTCCCGATAGAGGCATAGACCTACCTGAACACGGAGCAGACAGGAAAAAACGTTGCAGTGCTTGTCCAGAAAGTTACCGGGGACCCCGGGGTGCTTGAGGTCTTTGTCTATCCTTTTTCCGGAACTTTCCTGTATGCCAACAACCTGGTTGCGGAAGACTCCGTTTACGGGCACCCTGCAGTGCCCGGGGTCGTAAGCGTGGGAGCGATCAATGCTGCTGATCCTGGAAACGACGACATACAGCTGTCCTCTTCCCGGGGGCCCGTTTCGATCTACCACAGCCCTTTCGAACTCCGGGAAAAGCCGGATATCGCGGGCATTGACGGGATGCAGGTCTCGGGTGCAGGTGGTTTTCCTCCTGTTTTTTTCGGGACAAGTGCTGCAGCTCCGCATATTGCAGGGCTTGCAGGGCTTGTCTGGAGCGGGTTTCCGGAAAAGCCCGGAGCTGAAATCCGGACAGCCCTCCTCGAGAGTTCGGTGGACCTGGGGGAGCCCGGAAGGGACGAGACCTTCGGGTACGGCCGGGCGGACGCTCTTGCCATGTATGAGTTTCTGCTTCCTGCCGTGCCGCCGCCGGTCGCCAACTTTACTGTAAACCGGACGGAAGGACCTGCGCCTCTTAAGGTCCAGTTCACCAACCTTTCGGAAAATGCAAGCTCCCTTTCCTGGGACGTCAACGGGGACAACGTTACCGATTATACCGACCCGAATCCTGTGCACACCTACACTGAACCCGGCCTGTACACGGTCACCCTGACCGCCAATAACAGCGCAGGTTCGGATACCCTGACAAAACCCGATTTAATCAATGTCACGAAACCTCTGACTGAAGGCCGGAAGAACCTGTAGAGTGACCATAGTTTCCCCGGGGTGGACCTCCTTACACTTGTCGAACTCCAGGTTTCGGTGAACCCCTGGATGACCGGTACTCCCGTGCCCGGGACAGGAGCAGAGCTAAATCAGGAAATGCTGCAGGAACTGAACTGAACTGAACTGAACTGAACTGAACTATCTCTGGCTAGGCGGCGGTGAAGATAACGGAAAAAATTTCAGCGGTGAAGATAGGAGAGAAAGCTGAAGACAAAGGGGGGTGAAACGTGAATAAAGTTGAAAATGGGAGAAAAGCCGAAGATGTGCATGGAATTGAAAATTGGGGAAAAGCAGAGCAGACAGGAGGGAAAAGGAGAGGGAAAAGAAGGGTAAAATTTGTAATGGGATTTTTCATGTCCTGTATTTTCGTATTTTCAATTCTGCTTCTGGCCGTTCCCGGACAGGCTCCAGGAGAAATTAGCGCGAACAGGAGCATGTCCGCAAACTACCTGGCTCCGGGGGATACTTTCAGGGTTACTGTTAACATGACTGCAGGAGCTGAACTGGTTGCCCCGGCCCTGGACGAAAACCTGCCCGAAGGCTTGAGCATAAGTGAGGTCGAGGGTGGCGGAGCCATATTTAAACCTCTCACAGTTCAATGGGTCTGGATAGGGAGCTTTGCAGCCTGGAAAAGCCGTTCTATGGCTTATGAAGTGGAACTGTCCCTGAACCCTGGCGAGGACACATACTCCATCAATGCGAATGTCTCGGCTATCGAAGAGGAGCCGATTCCTATTCAGGGGAACAGCGAGGTAACTGTTTCAGAATCTGAGCCAGAGGCTGAACCAGACCCTGTTCCTGAATCTGTTCCTGA
>DUKH01000064.1:9763-10983 GCA_013329415.1 Methanosarcinaceae archaeon | reverse complement strand
ACGATCCTGTCAAAAAATCCACTCTGAAAAGTATCCTCAAACAGGCTGATGTTACCCTCGAAGATTTTCTGGAACAATTTTAACTCATTTTTAAGAAGTTATCTGAAATATAACTTTTTTATTATATTTCGCCAGGGGTATGCGCACTCCACTTCCCCGCCTACCGCCCTCCCCAACACCCAGAACCTCAAAAAACCCGGAACCTTTAGCCTCGCTCCCTCACTCCAACAGCCCTCTGGAACCTGTTTTCATCAAAAATAACGAAGTTGCCCTTTCCGGTCCTGATCATAGTAATTCTTATCCATGGCTCTCCAGACTGCTTGGATTAGGAAGCGATTGAAAGGCAGCCCGGAGTGGAACCGGACAGTTTTGAATTGTGCCTGGTTTTGAGTTTGGGGAAGTTTCGCTTGAGGGAGGGGCTGTTGTAAGTTGCGAAAGCTTTGAAAATTCGGGGGAGGGGAAGAGTGAGGAGAAAACCGGCTGATGTATAACTATATTATTATATTTCGCCATGTACTGCTCCCTTACTTCTAGTTTACCGGTTAATTACTAAGAAATTCCAAAAACTCAACAGGACGGTTGAAATGAAAAATATTATAGGCAAAAGAGGAAAAAGGGTCTTTATGAAATAGAATTATCCTTTTATTGCCCTTCTTCCCTGTAAATCACAGACTTTCCCATCGCTGTTTCTATCCGCTTGAGTATAGCTTTTTTCCGAGTTTCGAAGAATCCCTGGAAATCGTCATTTCTTAGAAAATCTGGTTCAATTACATGACTCCCGAGTATTTCATCCATTCTGTTCTCATCGATTTCTGCAATTCTTTGAACATCTTTGAGATAGGCACTCGGAGCATTGCCGCCTATGGTGCGGTTAGTTTTTGCAGAGAGAGGAGTTTTGTTGATTATGCTGTTGTAATCATCACGATCGACGCCGTTGTTTTTACACCAGTCCTGGGGAAATATATGGTGTATGTCAATATTGTCTTCGTAGTAAGTCTGAATATTGATCGGTTCCCCTGTCCTGAAGTCTATACCTCCATCTCTCATGAGAAGTGCATAGAGTCCTTTATATGCCGCACTGTTACGAGTCCTGAGAGTGTTTGAGACGTTCCGGATCGAAGTTTGCCTCTTTCACGGTTGTGGGTTCGGCTCCCCCGTTTATCCATTCAAGAAGCTCCGAAAGATCTTTTGCAAAACGGGTTTCAATGGCACTTCCATAC
>DUKH01000064.1:0-9428 GCA_013329415.1 Methanosarcinaceae archaeon | reverse complement strand
CCATACAGTTCTCCCAGTACACCGCACCAGTACCACTGGAATATTTTCTTTTTAACTCCGTCTGTGTCGGCCTTGTCCCCCAGGACCGCAAGAGTTGAAGCGAGGGGCGTAATCTGTGTCCTGTAAGGTATGTCCCTTGATGTGAATATATTTTGCATGTCAAGAAGCTTTGCAGCTTTTTCGAAACCTTTAGCTACCTGATCAGCGTGGGCCTGGTATTCCTCAAGTTTGAGTTTTAATATGTCTTTACGTTTGCAACTGATTGCGGGAGCTTTTTCTTTTGCTTCCCCTTCTTCTATTTTCTTCAATCTCCTTGCACGGGTCGCCAGGAGGCAAACAGCCTGCAGGAAGTCTGTATTTTCTATGCCAGCCAAAACCGCGTGATTTTTCAAGTGATCGTTCCGGATACGTTCCCAATCTTCTCTCAAATTGAAATTATCTGCAGCAAAGGTTGCAGTGAGCAGTTCAAAAACAGTTAGTGACACTCCACCGGTATTCACTTTTTCAAAAACAAGACAGACAGCTTCTTTTGGTGTGTTGCTGTTCATCTGGATAAGGGGGACCTGGTATTCTGAAAATCGGCTAATTATTTCCTTTTCGAATTCAGTAAACATCATTATCCTGTCTTTGCCGGCTTCTCTGTTCCACCAGTATTCCTGATATGCCATTCTCCAATTGGAACTGTCAAGGACCTGGTTGAGTGGGAAAAAGCCTGCTTCGAATTCATGTTCAGGTATGGAGTAATCCTCTATAGGTTCTCCTCTGAAGTTTTTGACAATCCGGTCTTCGGGAATACTTCTTATGCATTCCTCCCGGTCAATATAAGGATTAAGTGCTTTTTCAATGTCGATGTAATAATGTCGCTTAATTGCCTTTTTACGTATGTCTTCAGTCTCGACAGCTTCTTTTCTTAAAATCGCCTGGTAGAGTGCAGTCAACCTCTGCTGCCCGTCGAGAACAAGCTCTTTTGGTTCGGGCTGTGGGTCAAGTATCAGTCCTTCGATGAGCCTCGGCTTGAACCGGACGTCGGCATTTCCTGTTTGGAGCATCATAACTGCGCCTATCGGAAAAGAAAGAGAAACACTTGCAAGCAGGCTTTTTATGCGCTCATCATCCCAGACCCAGCCACGTTGAAAATCAGGGAGCTGAATTTTTCCTACGGTTATTTCCTTCAGGATATCTTTCAGGAATGATTTTGTACTGTCGAAAGTTGTAACTGCACTCATTTTTTACCCCTCTATTAATTTCAGGACTTATTATTAAAGTCGGGGATTTTTTAAAAAAGTTTCTAAAATTATCCGCAAAAGATTGGATAATTTTGCGAGTTAATAATGCTCCCGGATATAGTCATAAGCTTTATCGAAAAGCTCCTGATCTTTATGAAGCTTATATTTCAACAAAGTCTTTCGGAGAGCCTTTTTAATCTCTTTTTCGCCTGTATCGGTCCACTGCCACCCATCAAACCTTGTGTATTTTACAACATTATCAATGTCGCTGACGATTTTTTCCACAATTACCGGTGTTTTCTCAATTTTACATTCGAAGAAGAGTTTGGTTAATGCTTCTTTTGTATCGTCTACAGGTTCGGCAGGAATCTCTCTTTCAAGTTTGACGGTTTCCTTTGCGATTTCCAGTAGACCTTTAAGGAATTCGATGCTGTTGATGGTATTTTTATAGTGCTTGTCTTTTAATTCTTCAAGCCGCTTGCCCAATTCCTTGAATTTCGGGTCCTTTGCATTCTTATGAAGTTTCCACTCGATCTTTATTTCGATCTCGTCAGCTTTCTTTTTCGCATCTTTTTCCGAGATCTTCCCCAGGATGTCGGCATCCATTATTAGGGTTTCAAGATCGTCCCTAATTGTCTGGACAGTGGTATTTTCATGTATGAGGTCCAGGGTTTTTGGGCCAAGGACATACCAGACAAGCTTTCCGTCCCCGCTGGTGGGTTTGACGGACTGGTAAACCTGAGTTAGCCATTTGTAATCAGGTTCGTACTGGTTCAGGAAGGAATCCGAGGATATGGTTTCCCAGTGTCTTGCAAGATACGAGTAATCCGCTGCAAAATTGTCTCTTATTTCGTTTGAAAGGAGACATTCCTGGGCAGGTAGAAGTCCTTCGTAGCCTTCGATACTTCGGTCTATTCCTTCAAAGTAAGCCAGGCAGATTTCAAGAGCTATCGGGAGGTCTTCTTTAAGGTTATTGATGTTGGAGATAACATTCTGTATCTCTTTTATGTCGAAATTGAGAGCGTTTGCAACGTTGTCAAAGATACCAAGGTAATCGACCACAAGCCCGTGATCTTTGTTAGGATAGGGACGGTTCACCCTGCATATCGCCTGCAGCAAGGTATGGTCTTTCATCGGTTTATCGAGGTGCATTGCCTGGTTGATCGGGGCATCGAAACCCGTCAGGAGCTTGGAGGTGACAATCAAAAGCTTGAGGGGATCAGCCGGGTCTCTGAACCGGTCCAGGAGTTTGGCAAGTTCGTCGTCTGTCAGGGAGTATTTTTTCTTCCACTCTTCAGGGTCTCCCTGCCTGAGGGTCATCACCACAGCGGATTCTTCAGGGTCAATGTATTTGTCGATTTCCTGCTTGTAGAGGTGGCAGGCTTCCCGGTCGAAAGTGACTATCTGGCCTTTAAACTCACCTGGCCCGATATTCTTTTTGTAGTGCTCCACGATATTCTTACACACTTTTTCAATTCGGTCAGGAACCTTTACCAGCACACCGAATTTTCCGGCACGCTTTGATAGCTGGATCTTATCATCTTCCTCCAGCTGATCAATCATACCATGGAAGGCTTCGTCGATTGCTTTCTGGTTAATATGCAGGTCTACGGGTCTTGGCACAAAATAGATCGGAAGGGTTGCTTTATCTTTCAGGGACTGCTCAAAACTGTACTTGTTCATGTACCCGTTTTCATCTTCTTCCGCCCCGAAAGCCCAGAAAGTATTTCGGTCCCGCGTATTTATCGGTGTGCCGGTGAGCCCGAAAAGGAATGCATTCGGAAGGGATTCTCTCATCTTTTTACCCAGGTCCCCTTCCTGAGTTCTGTGTGCCTCATCCACCAGGACAATGATGTTTTCCCTTTCGTTTAATACACCGTCAGCTTCCGCAAATTTGTGTATCGTGGTTATGATGATTTTTCGGGTATCCTGTTCCAGCAGTTTCTTTAGTTCGTCCCTTGATTCCGTTGTTACGGTATTCGGGATATTGGAAGCGTTAAATGTCGCACTGATCTGGGAGTTCAGGTCAATCCGGTCCACAACAACAATCGCAGTGGGGCTTCTAAGTTCCGGATTTTGCCGGAGCTGCATGCCCGCATACACCATGAGATAGGATTTGCCGGACCCCTGGAAATGCCAGATAAGCCCCTTCCTGATCCGGCCCTCGATGACCCTTTGGACGATCTGCTTCGTTGCTTCATACTGCTGGTACCTGCAAAGGATCTTTATCTTCTGCCCACTCTGGTTTGTACTGAAAAGCGTAAAATTCTTCACAAGATCAAGGACTACTTCCGGCCTCAGCATCAGGTTCACAGCATGTTTCACTTCTTCCAGCTGCTCAAAAGCCGTATCTGTCGTAGTTCTCCAGGGCTGCCATTTCTCTATGGGCAGTTTAACCGACCCGACCCGGAACCTTTTCCCCTCACTCGCAAAACAAAAGGCGTTCGGGACAAAGAGTTCAGGAACATATTTCTGGTAGTCCTCAAGCTGGATAGCCCCATCAAGCCAGGGCACGGATGGCCTGACAGGACTTTTTACCTCTCCAACTATCAGAGGAATCCCGTTCACAAGCAGGACAAGGTCAGGTCTCCTGTTCAGGTCTCTTTTTGGTGTATAACTATACTGCGTAGTAACCACAAATTCATTATTTTCCGGGTTCTCGTAATCGATAAGCTTTATAGAAACGTGCTCTCCCCTCTCCCCGAAAGGCATGGTCTTTTCGTTCTTGAGCCATCTGGAAAATTCTTCATTCGCCTTTACAAGTCCCGAACCTCTGACAGAAATGAAAATTGCTCTTAACTTATAGATGATTTCATCTGCACGGCCTGGGTTTTCTGCAATAAGAGGGTTCAGTCTTATCAGTGCGTTTACAAGATTTTCTTCTACAAGAACGTCGGATTCTGCTCTGTTGAGTTCACTTCTCGGGACAAACTTCCATCCAATGTTTGTTAGCAGGTCCCGTACAAAATTTTCAACTGAATTTTCCTCATTGAACACCAAGAAACCCCTTCTGTTTATCTATTTTCCGATATTTAGCCATTTTACTAAATATTCTTGAAGAGTAGATATTATTTTTACATTATATACTATTCTATTCAGAGAAATAGAAATAATATTCTAATAGTTTTTTATCAGTTTCGAACTTTTAAAACCACTGGGATAGCGTACCTGGAAGTTCTTCACTAACCAACCCAATATTTTCTAATTTTGTTTTTTGTAATTCACTTAACGTCGGAGCCACCACAATAAGCAAATCCCTTGGTCGAGAACATGCTACATATGCAAAACGGGCGTATTCTGAAGTAGGATCTTCCACCCAATCTTCAAAATGCCCTCCTCTTGAGCGGCGATCCTGATTTGAAATGAGCATTACGGCATCTAAAGTTTCTCCTTTGACGTCGTGAATCGTCGTCATGCGGATATTTGTACTGTAAGTTGATGAAGATAAAGAGTTACTCACCAATTCATTTGCCTTTCTGGAAGGAGCCTTTATCTTTCTTTTTGCTTCATTCCATCCAACGTAAGTATCAGGCAAGTTTAAAAAATATGCTTCTAAAAATATTTTGAGAGAACCGCACCACTGGCTCCATGTTTGAGGTCTGTCCTCATTTTTAAATGTTGCAAGATCTTTTGAGGAATTAAGGATATTCGACAGAAAAATTCTCCAATCAATATGTTCGAAACTTTCAGGACAATGTTGATTCTGAGGATTTCCCCTACCTTTATAAGCCAAATTGCACATTGATCTCCCTAAAAGTTCTAATGCGTCGGTAATATACTCAGTTTTTCTGGATTCGGAATTCCATAGGAAAAAGGCTTTTGCAATATCAAAAGAAATTGATTTCAATGGAGTTGTATTTTTTAATTTATTTAACAGAGATTTTCCACGAACTAATATTGAACAATTTCCACATTCAATATTTTTCGAATTAAGATACCACTCAAAATGTGAGGGTAACACATGCAATTGATCAGAAGGGCATTCCCACAGGACACAAGAAACTGCATTACTTGTAGTTGCTCTACCTTCGGGAGAGTCCTGAATTCCAACTAACCTGGCACAAAGATTGGCGATTTCTTGGTTGCTTCTGAAATTTTTGGTTAATTTCATCTCACGCATTCCAGAGTTAATAATAAAGTCTTGAATTTGAGACGGATCTACATCTATAAAATCATAGATCGACTGGTTAATATCCCCCACAAAGTGAAAAACCACTCCTTTATCTTGAAGGGTTTCAATTACATCAAGTCTCGATGGAGCCAGATCTTGACATTCATCTATTATAATGTACGGAAATCTTTTTGAGATGAGATCTAGAATCATCTCGTTTTCATTTAATATTTTATATGACCAATATTCAGCGTCTTGATATGTTGCAAATCCACTTCGAGCAAATTTTAATTTGTTTTCGAATAATATAGCTTTTTGATAAGAATCCAGATTACTTCCACGATTCCTGTTAAATTTGATTGAATCATCACTGTCAATGTAATACTCATTTACTTTTACTTCTTGATAAGCAGGTGGATATGAGATCACACTTTTATAATTTTCAAGGAAAGGTGAATTTGAATCAGAATCAATGATATTTACACTTGTGTCACCATCTTTACCTTCATAATCCATTACCGAATAGCAAAATGGTTGAAATACATACTGGTGCAACCAGCTATCTAAAGTGCCCACGAAGTGAGGGAACTGGACTGCTTTCTGTGTTGAATATTTATTAGCCCTTTTCCAGATTTCAGAAGCTGCGTTTTTGGTAAAACTTAGAATTGCCATTCCTGAATAAGGACTTTCCCAAGAGGATGCTTCATAAGCGGCTTTAAATCCTACAACCTCAGTTTTCCCACTTCCAGGACACGAATTTAAAAAAGAGGAATTAGTGATAGGGTTTACGATGAACTCCAACTGTTCCAAGCTTAGCTTCTCTATATATTCATCACGCCCTAGCTTTTGATAAAGTTTTTCTAATAGCTCTTGGCGCTTTCTTTCTTCATCAGTTAGATTTTCCTGTGACATACAAAATCGCATCTCTAATGTAGGAAGGTACTTCAAAATCCGGCTCATCCTCGGATTTTAGTAGCATTGCAAGTTCTTGAGCAAATTCACCTTTATTCTTTTCAATGCGTTTTAAAAGCAAAAATGCTTCAACAATTTTTTCACAAGAAGTTGTTAATCTCCAGTCCATGCTTTTTGCAATTTTAGCCCTTATTTTAATGTCCCCATCTGTATCAGTAATGTTCTCTAATACTAAATTCATAATAGCAAGATTATTGCCCTCTAATGCCAAATCAACTTCAAAAGTTTTTGAGTTCATATACAATCTACAATTAGATGTGTGATTTCTTAAATCGTGAACAAGGAATCGTTGTGGATTCTTACATCCATCTATGTTATTCCCATCTGCCTCACCAATATTGTTTTTTTCTGGATCACAGTCTGTTATTCCCACACATCGAATTGGGATATTGTCACATGATTCAAAGTTTTCTTCAGCTATTTTGTAACCACAAAACAGTTGCATGAAATATTTAAAGTAGATGCCATCGATGTTTACCACTGAAATTCCATAATCTTCAAGAGTCTCTTGTTCCAAGACTCTTTTAACAAATTCAGAAAAAAGTATGGCTTCAGATACTCCTTCTACTAAAATGACCCCTTTAGAAAATAATAAAACAGATTTTGTGATATCAAGCCATCTCTCTAAGAAAAATTTCGTTTTCCTATCCAAGCCACAATTGGTAAGTGATACAGCTTTTCTCTCTTGACTAAGTGGAGACGATGACATTACAACAACAGGGTCAAGTCCCACAGCGGCTGCAATTGTAGGAGAATGAGTTGTAATTATCACCTGAATGTTATTTTCCTCAGCAGCATCCTGCAAATATTGGAGAAGGCGAGTTTGAAGCTGAGGGTGTAGGTGAGCTTCAGGTTCTTCGATCAACAGTACCTTTAAAGATGTTGTACTTACGTCATTTTGAGCTTCCATCTCAGCTATGATTGTAGCTATATAAAGAAGATTATTGTAACCTAAGCTGTTTTCTGACAAATCTCTGAATACCTCTCGCGGGATTGCTCCTTCTTTTATCTCAGGGAAAAATAAAAGGCGAAGCTGATGGACAATTTTGTTGAAGTTTATTTCAGAAAATTGTATCGAAACATCCTGTCCTAAAATCTCCCCCACAGAGTCAATTAAGCATTTTTTTATTAGCCCATTAGCATTTTGTATGAGGGGATCACTGAGCAATTCATCGTTTTGCTCTTTTACCTTTTCCTCCAAACGATGATCTCCATCTCCTGAACCGTTGAGCTTAGTTAATAAGCGAGCAAGCCTTGACCCACGATAGGAATTCAATTTTTCTTCTGCGTCTCTCAATGGAGGTAAGTACACGCAGTTTATAGAATTTACTAGCTCCCATTCAAAAATCCCCCTTCTTGAGGTCCCTCCCCACATATTTTTCCTTATTCGTCCCCTCGCGTCTTCTTTATTTATAGCTTCCAAATGTAGCTCTGATTGGTTCACATTATCGGGTTTCAACCAGGGTAAATAAGCAATCTGTTCAGGTCCCTCTAATGCATCGAAAACACAATCAATTCGAATATTCTCAATTGGTGTGGCGCTTTCCATAGAGAAAGGTCTATGGAAGTCACTTAGAGAGATTCCAGATCTGTTATACTCATCTTCCCCGAGCAACAAACGAATGGCATCTATTACTGTACTTTTCCCACTTCCGTTTTCCCCTACTAATACGGTAAGTCCTTTATTCAAAGACAATCTAAAATTATCATTAAAAAACCTAAAGCCTTTGATATTTAATTCAGAAATGTACATAATGGAGCCTTCTTAAAATGTTAACTTCATATCTTTTAAACTCTTACTTTTCCTATAATAAGTTTATTCATTAATTTTTTCTTCAGGTTTTTTAACTTTTCTAAATGAAGTATGTATGAATTTAAATTTTCTTCTACTTTTTTTATTATTGCACATATTTTTAGTTGCTCGTTCTTTGAGGGAATAAAAATTGGAAGTTTTGATAACAGAGTAAGACTAACATTAGCTTGAGCTGTTTTTACAGAATGTTTAGATATATATTCTTGGGTGATATCTGATGATAAATAATACTGAGCGTATTGGTGCAGTATATTTTCCTCAGTAATTCTTATAATAGCCAGAGCTTGATTTGTATTTGCAGGAAGTATGTTCTGAGTAACTCTAGCTACTCTCCCTAAAGCACCAGCAATGGAAAAAAGAATGTCATTTTCCTGAAGAATGGACCTACTAAGCATCAAATTTGTGTCTTCATCGATGTATGCAAAACTTTCAGGTAGAAATTTTCCAAATTCATCAATAGATTCAACTTTTATAAAATTTATTCCTTCGTCAACAAATGAATTTCCATATGTCGTTGGAGTTGTTCCTTTCGTAATTTTACTTGTAATACTTTTTAGTGATTCAACTTCCCACTCCTCCGGAATCCTCCCCAGTTCAGTATCTTTAAACCGGGTGTGCCCAATTCCTTTTGTCAGCAGTTCGTTGAGGAGCCCCTGTTTGAGTGTTTCAGTTGTTTCGATGAGTTTTTTGGTTTTCTGGATGTTGTCTTGGATGTTCCAGATTGTTTTTACGATTTTTTGTTGTTCTTCCTTTGTGGGGAGCGGGATTTCTTCTTCTGCAAGTTGTTTCCACTTTATTCTTTTTGAGAAAGCTCCCGCTGAAAGGGATATGATTCTGTTTTCAAGAGGTTCAAATTGCATAAAGACTGGAAGGAAATCTTCCACGATGTGATCTAAAATTGGCTGCAAGATGATGATGTCGCCGGAACAGACGCCGTCAAAAGTTGCAAGTGAACATCTTCTCAGGTAAGTGTTCCTTCTGGCAAATAGAACATCCCCCTTTTTGAATAGTTTCATTGAAGAGGTTACGTCTTTTGTGCTGCCGTATCTTTTTACGATAGGAGATCCAGAATCAAGATGTTCCAAACCGACATATCTTTCATATCCAGATTCCCCAGGGTCATCTACCCTTACTGATCTCTGTTTTGCAATTTCGTTAAATTTTACAGTTTTCCATTCTTGAGGTGCTTTTTCTATAATTGTCTTCAATTGATCACCTCTTTCAGCGTGTCCAGCAATTCTTTATGTGATTCTTTTATTGCACTTGAACTGTTTTTCCACTCATTTACAACCTTAACTCCGCCGCA
>DUKH01000149.1:3248-16247 GCA_013329415.1 Methanosarcinaceae archaeon | reverse complement strand
CTTTCCCTCTTCCCTTTCCTTTTTTTCTTCAGGCATGTTTCAGCGCCTCCATGGGGCTCATCTTCGAGGCCCTGTATGCGGGGTAGAGGCCTGAGAGCGCTCCGATGAGCAGGGCGAAGAGCATGGCAATAATAATGAGCCTGGGAGTGATCAAAAAGAGCACGATCCTTGTGCTTGCAAGCCAGGCGTTCATAACGAAAACGGCTCCGATGCCAACGAGAATTCCAAGGACCCCTCCGAATAAGCCCATGCAGGAAGCCTCCCCGAGGGTCAGGAGCAAAATGTCTCTGGTCTCCGCTCCCATGGCTTTCAAAATCCCGAACTCCCGGGTCCTTTCCGCCACGGACATGAGCATGGTGTTCATCACGCAGAGCCCTCCGATGATGGCGGCAAGGAGCCCTGAACTGATTGTAATCACGCTGAAGATCATGAAGGACTGCCTGGCCTGTACCTCCAGCTCCCCAGGAGAAAGGGTACTTGTACCCTTAACGCTGAGTTCGATCCTTTTGGAGAGCATTTCTGCATCTACCCGTTCATCGGGCACGGCGAAGATATAGGACAGGGAGTCTCCTACGTTGTAGAGGTCCTGGGCGGTTTCCAGGGGCATGATTACGGCATTGTCAAAGATCGAACCCGTATACTCCAGGATCCCTATCACGGTGAAGTATTTGTCATGGATTTCGAACTTGCTCCCTATTTCGAGTCCGTACTCCCGTTTGATGTTGTTTCCGACAACTACCTGGTAAGAGTCTCCCGGGTTCAGAAAGCGCCCGGCTTTTAACTCTACAGGGTAGAGGGCGATACTGGACTTTTCCGGAGGCATGCCCAGGATCTGCTTTCCTGTCATGCCCAGTTTGTCCTCGTCGAAAGTGGCCATCAAAAGCCCGTAGGCATCCTTCACCCCGGCTACCCGGAGCACATCGCTGACCTTATCGTCCGTAAGCCCGCCCCCGAAGACCCCGCTTTCGGCAAAAACCCTTATCTTGTCACTGGTCACGCTCATGGAACGCTCGAAAGTCTGGTGAAAATTCTCAGACATGGCGCCCATAACTATAACTGCAAAAATCCCGAGGGCTATCCCGCATATTGTCAGTGCGCTTCGGACTTTCCGGTTCGTAATGTTTCGGATGATCAGGTCAAGCATGCTTATCTCTTTTCCGTGTTCGAATATTTCCTGAAAATTCGGAAAGCTTCAGGGCTGCCTTCTTCCGATTATTATGGCAAGGCTCAGGAATGTTCCGAGTGCAGCCAGCATCCCGGGTCCGGGGGATTTTTCTGCCGGGCCTGCCAGCTCCACGGGCTCAAAAACCCGCAGGGCTGTCTCGTAGCTGTCCAGAACCTCATCTTCAAGGTTCACCACGTAGACCATTACGTTGTAGTCGCCCCTGGGAATTCCCTGCCAGATTATTCCCACGGTATCTTCCCTGCCTGCGGTCAGGATGTCTGCGGTCTCTTCGTAGATCTGGACCTCTCCGTTTTCGGGGGTCAGCACAACCCTGATTATCCCGTCAAAGGGTACCTGGGACTTCCCGATTATCGTAACGCTGGCCCCGTACTCGTCCACGTCAACATCCTGGTCCAGGATTTCCACGTCTTCCTTCGCCCTGAAGTCCGAGCGGTGGACCGTGGTAAGGGCCGGGGAGTGGGAGTATACTTTCAGGAGTGCTGTGTAGCTTCTGTCCTTTTCAAGGAGGAAGGGCCAGTACATTGCCTCATAGTAGGAGTCCATCACAGGTATGTTTTCCATGCTTTCGGAGTATACGATTTCTCCTTCCGAGAGCAGTTTCAGGTTCAGGTCGATTACCCCTGGCTTTGGCATCTGTATGAAACTGAGCTCCCTGGGGGTGACAAGGGCTGACGCTTTTTCGGAGTCCGCGGAAAAGTCCACAAGCTTGATAGTTGAGAGTGTGGGGCTTCTGTGGGAAAATGAACTTTTCCGGGTTGCAAGGACGCCATTTCCTGTCTGCACCGAAAGCCGGGCAGTGTAGGAATTATAGTCTTCCCCAAAATCCTCTTCCAGCTCCCAGAATAGTATTTTTGTGACCTCCTGTCCTGCTTCCACGGAGCCCAGGGTCAGGTTTTCCGATTTCAGGAGTTCTTTCCCGGAACTCAGGGTAAACCTGAAGGTGACATTTTCAAACGGCTGCTCGAAAAGGACCGTTGCATCGCAGAGTTCGCGGTCGGAAAAAAAGTCTGTTATAATGGCAGTTCCGGCTCTTTCCGGCTCCGGCCCCGCTCCCCTATCCGTCCCGGCAACTGCCAGGGCCGGACTGCATAAGACCGTCAGAAAGGAGAGTAAAACAAAAAAACAGAGAATCGTACTTTTTTTAGTGCCTTTTTCATTGCTTTTTTTATTGCTTTTCGGTTCCCAAAGTTTCCTTTTTCCTGGAAGGCTCAAGCCCTGTTCCTCCTCATTTTTGAAATTGCCGGGAACCAGGGACTGCCTCCCTGTCTGGCTCTCTGCAATATGAATATATGTAGGAACCTCTATGTTTAAGTTTTGATGTTTCGGGGGGAATAAAGGGCTTTATTTTCTTGCTGTTATCCAGGTCCCGCAAGAAATTGCGGATTTCTCTGCTGTCCCGTCGTCAAGTACCTTTTCAAGCAGGGCAGGGTCCCGTCCGTCCATTACCAGGGCGTCGAGTTTGCACCTTTCGATGATTTTTGCAGCCACAGGGTCTACCGGGGACTTTGAGCCCGCTTTCATCTCGATGGACATCACGATGTCGATGAGTTCTTCGGGAGAGATCATGTCGTATTTTACGGCTTCAGGGTCGCTGTTAGGGTCTGCGGAGTAGACGCCGTCGATGGAGGTTGCGATTGTCAGCAGGTCCGCCCGCAGGAATTCTGCCAGGATTGCCGAGACCGCGTCCGTGGTCTGTCCCGGGGTGATTCCTCCCATGACCACGATTCTCCCGGACTCCAGGGCTTTTGCCGCTTCCATGTAGCTGGTCGGGATTTCCGGGTAAGCTTCGGGACCGAGCGCCGAGATCAGGAGCCTTGCGTTCAGGCGGGTGATGTCGATGCCAATGAAGTCGCAGGTCACTTCGTCCGCCCCTACCGCGCGGGCAGTCGCTATGTAGTTCCGGGCAGCTTCCCCGCCCCCGGTTACCACTAGCAGGTCGTGTTTTTCAGAAAGCTTTCGAAGGGCCTCTGCGTACTTTAAAAAACGATTCGGATCGAGATCTTTTGCGAGAATTGAGCCGCCTAGGGATAATACTATGAGCATGATAATCTTTACTCATTAACTGTATTTCGCTTTTAAACCTATCGATGCCCGAGGTCCCGGACACCCTACCCTAATTTCCTAGCTTTCCCGTTTTCCTCGCTCTTCTGATTTCCTCACTGTCCTTTTTTCTTCATTCTCTTGATTTCCTCGCTCTTCTGATTTCCTCATTCTTCCGTTTTTCCCGAAATTGGTTTGCAATGTCTAAAAAAGTGCCTTTCTGTCCTTTTCCGTACTTGCCTTGAGTTTTTCCTTGAATCCCTTCTTTCCTTGCCTCCAAATTTTTCCTGTATTTTTTCCCGGATTTTTGTTTTTTCTCATGAATCGGGATTATTTTTCCTTGATGCTTTTTTTATGGGGGTTTCCTAAGTTAACGGCGACAATTTAAACCAATTTTATTTGTTCTTTGTATATTTGTTCCTTCTTGTTCTTTAATAATATATGATGTGTAACAGCGTTAATACATAACTATTTACAGAAGGCATTTCACACAATAGTGGGAAATTTATATATTTTGATTTTTCATAAAAAGGAGGTAACTTTTTTTGAATGACGAAGTCTATGCTGCTTCCATGGCGGCGATTTCAAACATCCAGAACATGACCAATGACAGGATCGAAGCTCTGACAAAAGGGCACGGTATGACTAACATCGGGGCCATGTGTGCTGCAAACGCTATTGCAACCGAACTCTTCCGGGGTGCCAATATCCAGCTTACCGACGAGGACAGCGGTAGCCTTCAAATCGACCATGTACTCGAAAAGGGAATCGAAGCCGCAAGGGAAGCGGGTGCAAGTCCGGCAAACGCCGCCCTTTTTGCCGCCAGCATCTGCTACTTCGCAGGTTCCAATGCCCAGGCCGGGGTCCCTGCCGGGAACCGGAAGATCGGGGCTCTTGCTCGCATGATCGCAGGCGCGGACAGGACAGGGGTCATTTCAGTCCCGACTCCCAAGTCCAACAACAAGGTCTCGGGTTTTGCAGCAGTTCAGGCGATCTACAGAGCCATGGAGGAAGGCAAACTTACCCGGATTGACGGGCGCAAACTTCCCCTGGGCGTTGCCGGAGGTCCGCTCTACGGCCACAACACCCTTGGTGAAGATATCGGGTTCCCGGAAGTCGCCATGAATGCGGCAAAAATCGGGACCGAAGCTATGATGAAGGCTTACTGGGGTGCAGGAGTTTCCGCAAGCCCGATCATTTCGGCAATCCTTGGAACTGCCGCATCCCTGGAAATCGTTCACCCTGACGCTTTCGTTGGGGCTGAGTACGGTGGTTTCTTCGATGTAAACAGTGCTTACCTTGCAGGAAAAGCGGCCTGTGAAGTTGCAGGAATCCCTGAAAAGCTCCACATGAGGGGAACAGGCGAAGAGTACGATTCAGCCAGGCTTGTAGGAGACCTCGGAGTCATTATCAAGGACATCGGTGCCCCTACGGTTGTAGGGATGATGTCTTTCGGCGAAATGCTCTGTGCTTTCCAGGAATCCGTCCAGATAGGAGCCGGTTTCTCCGGCGGTCCCATCATGCCCCCACTCGGGCATATGACTGCAGACTGTATCATCGCCCTCAGGGCTCTGATCAAATGCGAAACTGACGTCGAGAAGGCTGCAGATATCATTGCCGAAGTCAAAAAGAACGAGTGGCTTGACCCTGAAATCGCTGCTGTCGCCCTGAACACCATCTCCAGGAAGACCGAACAGGTCAGGAGAGGGCCGGTTACCCGCACAATGATCCTTGGAACCGATGGGGTTCGCTCGGCTGCAATCTTCAGGAGGGCACAGAAGACCTATGATTCCCTTAAAGCCGGAAAGACCGTTGAAGAGGTTGTCCGGGAAATTGACGCAGAGAGGAAGGCAACCGTTGAGACCAGGGCAGCTGCCATGCTCGGAGCCATGACCGGGCACGAACTCAAGATCGAAATCAAGAAAATGGTAGGCGGAGCCCGCAGGGACCACCCGTTCACTAACTCCTACTACGGTTTTGACACCGATGCCGATGTGGACGTAACCGTAGACGGCAAGAAGTTCGAGCTTAAGGGGCTTGGACAGACCGTGATCCCTGACGCCATTTTCAATGATAAGCAGGATATCCTGGAAGTAATCCCCCTGGCAGCCATTCCTGTCAGCGAACTGCAGCTCTCGGGTCACTCTATTATCAATATCACAGTGCCTGCAGCAGTAGCCGCAGCAATGAAGGTTGTTGAGCCAAAAGAAGCTGCAAAGCTTGCTGAAAAGGGTGGGAAAGCCGGTACTGCCGCAATCCCCGGAGCCCGGGAAAAAGCTTTTGACGTTGCAAAACTTGCAGTCCGGATAATGGACTCAATGTAAAATCTTTAAACATATCGCCAATTCGGAAAGGTTTAAAAAGTCGAAAAAAACATGCCGCTGGAAAATATTTAACAACTGAGGAGTACTTATCAGTTTTAATAAATCTTTCCAGCTGGGACCGGCTTAACAGCCAGGCTTCGTTCAGGGGCAATATTACCCATACAGGGGAGGCTCAGGCTGTCCTCCTCCGGTCTCTTCCCTTTTTCCTTTTTGCCTTACTCTTCCGGATGCTGCCTGGAGGTCACGCTTTGCTCTTAATGACCAACGTTGACAATATTACCTGTGACCAGGTGCCCTACCTGATCGAGGAACTGATGAAGCTTGGGGCTAAAAATGTGCATGTAGTGCCGGCTTTCACGAAGAAAGGCCGGAGCGAATATATTTTCCTGATCGACAGTGAGGAGGGGAACCTTGAGGTCCTTGCCGAGTTCATGGCCCTGGAAACAGGTACTCTCGGGGTAAGAATTTTGAAGACCGAGCATTATCCTTTTGACTACGAACTGAGGAAACTCTGCCTTTCCTTCAGGGACGAAAATGACCTCCCTCTCTGGGAAGGGGAAATTCATGTAAAAATAGTTATAGGAAAAGAACAAAAGCCTCTTTCTGCCCGGGTTGAGTACGAAGAGCTGAAGGAACTGACAAACCGGGTAAGAGAAGCTGGTCTGAAGCTTTCTATGTATGAAATTAAGGAATTGATTGAAGAAAGAGCCCTGAAAGGCATAAAGGACTTCACTGTCAATTTCGAGGATGATAGTCTGGGACTGGACGATACGCCTTTGTCCCCGGTTTCGAAAAAACTGTGCTGCACGGATAAGACGAAAACCTGCTTCGGGAATTGAAGCCCGGGCTTTATCTTTTTTCGGGGTATGGGTCCCTTTCCCGAAAGTGTTCCCTTTCCACGAAAAAAGCATTTCTTATTCTGGAATATTTTTGTCATGAAAGGTATTATCAGAAAATGCCTGTTATCTTATAACGTCCACATCTTGGAAGGTGGTCCCTCTGGATCTAACAAAAGTTTTAAAAGATATCCAAAACGGAACAATCGAGCTTGAAACTGCGGAAGAGCAGATTCGGTCCATGGGTTTTGTGAGTTACTCGAGCATTGCGAAGGTTGATACCCACAGGAAGAGCCGGACTGGAATCATGGAAGCAATCCTTGCCGACTGCAAGGAACCCGAAGACGTCGTGGAGATTGCAAAGGTCCTGGTCTCCGAGAGCGGAAGAGCCCTGATAACAAGGGTCTCGGAAAAGCACGTTGAAGCTCTCATGAAAGCATTCCCTCCCGAAAAGCTTGAGTTGAACAGGCGGGCCCGCACCGTAGTCGTTCATGATGGAACTCCTTCGCCGGTCACCGGTGGAGTCGTGGGGGTCATTTCCGCAGGCACGGCGGATATCCCTGCGGCTGAGGAGGCCAGGGTAGTGGCTTCTGAGATGGGCTGTGAGACCGTTGCGGTGTATGACGTCGGGGTCGCAGGCATTCATCGGCTGATTCCCGAACTCCAGAAGCTCAAAGCCATGAACCCCGGGGCTATCGTTGTTGCCGCGGGAAGGGAAGGGACTCTTCCTACCGTGGTCTCGGGGCTTGTCGATGTGCCGGTAATAGGGCTGCCCGTTTCCACGGGTTACGGGGCAGGAGGGGGCGGAGAAGCAGCCCTTCTTTCAATGCTTCAGTCCTGCTCCATCATCTCGGTAGTGAACATCGATGCCGGCTTTGTAGCCGGAGCCTTTGCGGCCCGTATAGCGAATATGATCGCAGCTGCTGCAGGAACCGGCGTTAAGCAGGAAAATGAAGCTCAGGAATGAAGGAAGAAAGGTAGAAAGAACGGCAGGAATAAATGGAATATTCAGGAGCAGGCAGGAATTCCCATGAAATCATTGATTTTCAATCCATTTTCCGGGGCTGCAGGGGACATGGTCCTCGGATGTACCCTTGACCTCGGGGCAGACCGGCAGTACGTCCGGGAATTGATAGAGGCTTCCGTAGAAGTGTCCGTGGACATCCGGGAAGTAAAGAAAAAGGGCATAAAAGCCCTGGACGTAAGGATAGGGGTACCGGAAAAGGAAAAGGTCAGGAAATCCCCGGAGCTCGTAGACATAATAAAGTCCGCAAAGCTGCCCCCCCGCGTGGAGGGGAGTGCCCTTGACATCTTTGCAAAGATGGCTGAAGCCGAAGCTGCGGTGCACGGGTATTCCGACCTTGCAGACCTGCACTTCCACGAGGTCGGGCAAAGTGACGCTCTGGCCGATGTCATCGGTTCGTCGGCTGCTATCCATGCCCTCAATTGCGATTACATCTACTGTACCCCTATAAACGTGGGCAGCGGCACCGTCGAATCCGCCCACGGGACTCTCCCGGTTCCGGCCCCGGCAACCCTTGAGATCCTCAGGTCCGGGAAGCTCTATTTTATGGGCAGTAGCGTAAAAAAAGAACTGTTGACTCCCACAGGGGCTGCCATCCTTGCCCATTTTGCAAGACCTGTGGAAGCTTTCCCCCAGGGACGGTCCCTTGCAATCGGGTACGGGGCCGGAGATGCAGACCTTCCGGGGCCTAACGTCCTCCAGGGCGTACTTTCAGAGCCCGATTCCTGCCTGATCCAGGATACGATAGAGGTCCTGGAGACCAACGCAGACGATGTGAGCGGGGAAGTGCTCGGTAACCTCTATGAAGAACTTCTAGCCATGGGCGCCAGAGACGTTGCGATCATCCCCGCAACCATGAAAAAAGGCCGACCTGCCCATATCATCAAGGTCATATGCAAGCCCGAAGACAGTGCAAAACTTGCTCGAAAAATCATTGTCGAGACCGGGTCCCTGGGGATCCGGGTCGTTCCTGCCCGGCACCGGTTGATGGCTGCCCGGAAGATCGAAAAAGTGAATCTCGATCTAGGTGGGGAAATTTTTGAAGTTGCGGTCAAGGTTGCCAGGGATACCGAAGGAGTCTTGCTCAACATCTCTGCGGAGTTTGAAGATTGTAAAATGGTTGCAAGAAAGTGCGGGACTCCGGTTAAAGAGGTTATGAGAAGAGCAGAAGAGGTCGCCTGGAAGCTATTTCCTTAACCTTTTTTAAAAGTCGGATGGGGGTGAAAAAAAGAGAAGTGAGAGTTTTTAAAACTCTCAGAGCTTCCCCATGGAGTGCAGGAGTTCCGCATTCAGGACACTTGCCCCTGCGGCTCCGCGGATGGTGTTGTGGCCCATTGCTATGTAGCGGATACCTTCCCTGATCCGGCCAACGGATACGCTCATGCCGTTGCCCATATTGCGGTCCAGGCGTGGCTGGGGCCGGTCGATTTCGTCCCGCACGATAAGGGCCTTTGCGGGTTCCGAGGGGAGGTCTCCCAGTTTCGGGTCGAATTTCAGGAAGGCTTCCCTTACTTCCTCAGGGCTGGGGTTTGCTTCCATGCCTGCCCAGATGGCTTCCGTGTGCCCGTCAATTACCGGGACCCGGTGGCAGGAAGCGCTGACTTTTATGTCCGCAGGTAAGATTTCCGCACCGTTGAATTCTCCAAGGAGTTTCAGGGGTTCGGTCTCCATTTTATTCTCTTCGTTTCCGATGTATGGGACTACGTTATCGTAGATTGCCATTGCCGGGATCCCGGCAAACCCGGCTCCAGAGATTGCCTGCATTGTAGCGACCTGGATTGACTCGAGCCCGAACCGCATCAGGGGTTTCAGGCTCACTGTCATGACGATGGTGGAGCAGTTGGGGTTTGTGATAATATACCCGTCCCATCCCCTGTTGTCCTGCTGGACTTCAAGGAGCCCCAGGTGTTCGGGGTTTACCTCGGGGATTACAAGGGGGATGTCTGTTTCCATCCTGTAGGCTGAGGCGTTGCTCGCAACCGCAAAGCCGGCTTTTGCAAAGTCCGGTTCGACAGTGAGGGCAAGGTCTGCAGGGAGTGCCGAAAAGACCACGTCGGCATCTACGGTTTTCGGGTCCACAGGGACCACTTCGATGTCGGCAACGTTTTCCGGCATCGGGGTGTCCAGCCTCCAGTTGGCTGCGTTTTCATACGTTTTTCCGGCGCTTCTCTCGGATGCTGCAAGGGCTGTTATCTCAAACCAGGGATGGTTTGCCAGTGCTTCTATGAACCGCTGCCCTACAGCGCCGGTGGCGCCTAAAATACCCGCTTTAACTGCTGCCATCTAAAAAAATACCTCCGTAGAGAAAGAAATAATTCGATAAAAAGGAAAAAGAAAAATGGAATAAAAAATTATTCCAAGCTACTTGTTTTATTCTTCTACCTTGATTGCATCGTTCGGGCATGCTTCTTCACATGCACCACATTCTACACATTCGTCCTGATCGACGACTGCGATTCCCTTGTCATCGTTGAGGGTGATTGCTTCAGAGGGGCATTCATCGACACAGGTTCCGCATCCGGAACATTCTTCCTCGTTAACTATTGCTGGCATATTTATTCACACTCCGTTTGTTTATCATTCGATATGTATTCTGGAAATTAGACAGGGGCGTTTTTGAAACTTCCATTGAATATCGAAAACTTAGTCATTACGCCATTACTCCGAAAAACATAAAAACTTATCGCTTTTTAGTAAAAAGCGAGTCCACCGGTTTGAAAGATAAAAGGTGCCGCATGATCTCAAAAATTATATTTCCCAAAGTATGGAATCGATGAGTATAAAAAATACCTGGAATTTGAGAATGAAAAAATAAATTGAAGAAAAAAGTTGGAGCCTAAGGCTGGGTGGGGAGGCTAACAGGTAAAGCTGAAGAGAAAGCTAAAGCTGAAGGCTTTAAAGGAAAGGCTGAGACGGAAAGCTAAAGCTGAGGATAAGGGGAAAGCTAAAGCTGAGGATAAGGGGAAAGCTAAAGCTGAGGATAAGGGGAAAGCTAAAGCTGCGGTTTTTTATGGAATGGCCGAGGAGGGAAGTTAAAGCCGGGGGTTGAACTTAAAAGCTGGTAAGTCCGCGAGATATGTTGGAAATAAGTAGTAAAAGTGAAATAAAGAGAGTGGAAAGCCGGGTATTTCTACATATCTGGCTTTTTTCCTTAACAGACGGAATCGTGCATGCCAATTCCTATCTTGGTCAGGCGGTATGTCCCTTCTTCGAGTTTGAGGATGTTTTCTCCTAGCAGTAAATCCATGTGATACTTGAAGAAAAAATCACTTAACTCTGACTCTTCCTTTAGTTGTTCAGGGCTTTTCCCGTAAATTCCCACGATCCTGAGAATTTTTCTCCTGGCTGGGTTTATGGCAATCTTTTCCATCATGATATGTTCTTGCTTGACAGTTCTTTCTTCGGAGGGCTCTTCCCTCTGGGCAAAATAGGCATCAAGCTCATCGATTCCTTCTGTCATGTTAAATCTCCTTTTTTTACTTAACGTATTGGATTCTTATAACTTTTAAAAGTTCCTAAATAGTGTTTTTTCCCGAAATTGAATAAAAGATATATATTAAATATGCAGGCCTGTTTGCCTGCTTATTCAATATTCATGTCCGTTTTCGGTTTCATTCCCGGCTTCACGAGCGTGTTCATGCCCACTCTTGTTCCGTGTCCGTGTTCATGCCCTTTCTGCTCCATTTTTTCGAATGGGATCCCTGCTTCCCGGAGTTTGCCTTCTATGGACCTTTCTACGATTTCCGTCAGCTCCTCTATAGGGACTTTTGTGATGGCGGAAAGCAGTCTCAATTCAGGTTTTTCACTCTTCCGGTTCAGGACCAGCTCCACCCGAGGGGTCTCTTTCGAGGAGGTTACGCTGCCTTTGACCACGGATTCAGGGAGTTTGATGGAAAGCTTCACATGACCTATGAATCCAGGGTTTATTTCACTTACCTGGTTCCGGATACTCAGCAGGCTCTCTTGCGCAAGGGCAATGCCTTTTTCCGGGTCAAGGGCGGAAACCAGGGCATAACGGGTTGAAAACGTCGAAACTTCTGAGACTTCAATGGAGTTTTGTTTCTCTGAAGAGGGTTTTTCAAGTCCCGGAACTGCAAGGTGACTGAGCAGGTTTTCGAACGGTTCGTCTCCCAGTTTTGCAGAGAATTTGAGGATTCTGGCTTCACTGTTCAGTCCCAAAAGCATCTTTTCCGTGGCAAGAATCCTCTCTCCGGAAGCTGTGTCCACCTTATTTATACCCAGGATCTCAGCTTCCCTTATCTGGGTCTCAATGAATTTGGGGATCTCACTGACTTCGGTCCCGAAACGGCAGGGGTCCACCAGGGTCACCACAGGGGAAAAGGACAGTTCGGTAAGTCCCATATTCCCGATTTCTTCCCTGATCTGTCCCGGGAAGGCAATTCCCGTAGGCTCGATGATGACCACATCCGGCTTGAACTCTTCTTCCAGAGTCTGGAGAGTGTACTGCATGCTGATTCTAAGTGTGCAGCAGATGCAGCCGCTGGTCAGTTCTCTGGTTGCGATGCCGGTACTTGATAGGGTTTCCCCGTCAAGCCCTATTTCTCCAATCTCATTTACGATGATGGCAATCCGCTTTCCTGAATCGCTCAGCCGCCTGCCGAGTTTCAGTATGGCGGTGGTTTTCCCGCTACCAAGAAAACCTCCTATGATCATTACTTTCATTGTTTTTCCTACCCTTCGCTGGTTTTTTGTAAATTGGACTGTTATAGTGACAGATATTGTAAAGCAGTTTAGTGCAAGTGGATTAATTCGGAGATGTTATATGAAATGTTAACGACGTGTACTATTACTAAATGAATATATTTACCAATATATAATATTGTCCTATTCTTTTTCATGACGCCTATTTCTCCTGACCTGATTTCCCTATCCGGTCATCTTTTAGTTTCCGGGAAAGGAGAAATAAGAACATGGGGATACATTTTGATAGTCAACAGTTGAGGCGTAACCGGCATGTGGGAGTTTCTAATTTCCTTCTTGTCATGTACATTCCTTTGTGTCAAGTACAGGCTGCCAGTGCCTCTGCATGAGACCCCGTTCCCCGTATATATCAACCCGCTCCAGCTAGGTCTGACAGTTTTGCGTGGGTCCTGATTGCCGAAGAAGATCTTTTTGTAGGAGATTTTGAGGTTCCAGGTCCTTAAAATGAGTGAATTTATTTAAAAAAGGTTTAAAGTTTCGGGAGAACTTTCAGCCCCAATTCGGTCAATTTATAAACCTCTTTTTCATCCTGAAAAACAAAATCTGCGTTTATCAGGACCTGTGTATGGAATTTTAAAGTGGCTTCATCGAGGCCGGTTTCGTTCTGAAGTTCTTCCTTTGTCTTCCCGAGGAAACATATCCCGCGGACGATGTCCCTGCGTACCGGATTGGAGGCCGCATTGTATGTCTTTTCACACTTCTCCTGCAGCAGTTCTTCTTCCGTTTTTTCCTGTGAGTCGAGAAACAGGTCAATTTCGTCTTTTTCTTCCATAGTTCGGGCCACCTTGTAACAATAAAGTTATCATATCTTTGAAGATTGGAAAGGTCAATTTTATGATGATTTTGCTTTTTCAGGCTTCTACGTCC
>DUKH01000149.1:0-2883 GCA_013329415.1 Methanosarcinaceae archaeon | reverse complement strand
CTGATATCGCTTTTTCAGGCTTGTTTCCGGGCTTAAAGGCTTTTCATCCCGGTACGTTTGCTTGAAAAATGATTCTTTGCTTATCCTGAGGAAAGCTTTTCGATGATTGAAGTGTATTCTTCTGCAACGTTTCGGATGGTTTGTTCCTTCTCCTCAATCTCTGCAGTTTCCCCTTTAGATATTGATTCAATATATTCGCTAAGGTAGCCTTTGAACTTAGTTACTTCTCTCTTGAGGGCTTTGTTGAAATACTTGCGTTTGTCTTCCATTAACTGCTCTATTCCTTCTATGTCCCCCAGGATAAAATCTGTAAGTTTTTCATAGTTGAGTTTTCCGGCCTCTTCGGAAATCTTCATGTGGAAAGTCGGGTTGGTAACGGCAATTTTCAATAACATCAAAAAATTTTCCTTATCGTCAATGTCTACTTTGATTGCATCATACCAGCTGACTATTGTTTCTATAACCTTTTCTGCCTCAAGTTTCTCGTCCGTTTCCATGCACAGGTATTCTGAGGGAGGTGATAGATATAACTTATTATTTCTCTGCAGTCATAATAAGAATTCATAATTTCTTTACTAAGAATTCATAATTTCTTTACTAAGAATTCATAATTTCTGCAGATCTTATGATAAAGATTCGGCTTCGAAATAAAAGATCATTATTCAGTTCTTATAGAAAATATTCTGGTTTAGTTCTAAAAAAAAGAAAAGTTTGCATTCCCATCCAAGAAAACCTGGAAGCTTCGAACGGCGTTTAATGAGTCTTTTATGAGTCTTTTTATTTCTGGGAAGAGATACAAAGGCATTGGACTCTTTGTGCTGCGCGTCTTTTGCTTTTTGTCTTGTATGTTCACTTATCCCTGTGTTTTTGTCCCTAATGTCCCTATTTTTGTCCCTGTGGAGTAATATTTAGTTAGCGGGGTTGTGAGGGATGAGAATGCAAAATGTACTATGTATACATCCTATATATTACTTTTGTAAATATATGTAGCAACTAATGTTATTTTTATCCCATTTAGTTATTTCATTCCTCTATTTTTACTATAATGTTCTAATGTTATTGCATCTTTCTAATGTTTTCTTATTTCTTAATGATGAGACACTTACAATAATACTTCACACTCTTTTATGCCCCTCTATATTTCTATGACTCCTTTTGATGCTGTTTTTTTCAGCACCAACTTCCTCAATGTTAATGCCTTTTTTCTTTTTGGCCTGGACTGTTATGTGAATTCTCACCAGCCTTCATACGGGAGTATAGCTCTGGGAATAATTCTTCAAAAAGTAAGGGGTGTCACGAATATCTCTACCTTCAGAGGCTGTCCGAAAATTCAATTTCAGGGTAAAAACATGTAAATAAGGTATTTAAAGGCTTTAACTCAAAAAAAGGGATTGGGTTATTACTGGTACTAATAGTCGGACAGCCTGTTTAGGGCGAGGTGGCCGCACGCAATTTGATTTTCTTGTTTTTATAACGTCTTGTTTCACGGTTTTCCGGAGATGGCTTCCCAACAGTTACTATTATATAATTAACAAAAATTATATACTTCCTTGCATAGAAAAGGAAAACTGAGAAAGTACGGATTAATCTGTGAAAGTACGAATTACAAGCACTTTGAGGATCATTTGCATGCAAAATAAGCTCATGACTGCAGAACTAAAAGCTTTCCTGATCTCTATTGGTTCCGTTTCCATAGATCCTTCCCTTGTCCCCCTTGCTCTCGGGTCCACAGCCGGTCCGGGTGCCGGGACAAGTTCGGTTTTCTTCAGGTCAGGGGAACGGAGGGTCCGGCTCAGTATCAATAAGGATTCCCCCCTTTCCATTGAAAAGGCTGGGGAAGAAGGGACTTTTTCTCTTTTAATGGAGGGAGAAGAACTGGCTCGCGGCACCCTTGAGCCTGCCCTTGCCCACTGCCCGGAACAGGCGTTTATTACCCTTTGCGAGCGCTGTATTTTCGATTGCAAATACTGTCCCGTGCCCAAACTCCAGGGCCATATCAAGAGTAATAAGGAAGTCCTGGATATTGTGGACGAAGTTTTCAGGACAGGAAACCTGAAGGCTATTTCCCTTACTTCGGGGGTTGAAAATTCCGTGCAGGGGGAAGTGGACCGCGTCCTCAAATTGCTTCCTGCCCTCAAAAAGTATAATGTGCCGATCGGAGTTTCGGTCTACCCCACCGAAGGATGCTCCAGGCAATTTTACGAGGCAGGGGTGTCCGAGGTCAAGTATAACGTGGAAACAATGGACCCGGATATTTTCAAACGGGTCTGCGGAGACCTGACCCTCGACTATATCCTGGAAAAACTCGAAGAGGCTGTGGGGATTTTCGGGAAAAACCGGGTTTTCAGCAACTTTATTATCGGACTCGGGGAGAGTGATTCAGCTGTCAGGGCCGGGGTCGAAACCCTCGCAAAACTGGGAGTGATCCCGATCCTTCGCCCTATAAACCCCCATCCCCTCAGGGCAGGGGACTGTTTTGCAGAGCGCCCTTCCCGGGAACGCCTCTTGAAACTGGCAAAAATGGAAAAAGCCATACTCGAAAAATACGGGTTGAACCCGGGACTTGCAAAAACCATGTGTCTAAGGTGTACGGGCTGCGACCTTGTACCTTTTGCAGACTTCTGAATGGCCGGGTGACCCGGCCTGGCTGCCCCGACCTGGTTGAACCAGCCTAGCTGCAACTTGGCATCACAGAAAATCGGAGATTTTCCGGGAGTTGCGATGAAATCGCAACAGTGCGCTGTCCTTTTCGGTCGCTTTGCTCCCTCAAGAGGACTTTTTTTTCTTGTTAAGCTTTAACTCTAAATTGAGGTTCGCCTGCACGAGCTTCAATTTTGGGGACTTCTTTTCTGGTCTTGCCTTTCTTTATAGGTCGCAGCGTAA
>DUKH01000145.1:27201-38937 GCA_013329415.1 Methanosarcinaceae archaeon | reverse complement strand
AGGATATGCATACTTTTCGAGATAGGCAAGGTCCATTGAGAGGTTTCCTCCTGTATAACTCTCATTTATAGAGGCGGTATCGGCCCATTGGATATTGTTTATTTCAACACTGCTCTCATACAGGCTTGATTCGAACGGGAAGTACCATGCAAGGATTGCAAGTATCAACACTATGGCCGCAATAAGCAGGACCTTCAGAGCTTTCAATATCAATGACTCTTTTTTCAGGTAATATGCCGTCCCGATTACTATCAGGATGAGAAAAGCAGATATTAGTTTCCGGGTGGTCAGCCGGTCATCGATCGTATTTGAAGATATCCGGTTTTCGGACAATTTTTTAGTCTCAATTCCTTTTTCATTATCCAGTAGAGTGTTGTTTTCGATAATATTATCTTCAGTGTGGATGAGAAGTATTCCGTATTTGTCGTTGGAATTTATGGTATTGTTCAGGATAAGAGCACCGTCACTTCTGGAATAGATCCCATTGTTGTTGTGTGAAATCTCATTGTTTACAACTCTATTATTGCTATTTTCGTGAAGAAGAGTTAAGCCCGAATCCCCATTGAAGCTGAAATTATTGTTTTCAAGCCGGTTTGCTTCCGAATCCCACACAACCGAACCGGATAAGGTATTCTTGAAAGCACTGTTGTTTTCGATTTTATTGTTGAAGGATGAAGTTAAACAAATCCCATGCCTGTTTCCGGTAGCAATGTTATCTTTTACAATACTCTCATTTGTTTTGAACAGGGCTATTCCGTAATTCTCGTTGAGGCTTGCATTGTTACCGGAAATTAGATTACTGTTTGAAGATTCTACAATTATTCCATATCGGTTGCTGAAAACCCTATTTTTACTTATGATATTGTTATCGGAGCCGGAGATGTTAATTCCGTGCAGGCCGTTTGAATATAAAGAATTGCCTTCGATATTGTTTTCCCGGGAAGAGGAAAGGAGAATGCCGTCTTTGACGTTTGAAATACTGTTGCCTGAGATTTGACAGTGCTTTACATTGTCCAGATATATCCCGGACCTGAGTTTGCTCCCGGTTTCGCCCGTCAGGTTGAAACCGGTTATGCTGGTATTTGATGATCTTATGTGGAATATGTAATTCGAAGAATTTGTAGCTTTGATGATTATATTTGAGTTATTATCTGCAGGCTTTAGTGTTAGTGGTTTGTTAATGAGTATATTTTCAGAATAAATACCGCTGTGCACAATAACGGTGTCCGTGTCATTTGCGTTATCGACAGCTTCCTGTATCTTAGTATAATCTGCTCCTCCACTGCCATCTACCGTGATTGTGTATGCAGCCCCTGTACTGGCAGTCATCAACAAAAAGACGGACACAATCAGATAACATAATATTATGTTCAGACACAACCCTTGAAATTTCAAAGTCGACACTTCCTTGCTTTTGGCCACAAACGCTATTAGATTCCTCTTTGCTTGTCTTCTACCCTGTTTCATTTTGTTGATTCATATCGTTTTTAACACATGAAGGATCTGAACCTTCCCAAATAATCCGTATTTCCGAGAAATTCATAATCCTCTGCCCTGTTCATTCCTGCTCAGGTTGCAGGTAACAAATGCCCCGAAGGAGCCGATTATTGAATAAAAAAATACCAGTACGAGCAAAGATCCGATAAAAACAGACATAGAAGGGCCATCAGATTGTAATACAAGCTTTCCATCGGAGGTAAACAAAAATGTTAAAACCCAGGCGATCAGGTTATACGCAAATATTGATAAAAAAGCATATTTTACCGAGCCTTTGCCCATGATTTTACCAACAAATATACCTACAATAATCGCACCTATAACTCCACCATATATTGGACCTATAGCTAAAAGATCAGAAAGTCCGAATAATACAAGTCCAATCAGAATTCCTGTAAACGATAAATCCCCGGTTTTCATGATTTCATATCCCAAAAAATAAAAATGCTGGTCATATCGTTTTCCCCTTAAATATATTCAAAATGGACGAATGCCACAAATTTTGTGAGTCTACACTGTAAGCGAATTCCAATAGCAAGCGCGGTGTGTGCTCCATTGTTGCAGCATCCACCTCCTAACATTCGTATTCATGCAATTCGTCCATTCGTAATTGACCCGATACCAGTAAGTCGACATCTACTAAAGCAGACTATAAGCTTGCCTTCAGGCAATGTGGAGTTTAAATATACTCTGGAAAGTCCCTTTGAACTCCATTAACTACTTTTAACCAACTCTTTATAAGTTTTCTGGCCACGTCATCAAACTGCTGAAAATGTATTGAAAAAAAGAGAATTGAAAAGGAAAAATTATCCAAAGCGTCACCATATCTTAATCAGCAGAATAATAATGTATCCAATAATACTCATTATTCAGTTTTATATATTCAGTCTTGTTATCCCACATGATGTTAGCGAACTCAGTCATATTTCCATCATGATCAAAAGGGAGCTTAATGTCTTTTCCTGGATTTTTTATTGCTTCTTCGATATAGGGATATTTCTCGAGATCTGCTAAACTGAATTCCACGTATTTCTCTGGTGGATCCTGAAGTTTATCTGCACGAACATACGTACCTGCTCCAGGCTGATAAATCAGGGTAAAAAATAATGTAGCCATTGCTAAAATCACAAAAGAAATTGCGATTAAGAATTTTGTTCTGTTTCTCATTAATAGCTCATCCCCAGGAACACAAAAAAACTCAGGAATTTTCTTTTGAAATTTATAAACTAATTAAAACCAACTTATAATAAATGTTCTGGTAAGACCATCAAACGATAAGTATTTCCAGAAAAATAAAGCCTTGAATAGAAAAAGGATTTTTTATCCCGTACAACCAGAATTCATCATCTCCCGTCGTTTTTGTCCCGGACACCGAAGGTGGCCGGCTTTTCCAGAATAAACAATGAAGGGAAAAAGCAGAGTAAAAAGAAAAATCAAAAAGTAAAAGAGACCGAAAACGGTGAAGATCCTGAAAAAACCGGTAAGGGATTAGATAAATAAGAAAAACACAGCCGGAAAATATAATTTTACCCCACTATTTATTATTTTTTTTGGGAGGCGCCGCCAGGCAAGCTGGCGGGGGCACTTTCTACAACTGGATTGAAAATGGTTTCCGGGGTCAAGGAAAGTATTTCTCGGACCAGAGGACTATTTCTCTATATCATTCAAGATCTCATGGTATTCAAGCTGCATTCTCAATTTTCGCCAATCAAAATACGGGAATCAAGCCAGGGTTATCCCCTGTAATGCACTCTCCACCCTTTTTGGTTACTATAAAGGTATTTTCAATTCCCACCATTCCGATGTTTTCAATTCCCCTTTTGGGCTCCAGGGCAAATACCATTCCTTCCTCCAGGGGCTCATCAAACCCGCCGGCGATTACGGGAGTTTCATCGATCAGCAAGCCGACCCCGTGCCCGAGGAATTTTACTTTACGGTTCCCGAAGCCCATGAAATTCTGCAGGAACTCTTCATCAAGCCCATTCATGATGGTATTGTAAATTTCCGAGGGGATGGCACCGGGTTTTAACATTGCTGCAGCTTCATTCTGGATAGCCACGCATTTATTGTGGAGATCTATGGCATACTGCGGAAGGGATGAGCCAAACATGTATGTCGTGGTCTTATCCGTATGGTAACCTTCGACCCCGCACCCTACGTCAACAAAGACCAGGTCGCCTTTCCTTAATTTCCGCTCCCGGCTCCCGAGCAGGGGGACTGCGGGGTTAATTCCGCGCTTTCCGCCGGGGCCGTTGAAATAACAAGGATAAATGGAGCTTTCCCCGAAACAGACGTTTCCCAGGATCATTTCCGTATCGAACATGCCAAAACGGCAGGCTCCGTGGTGCCCTTCTTCCACCAGCACCGAAAACAGTTCGGTTGAGAGGTCCGCTTCACTCATACCTTCCCGCAGCATGTCGGGCACAAGGTCTTCGAGCACATGCTGATGAATCCTGCCGGATTCTCGCAGAAGGGAAAGTTCATATTCGCTTTTTACGGCTCTAACGGCAGCAATCTGGGGGTCAACCGATTTAACGGCCTTAAAGGGGAAGTATTTTTGAAAGCGCTGGTACAGGGCCAGCGGGACTACCTCGGTTTCCAGATAGACCGCGTCCGGAAGCTTGCATTCATTGCCTGCTTTACCTGCATTATCCGCCGTACCTGCCTTGCCTATACTCCCTGCAGCATCCCGGAAGCTGTTCATTGGTTCTATATTGGAAAATAGCGATTCGTCCAGAGCCCTTTCGTAACTGCGCCGGACCCAGAATGTTGCGTCTCCGTTCTTCGGGATAATCAGCATTCCGTCCTGCATCGTGCCGGTAAAGTAGTAAAGGTTAATTTTGCTGAAGATCACGGCGATTTCCCAGTCGGGATTCGATTGGTCCATCCGTTTTCTAAAGCGATCCATACGGTTTTCAAGTTCAGATGAAGGTACTTTCTTCGTCATGGGGATCCCTGTTAAGATTATTTGTTACAAATTATAGAAGTGTATCCCACGCAGCGAAAAGTGCAGCCGGTTTCAGGCATGATTATCAAAGTTACTAAAGTTATATGGGTACAGTCACCAAATTATATCAAGCACAAATCCAGAATTAAAAAGAAGGGGGATTGAATTGTCCGAAAATTTAGACAACCTGATTGAAAAAGCCTCAGACCTGGGGCTTAAAGCCTACCCGCTTGAATCGGGAGATATTGCAGTGGAAAACCGGATCGCATTGAAGTGCGCCTACGGCTGCCGGAGCTACGGGAAACGGCTTAGCTGTCCGCCCCACATCATTTCCATCGACGAATTCAGGCAGGTCCTTCAGGAATACAGCAACGCGCTGCTCCTTGTGGACGAACATGACACTTCAGACGTGCAGGATATCCTCGAAGCCTGGGGAGAGTACAGGAAAGAGTCTTTCCGGAAAATGTTCGAGCTCGAACAGGAAGCTTTCAGGAAAGGTTTCATCTATGCCCACCTGCTCCGTCCCGGGTCCTGCAACGAATGCGACAAATGCAACCTTGAAAGGTGCGTAAAGCCTGAAAGAAGGCGCTTTGCCCCGGAAGCTGTGGGGATAAACCTGCAGAAGGTAATGGAAAGGGCAGGAGTCGACCTTAAATTCTGCAAGCCCGAAAAAACAATGTGTGTGGGGATTTTGCTGGTGGAGTGAAAAGGATCTCCCCAACTCTAACTGCCTTTTCAAACTTATAGTCAAGAACCCAAATTCCTTCACCAATCTCAGGTGAAAGTTAAACCACGGAAAGCACAGAAGACACGGAATAAAGGAAATAGGGAGACGACCCTTCCGTGCTTTCCGTGTCTTCCGTGGTTATAATTTAAGTGTAAATATTTACGTCCGGGACTATAATTACGTCCTGTTTAACCTTCACTACCTTTTCAACCTTCACTGCATTTCCCGATCTTCACTGCCATGTTCAATCTTCACTGCCCTTCCGTAAAGGCGCTGGAATCGACAATCCCGTACCCGAAGATGCTGTCATATCCGGGGGCACCCAGGTCTCCTGATGTGGAACATAAGATTTCCCGGATCTCACGGGCATTTTTCTCCGGCTGCTCACTCCAGGCCAGGGCAGCGACCCCTGCCACGTAGGGAGCCGAAGCGCTGGTGCCTGCAAAAAGCTTGTGATTTTCGCCCATGCCCCTGAGTTCCACGGAACCGGGGCCGCAGAGGTCCGGCTTTTCCCTGGTTTCGTACTGCGGGGAATAGATGCTTACCAGTCCCCGGGAAGAGTAAGGAGCAATGCCAGAAGCCCCTTTTTCCAAACCGACCGGACCAAACGAACCGAGCGAACCTGCCGAATCAACCGCCCCGACACAGAGCACCCCCGGGACAGCCGGGTGCCCGAACACCGAGTCCTCTTCGACCAGGTTGTCAGGGTAGACGTCCCTGCAGGATTCCGGATAGATGAAAACTTCCAGCACCTGTGGCTCTCCTGAATACTTTTCAATACAGACCATTCCTTTAATGACCTTTTTTTCCGGGTTCGCGTATCTGAAGAACTCCAGGGGGACACCTTTTCCGTCCTGGGAATTTTTGCTCGAAGCAAGTTCCTCTCCGCCGGAACAGTCCTTGAGGTAGAGGTCGTAATCGTTTCCCGCAGCGTCCCAGGGGTCGTTCCACTGGAGGACCACGGTCACTTCCCCGCCAGGGGGGATGTCCACATAGAGGTTTTTAGAGCTGCTTTTCCCGGAACTGAAATCATGCCAGCCTGAACCGTCATCGAAAAACATGCCCTGGTAGTGGCGGTTCGCGTCATTGCCTGCCGCACTTACATAAAGGAGGTCCTGGCTTTCGAGGGCTTCCCGGACATGGGAGGCGACGATCCCATCTTCGAAGAAAGGTTCGTCAGGCCAGCCGATGTCATCGCAGATGATCTGGCAGCCCTCGGCCAGGAGAGCATCAACCGCTTTGTTAAATTCAAGTTTGTTGCTGCCTGCCTCGTGGAAATACAACTCGGCATCCGGGGCGATACCGTGCACGATTTCAAGCATAGCCGTGCCTTCATCCCCCTTTCCTGCGGCAAGGACATGCACATCCCCGGGAACAGCCCCCGCAGCCTGAGCTCCGGCAAAAGAATCCACCCCATCGGAGATGATCCCGACCCTGGCCCCCTTTCCCGAGACTTCGTTGAACGTCCCGAAGTTTTCCAGCCCTGGTATGTGGGAATTTCCATCCTGGAAATTTCCGCCATGAGGAGAAACTTTCCTGACCAGCGGAGGGGATACGGTCCGGACTCCCCGGACTTCCTCCAGCAAAACAAGCTCTGTAAGGGAGCCGGGGCTCACCCGGGCCACAGCAACATGGTTACTTTCGTCTCTCTCCGTGACCCGGACAAAAGGGTCTAGCACGTGGGTACCGAAAGCCGGAAAGAGGTATATGTACACCAGACCCTCCTGCTCATTAATCTCTCTAATCTCTCTAATCTCTCTAATCTCTCCGATCTCCCCAACCTCTCGCGGTTCAGACACCTCAATTAATTCTTCAGGTCCGGTTTTCAAGATAACCTCATCCGGAACTAAAAAAATTCCAGAGGGCCACGCCTGTCCTGAAGCCCATCCCTGGAGCTTATCGATCCCACTCTCCTCCGAAGTTTTGAAACAGGGAGAGAAAAATATGCCTGTGATAGCCACTGCTGCTATAAACACATATAACACTTTTAGGGTGTAACTCCCCAGTTACCCCCACCCCCGGTATTCGCTTACATATTAACGCGAAGATAAACAGGAAATAACCCCGAAAAGACGGCCATGAAAAGACATAATCCTGAACAAAGTTATCCCCTGTAGATAACACTCCCACATTAATAAATTATTTATCAAATATGGCGAGATACATTATAAATATATCTACAATGAAGCAGCAGAATTTGAAAATGCTCAGGCAAAAAAACCGAATTAATTAAAAACTTTAGCCCCGTAGTATCCGGGATATCTGTCAGGTAACCTGCAAAAATAACAGCGACATAACTTGGATATTATATTTTGATATAAAAAAATGAGAGAAGGTATATTAAGCACCCCGGATATGTTATGGGGTGACATAGCAAACTGGAGGTTTAGGTTAATTGAATTCTGAAAAGCTGAAAATAGCTGTCCTGGGAGGAACCGGCAATATAGGAGAAGGCCTGGTGCTGAGGCTTGCCCTTCAAAACCTGATGGACGAAGGAGTTAAAAATGAAATAATCATCGGGTCCAGGTCGCCGGAAGCTGCAGAGGAAGCTGCAAAAGAAGCGTTAGGAGAGCTTGAGAACTGCGGTTTTGATACCACAGAAATCAGGATCGCCGGGAACAGCAACCTTGAAGCCGCAAAGGCAGCCGACCTCATTGTCCTCACAATCCGTTTCGATAATGTTCCATCCCTGCTTGAGGAAATCCGTGAGGCAATTGAAGGCAAAACCCTTATCAGCCCCGTTGTCCCCATGGCAAAAGCAGGCCCCCTCTTTGAATACAGACCCCCGGCCGAAGGCTCGGCAGCCCAGGCAATAAAGGAAATGACCCCGGATTCAACAAAAGTGGTCGCAGCTTTCCACAATATTGCAGCCAGGAAATTAAAAGACATCGTCAAATGCAAGGCAGTCAACGATTCCGTCATCTGCAGTGACGATGAAGAAGCGAAGAAACTTGTCATGGAACTGACCCGCCATATGGGCTGCCTGAAACCCCTGGACGGCGGACCCCTGAAGAACGCAAACACAATCGAATCCCTCACCCCACTTCTGATAAATCTTGCAAAACTCAACGGGATGAAAGACCTGGGTGTAAACTTCTCCTGAAATATTTCCTCAAGGAGTTCGACCTTAAAACAGGGAAACCCACAAAAGCCCTGTTTACTCCGGGAAAAAAGGCAGGGAATTCCCTGCACCCGGGAGAGACCGGCAGGAAAAAATTCCGGAGGCAAACTCCCGGGCAAAAAAGTCTGGGATTATCGGACTTCAGGGAATGACCATTGCCACTTATTTTATATATATGAGCAGACATAATAGACAATTATAGTACGGGGACAGGTATAAAGGTCTTTTTTTGGAAAAAAAGCATTCATTACCTTTAAAGACTCATTAACGGCCTTCAACCATCCAACCTCCACTATCCAACATTAAACCACCCAATATTCAACATTAAACCACCCAATATTCAAAAATCCGCGATTTAATAATCCAGCCTAAAGTATTCGGGCCTTTATTATGAAAAGATGTTTGGATTGACGGTTTGGAACCAAACGTAACAGCCTAACAGAAGGCCATTCAACCCCGTGAACAAATTTGATCTACATTAAATATTATGAGAGTTATAGGATAATATACAGAAGAGGGAAAATTGTTATTTCTGGAACATTTGAAGCGCTACCGCGGTCGGGTAATACTTCATTTAGAAGCATGCAGCTTCAATCTCAACTTTGCTTTTTCTAAAACAGACCAAACCAAAAAAATCAGCCGGTGAACCTGTATGAGTTATGACGAAGAAGTATTGGAAGTTTTAAAGGCTGCAGGGCTTGACATTCTTTCCTGCATGCACTGCGGCACATGCACCGGAAGCTGCCCTTCGGGAAGACATGCCGGGCTAAATACCAGGAGAATCCTGAGGGACGCGCGCAAGAACAGGCCTGTCCTGGAAGATAAGGACCTGTGGCTCTGCACCACCTGTTACACCTGTCAGGAACGCTGCCCCAGAGGGATCAAAATCACAGATGCCCTGCTGGAAATCCGCAGGCTTGCAGTCCGGAAAGGGTTCATGCTGCCCGAGCACCGACGGGTTTCGGAAATGGTGCTGGAATACGGACATGCCGTCCCGCTTGACGAGGAAACCAGGAAAAAGAGAGAAGAATTGGGGCTGGACCCACTCCCAAACACGGCCCAGCACTCCCCGGAAGCCCTGGAACAGGTAAGGGCCCTCCTCAGAACCTGCAGATTCGATGAACTGACGGCTGAAAAATAAAAAGAGGACTCTACCATGACAAAATTATCACTCTTTCTCGGCTGCATAGTCCCAAACCGTTACCCGGGTATTGAAAATGTTACAAAGCTCTGCCTTGAGAAACTTGACCTTGACGCTGTCGACCTGCCCGGAGCCTCGTGCTGCCCTGCCCCAGGGGTTTTCAAGTCATTTGATAAGGGGACCTGGCTGTCTCTTGCCGCCAGGAACGTCGTCATCTCCGAGAAAATGGAAAGGGACGTGCTGACCATCTGCAACGGCTGCTATGCCTCGCTTGCGGATGCCAACATTGAGCTGAAAAGCGACCCCGAAATGAAAGCCCAGACGAACATGTGCCTGAAAGGAATCGGCATGGAGTACCAGGGCACGGTAGAAGTCAGGCACATCATAGAACTGCTCTATGAGGAGATCGGGCCTGAAAAGCTCAAAAGTTACGTTACGACTCCCCTCGACCTGAAAGTAGCCCTCCACTACGGCTGCCACCTGATAAAGCCTACAAAGGAAAGAAAACTCGGAAACTCGGAAAATCCTACTTTCTTTGACGAACTGGTCGAAGCCACAGGGGCAGAAAGTGTGGATTACACTGACAAAATGATGTGCTGCGGAGCAGGCGGCGGGGTGCGCTCGGGACACATAGAAGAATCCCTGGAAATGCTCGAGCACAAACTGGCATGCATCCAGCGGGCCGGAGTGGACTGTATCGTCAACGCATGCCCCTTCTGCCACCTCCAGTTTGACAAGGGGCAGCTCGCAGTGAACGAAAAATTCGGAACGGACTATTCCATCCCGGTCCTGCATTATTCCCAGCTCCTGGCCCTGGCCCTGGGGATCTCCCCTGATAAGCTCGGGATTGAGCAAAACGCAGTCCAGAACCTGGAATTCCTGGCAAAAGTATATGAAATCAATGCAGGGATAAGGTAAAAACAAAGAAACGGAATTCCGGATTCAAAAGGCCTTAATGTGAATTCCGGAGTTAAAAGCTCAGTTTCCCTCATTTTTTTGCAGGTACCAGAGGCACTTTTGCCTCCACCTGCAACTTCCGCAGACCTCCTCGATATCGGAGGGGTTTTTAAGTTTTTGATTGACAAGTCTGAAAAGCTCTTTTGCTTCCCCAACAGTTTGTTCTTCCATACCAAGCTTTTCCAGCACAAGCTGGTCCATCTTCCGGATCTTGAGCGCAAGGAAAGAATCGGAAAGTGAACATTCTTTTTTATTGGGACAGGAAACGCAGATTGCATCACATTCGGACACAAGTTTCAGATGCCCGGAAGGGGAGGCTTTAATCGATTCCAGAACCAAACGCATATTTGCCACAAACTCAGAGCTATACCCGTAACCCTGGAAGCCCTGCATGCAAAAAAGGTGATGAGCCCGGATTCTTATACATTCTGATTCGGATTCTTTGAACATGTTATTCTCCGGTACAAAAAAGCTCTATATTCCAACCTCAAAAGTTCCTATTAAGGGCTTGTATTAATTTGTAATTATATAAATAAATTTTTCAGAACTCCCGAAAATCATTCAATCATATCGATATCGGAACTACCCAGCTGAGAGAGTTCCTGCACGGGAAGAAACACAGAGGGGGCATCGGAATGCGCTGCAAAGAGAATATCGTACCCCGTTTTCAGCCCGAGCATGATGTTAAGGTCGGTTTCGTCGTCGTTCAGGAGCAGGGCCTGCCCTATGGGGTTGCAGGCTACCTCAAATCTTGTACCTTCGCATTTCCTTAGCCTGAGATCGGCTTTACCGAACCCACAGACTTTGCAACAGACCGAAAACACTTCAAAGTACCGGGAAAGAATTTCATAGACAAGCCTGGCTTCCCTTTCGTAATCGATGCAAAAAGCAACCCCTATCTTCCCGTAACCCAGCTTTTTTGCATAAATTACAATTTCTTCAACCTTTGTCCTTTTTGTGGGGTCAGCCTCAAGCCAGGCGGAAACCTGAAGCGATTTTAAGTCCTTACCGCCGTACTCAAGCCCCGACTTAATCACAGAACAGTTCTTGCCCTTCAAGCATTCTTTATTTTTACATAACGCACACTGCATTTTTACTCCCAGTGATTTTTTTAAACAAGAAGAAAGTGTTATAAATTCATAAATAAACTTTGAAGGTATAAATATTTCCATGTAAGTCAAACGGACAGGAGAGAAAAACACAGGTAAAAAAGAAAAAAACAAGATTGAAAGGCTGATAAAATAGAAAAAAGCAGAAAACATAAAGAAACTGAAAAAAACAGAAAACATAAAGAAACTGAAAAAAACAGAAAAAACAAGGGAACGAAAAAAGCAGAAAACATAAAG
>DUKH01000145.1:12239-26832 GCA_013329415.1 Methanosarcinaceae archaeon | reverse complement strand
GAAACTGAAAAAGCAGAAAACACAAGGGAACTGAAAAAAGGGAAAATTGTTGAAAAATTTATAGGAGATGTAATAAAAGGGTGAAAAGGCAGAAGAAATTATTTCTGCCGGGCTTTCTGCATTGGGCCTTCGTAGATCTTTTCAAGAGCGCTGACGATTTCCTCGATCTTGCTGAAGGGGATCCCAACAAGCATTTCGTCATCTTCGATGTCCGTGGACCTGCGGCAGCCGAAGCATCCGAGGGAGAGGTTGATTTCCCCGGTCAGGGTAGGAAGGATGGTCGTGTCGGCACAGGTCGCCTGGAAAGCCGCAGTGCTGAAGTTTACCCTCCCGCCTTTGTAGAAGGTGCTTGCCGGGACGATCCAGTAGATAGTCTCGGGCCTGTCCACAAGGATTATAGAATCAGGGTCAACTTTTGCGTCCTTGAGGGGACAGACTACGGTTGCAATCCTGCTTCCTGGCTCGAAAGTCGGGCGCTGGGCGACCATTTCGGCTGCAGCTTCTGTGCTCTCAAACATGCCAATATTTTTGTGGAATTCGCCGGAAGCCACTTTATCAGGAGTCTCAAGAATTCCCAGGCTCGAACCTCCGACCACACAGGCGTGCTTGTCTGCCGGGACTACAAGAGACTCGCCTTTCCGGGCTCTCATGATGGACTGGCAGTGACGGATGTTTTTCTCGGGAATATTATATCCCTCAGGAATCGGTTCACCTTTCTTAACAACCTTCACTGCTACAGGTTCGTATCTCAGATCCAGTATCTTGACAAGTTTCTCTGAAATTTCAGCGTAATCCATTTAAATTCCTCACCAACTATTTATTAAATATTAATAACAGGCTGTTACATTATCTAACTTTCGAATAATATCTTTTTAAACTAATTTTTTCCTGAAACCCGCACAGGCCTGTTTTCAAGCCAGCCGGAACTACCATCGTTTTTGAGGAAAAATAAAAATATGAGATATTAAAATTGAAATTGTTAAGATTTATTCATTTCAAGGGACACCATCCCAGGTCCTTTAAAGGACACTTAGGAAAGCCGTTCCTCAAGCCCTTCCCAGATTTTACGAACCTTTGACGTGAAATCCATTCCTATTACAGATTCTTCATAGTCAGGACTGTTTTCAGAGCAAGGACTGTTTTCAGGGAAAGGGACGTGTTCATTACTAAGGGAACATTCCCTGGCTGCATACTCGATTACGGATTCTTCCCGCATCATTGCCCGGGTCGTTATGTCGTCATAGGGCAGCCTTCCGAGTACCGGCACCCCGGCTTCGGCACAGAACTCCTCAATCTTCAGGCTGTTTTCCTCGTTGATGTCGCACTTGTTGATGCATACAGTTGCAGGAATCCGGAAATGTTTGGCAAGATCGATCACCCGTTTCAGGTCATGTATCCCTGAAACCGTGGGTTCGCTAACCGCAAGGACAAGGTCCGTGCCGGTAATTGCTGCAATCACAGGACAACCGATCCCGGGGGGACCATCAATAATAATAAGGTCCTTAGTATATTGTTCCGCAAGCTTTATTGCCCGTTCCCGGGCCGCACTCACAAGTTTTCCGCTAGCCTCCTCCCCTATACCAAGTATTGCATGGGCAAGAGGGCCAAAGCGTGTTTTGGAGGAAAAAACCTGCCCTGAGATTCTCGGCTTCATGGAAACCGCGTTTTCAGGACAGGCAACGGTACAGACTGCACATCCTTCGCAGCTATACTGGTTTATCGTGATATCCGCGCTTATCGCACCGAAACGGCAGACTTCCCCGCACTTTCCACAGCAGGTACAGAGTTCCGGGTCGATAGAAGCGACTTCGAGACCTAAATAGTCCTCTTCATCCTGAATTTCAGGCTTAAGGATCAGGTGCATATCTGCAGCGTCCACATCACAGTCCGCAATAACGGCATTTTTTGCAAGCGAAGCAAACGCCGCCGTAAGGGTGGTCTTTCCACTGCCGCCCTTTCCGCTGATAATAGCAAGCTGCTTCATGCATTCATCACCCCGGATTCGGAACCTGATTCAATTGCTTTGAACATAGCTGCAAATTTATCTTTCCACCCGGGCATTTCTTCAACAAAGGGAATCCCTTCGGAATAAAGCCGGGCGATCCTCATATCATTCGGAATCTTCAGGAGGACGGGGATTTTTTCAGCCCTGCAGAAAGCCTCTACCCTTGAATCCCCAAGCCCGTCCCGGTTGATAACCACCCCGAAGGGGATTTTCATCAGCTTTACGACCTCAAGGGCAAGCTTGAAGTCATGGAAACCAAAGGGGGTAGACTCGGTAACAAGCACACAGTAATCCGCGGTCCCGACTGCCGCAATGACAGGGCAGGCGACCCCGGGGGGGGGAATCAATAATTGCAGGCCTGCTTGTATCGATATGCTCTTGAAGAGTCCTTATGACAAGGGTTGCCATCGCTTCCCCTACGTTCAAAAGGCCGCGGTAAAACTCAAGGGAAGTAGTTGCCGTTCCTTTTTCGACCAGACCAAGAATCCTCGGTTCTTCTCGCACGGCTTCCTCCGGACAGACAAAACCACACCCTCCGCAGCCGTGGCAGAGGGGGGAAAAACCATAATCCTTGTCGGAAGGGCAGCCAGAGCGTTGTACCTGCAAAAAGCCGCACATTTGCCGCAGAGGGTGCATTTATCAGAATCTATGACCGGGACCGGGCAGGAGACGTCCTCCACCTTTTCAAGTTCCTGGCCCAGGAAGAGGTTGCAGTTTGGCTCTTCAACATCGCAGTCAAAAAGCTGCATGCCCTCTACCGACAGGGCAAGGTTTACGGCAACCGTTGTTTTTCCGGTCCCTCCCTTTCCGCTTGCTATTGCAATTTTCATATTTTCCGTCCTTATTCAGGCACCTTAAGTCTTATTCCGGCTCCTCGATTTCTTCAAGACCCTCAATTCTTTCAAGTAGTTCAAGAGCAGTTTCGACACCATCGGGGGTCCGGTAAATCCGAACTAGCTTATCCCTGAGCATGTGAAACGGCCCTTCTCCCACACTGCTCAGCACCAGGGCGTTTGTCTTTTCCTGCAGGAGAAATTCCACGGTCTTGATGCCCCTTTTTTTCTCGATGTCCGAGGCGGGGTTTTCAAGCACTTTCCAGTTTCGAAGCTCCCGGGCTTCCACGTCGGCAAAGAGGAAATAGGGCGCTTTCCCGAGGTGCTCCGAAAGCCTTGCAGAGAGCCCCTCATTTCCGAAAACCGGAAGGGCAAAACGGACCCGCTTCCGTTCCACCGCCCTGGCATTGACTGCAAGGTGTTCAAGGTTTTCCACCTCCTTTCGGACTGCCCTTTCGACAGATTCCGAGAGAAGATTGATATGTTTCAGGTCAGGATCACCTTCGATTTCAACAGTAGCTTCCCCGAAGACCACGAGCCCGGATTTCCGGAGTTTCAGGTCCTTGAGGGCAAGCAATCCGGGAATGTTTTCGATGTTTTGCCTTATCTTCTCGTTTGTTTCCCTGTCCAGCCAGGCATCCATGAGAATGAGCATCGCATCCCTTGCACTTTCAAGCCCGAGCTTGAAGATGAGGAAAGAGATCACGATCGCCCCGAAACTATCCAGCTGCGGCACCCCGAACATTGAGCCAAGGACCGCCACAACCACCACGAGGGAAGCAAAGACATCCGTGTACGAATGCCTGGCATCCGCGATCAGGGCCTGGGAATTGATCAAATTCCCGATCCTTTCCTTGTAGACTGAAAGAGCATAGATCCCAAGGACCGAAAACACGGACGTCGCAAGGGCCAGCCCTTCAAATTGGATCTCCGAGGGGGCCTTTATACCTGCAAGCCCTTCCCGAAGCAGTTCGACCCCGGAGAGGAGAATAAGGAGGGAGACAAAGAGTGCAACTATGTTTTCGGCCTTGTAGTAACCGTAAGGAAAACTCTCTCCCCCGCTTTTCAGGCTCACTTTCAGACCTATCCAGACTGCCAGGGAAGTAAAGACATCCATGGCCGTGTGGACTGCGTCTGCCAGCAGAGCCGTGCTTCCAGAATACAGCCCGACAGAGCCTTTGACCAGGGCCAACGGGACCATGGAAAAGATGGCGTTTCTGGAGGCTGTGATCCCGAGGCTCAGCTTCTCCTGCACAGTCATTTGGAAAGTCCTTTTAATATCTCAGAAAACACCTTCTACAGTTCAGGCTTAAGGTGCTTATCGGATTAGTGGTGGTGTCCGTGATCGGCGCAGGAATTGCTAGCATTTGCGTCCTGCAGCCTGCCTGCCTCCCAGGCTTCGAAAGTGTCTCTGGCCGTACCGCCGGCCCCTACGAAGACTTTAATCCCGTAGGACTCAAACATCTGAACTGCTTTGAACCCGAGCCCTGCACAGAGCATGATATCTATGCCCTGCTGATGGAGGTACTCAGGGGGCAACCCCACCCCGCCCAGGTGTTCACTGGTGTTGGGGATCACCACAACTTCCCTGGTGTCGGAGTCAAGGATCGTATATGTGGGAGCTTTTCCAAAGTGCTGTTCGACAATTCCTTCCATACCGTTTTCATCCCTGGTGGGAACGCATACTTTCATAAGAGTCACCTTAAATTGTTTTACACATCGTTGAGAGTTAGTTGAGAGTTAGTTGATAGCTATTTGAGAGTTAGTTGATAGCTATTTGAGAATGTTAGTTGATAGCTATTTGAGAATAATACGTGTAATTTACACGCTTTTTTTGTTTTTCGGCTTATCCGCCATATTTCCTTTGGTTTATTTCATTCCTGCATGGGCAGAGGCATTCGGGGAGTCTATTGCTTCAAGTTTCCCTTCATTATATGCATTCAAGGCGTCCGCAACCATGCCTTTTATGCCGATCCGGACTTCGATTCCGACCTCGGAAAGGATGGAAAATGCATTCGGGCCCACCGAGCCTGTCAGGAGGGCTTTAGCCCCCAGGTTTGCCACGGATTCTGCAGCCCGTATGCCAGCTCCGCCTGAGGCACCTAACGCTGTATTTTCAAAAGAGTTTATGGAACCTGATTCGGAATCAATGATCACGAAATACGCACATCTTCCGAAACTGGGATCGATCCCTGAATCCAGGCCCTTACCTTTAGCTGTTACACAGATTTTCATGTTTCTTGCTCCGTTTTCGACGGTTCATCTCACGGGAGCCGTCCTTTCCCGGAAATGACGAGTTCCCGGATTCCAACCGGAACCTGTCGAGACTTGAGTACATCCACAATAACTAAATTCACTCAATAGTACATAAATATTTATACTTTTCTACGGGAAAAGAGAAATTATTATATATTTACTCCGCAATGTGCATAAGTAATTACCATGAAAAAATGCAGAGGAAGACCAAAGTGCCCCAGGCGCGTATCACAGACACCTGATATCACGTACTTCAAGCCAAGAGGGGTTCCTCTATCCGAACTTGAAGTGGTATCCCTCACAATAGAAGAACTCGAAGCCCTCAGGCTGGTGGACCTTGAAGACCTGCGGCAAGAAGATGCCGCGACCAGGGTAGGAATCTCGAGAAGGGCTTTCTGGGAAGACCTGAAAGCCGCCCGCATGAAAGTCGCTCTGGCCCTTAGCAAGGGCAAAGCAATAGAGATAAAGGGCGGGAACTATATCGAGACAAAGAGTACGGATAACATCAAAAATGATGAAACGTGAAAGGGATATAGGGAATTAATAGATACAGGGAATAGTGGATACTATTTAAAAATCATAATAAATCTCACAAAGGCGATTAAAAATGACAGAAAAAGTTCAACCACTGGAAAGCTTATCTAAAAAGCCCGAGGAGCCAAAAATAGTAGTCAACCTCCGGCGCATCAAACGCAAGATCATGGTCATGAGCGGAAAAGGGGGAGTCGGAAAAAGCACCATTGCTGCGAACCTTGCCGCCGGCCTGGCCCTGCGCGGGTACAGGGTAGGGCTTCTTGACTGCGACATCCACGGACCGACAGTCCCCACCATCTTCGGACTCGAATCCTCAAGGCCTGAGGTCAATGAACAGGGAATTATCCCGGTCCGGGTCTTTTCCAACCTGTCCGTTATGTCCGTGGGCTTCCTGCTCGAAAACAAGGACTCCCCCGTAATCTGGAGAGGGCCTGCCAAGATGGGAGCAATCGAGCAGTTCCTGGAAGAGGTATACTGGGGCGAACTTGACTTCCTGATAATCGACCTTCCCCCTGGCACCGGAGACGAACCCCTAAGCGTAGCCCAGCTCATCCCCAACTGCGACGGTTCCGTGATCGTCACGACCCCCCAGGACGTGGCCCTGGTCAGCGTCCGGAAGTCCATCAACTTCTCGTCCAAACTTAACGTCCCTGTAATCGGGATCGTGGACAACATGAACGGCCTCGTCTGCCCACACTGCGGCGAAATGATCAATGTCTTCGGAAGCGGAGGCGTGGAAAAAGCCTCACAGGACTTCAACGTCCCCGTCCTTGCCGAACTCCCTATCGAGCCCAAAGTAGCCGAAATGGAAGATAAAGGCACAGTCCTCCAGGGCCTCGACCACAGCACCGAGTGGCAAAAGAACTTCGAACTCGTGGTAAACTCAGTCGAAAAGATCCTCTAAAAAAAATAAATTTATTTCTTTTTTTCTTTTCATTTATTTATTTATTTATTTATTTATCACTTCATTCTCTTTTTAAGTTAAGACCTTTTATGCCTCAGGACGTGGGACATATCCCATCACACCTGAAAATTAGCATTTAATTTATGTTTGACCTGAGGCAACACCTGAAATTAGCATTTAGATTATTTTTAATATGATGTATTATGATGTCGCTTCAGCATGAGAAATGTTCAAATTAATTCAATATCACATAGAAGTGTATGGCAGAGAATGAGCAAAATATTTCTGAAAAAGCAATGCTTTATAGTTATATTGTGAGAATTTATAAGAAGGAAAGCAGATAAAGTAGTAAATAAGAATTTAATAGTAACATTTAATATAACAAATAAGAATGTTAATATACTTTAATCAATTACACATTTTTAGTGATTGAAGTGTTGCCTATTAACAAAAAAGAAAGGAATTCCATATTTATTGCATTGATTTGCATTTTGCTTATATCAGTGTTTTTTTCAGGTTGTGTCGATTCCGATAAGGCTGAAGCCTCTTCACTTAATGATTCGGGGGGAGCTGGAGGAGATCTTTCCTCCGGAAAGGGTGAAAACCTTCGGGCTGTTATGATTTTCGGACCGGATGAGTCCCTTGACCCTGCTTACAAATGGGTGGGCTGGTACGTCCGGGAAGCCGGGATATATGAGACCCTCTTTGCCTATGATGCCGATATGAACCTCAAGCCTGAACTTGCGGAAGGCTACGAAAGGCTCAATGATACTGCCTGGCAAATCGACCTGAGGCCGGGGGTACGGTTCCATGACGGAACTCCCCTTAATGCCGAAGCGGTGGTATTTTCGATAAACAGGGCCCTGGACCCTGGAAATGTCAGGCATACTGAGTATGATTTTATCGAATCGGTATCAGCCCCGGAAGACCTGAAGGTCCTCATCAGGACGAAAGAACCTTATTCACCGACCATTGCAAGCCTATCCGACCCCCTGCTTTCAATTGTAAGCCCGAAAGCAGAAGACCTTTCCCACAAACCCGTAGGAACGGGACCTTTTAAGTTTGAAAGCTACGAAGAAGGCCTCAGACTATCTGTTTTGCGAAACGAAGACTACTGGGGAGGGGATGTTAAGCTTGAAAGTGTGACCATTGACTACGTTTCCGACCCTCTTACAAGGTCGTTCAAACTCCAGGCAGACGACTGCGACCTTGTCCGAGGGATCCCGGCCACGGAATCCGGACTGATCAGCAAAAGTCCGGACCTTGAAGTCCCGAGTAAGGAAACCCTGCGGCTCTGTTTCATGTATGTAAATACAATCAATGCGCCCCTTGACGACGTGAAGGTCAGGCAGGCCCTTAATTATGCAATCGACCGTGACCAGGTTGTAAGCGCTGCTCTCGAGGGGGCGGGGGTACCTGCAAAGGGAGTTTTCCCGTCAACTCTTCCCTGGTCAGCCAATGAAAAGCTCGAAGGCTACGATTATTCCCCCGAAAAAGCAAAGGAAATGCTTTCAGAGGCAGGAATTTCCGATACTGACGGAGACGGCTGGCTTGAATATGGAGGAGAGCCGTTCGAACTTTCCATCCGCACCTATGAAAAAAGAGCCGAACTCAAACCCACAGCTGAAGTCATAGCCTCCCAATTTGAGAAAATCGGCATCAAAACCGAGGTGATTGTCCTTGAAACCGGAGCTTTGAGTGCGGATACCGGTGATGGGAACTATGACCTTTCCCTTTACGCCTGGAACGTTGCGCCTGCCGGAGACCCCGACTATTTCCTCTCCTACCACTTTGAGTCCTCCGGAGCACAGGCAGCCTGGACAGGGTACTCTGACAGCGAAGTTGACGAATGGATCAAGGAAGCCAGGGAAAGCACGAGCTCCGAGGAAAGGCAGGAATACTACGACCTGGTCCAGGCCCGGGTCCTTGCCGACTCTCCGGAAATATTCGTATTTTACTATAAGGAAATTGATGGAATAAACACACGGGTAAAAGGATATGAGATTTACCCGAATGACATTTCCTTCATCACGAAGGACATCTACATTGAAGAATAATTAGAAAACTTCACAGGGAGAACTTTGTATGGAGAACTTCGCAGGGAGAAATTCACAGGGAGAACTTCGCAGGGAGAACTTCGCAGGGAGAACTTTGCAGGGAAAGCTCCTGCCGGAGGAGTTTCTCCCTGCTTTTCAGGCCAATAGCTGACCCGGGAAAAACAGACTTATGAAAATGGAAAGTTGTGAAAAGAAAACTAATGAAAATGGAAAAGCAAAAACTGCTTTTCTCTTAAAGATTTATGAAGGGGAGTAATTTTATGGACTGCAAGAAAGTTATTGCCGATTACTGGAACCTCAGGTCTTCCACATATACAAATGGGGAGAATGGCTTTGATGAAGAAGAGCGGATTGTCTGGAGGCGCATGCTTGAAAATTCCTTGCCTTCAGGGCAAAAGTTAAAAGTACTGGATGTGGGAACAGGGCCTGGTTTTCTTGCCCTTCTCTTTGCCGAAATGGGGCACGAGGTGACGGCCGTAGATATATCCCTGGGCATGCTCGAAAAAGCGCGGAACAATGCGAAAAGCCTGGGAATTAAGGTTGATTTCTTTCATGGGGATGCGGAAAATCTGCCATTTGAGGACTGCTATTTCGATCTTGTCGTGAACAAATACCTGCTCTGGACACTCCCCCGACCAAAAGCAGCTGTTCAGGAGTGGAGGCGGGTCCTCAAACCCGGGGGCAAGGTTTTTGCCATCGACGGCAACTGGTTTAACCCTCGCCCGGATAAACGGATTAAACGATGGATTACCGGTGTGGTGAACACGGACATGAATAAAAACCCGCCAAGATCATTTTTCGACGAGTTTTACGGACCGATCCGAAATTCCCTTCCCCTTTATGAGGACATAAGCCCGGAAAACATCTCTGTTGTCTTTTCCAAAATGGGTTTTGCAAACACTGCTGTAAATCCCCTTCAGGAAGTGCAGGAATTTAAGAAAAGCAAGCTTTCATTCACCCAAAGATTTCTCAGGGACACCTCAATCTTCCTGATTACGGGGCAAAAAACGGCCTAATGAGCCCCTCTGCGTTCTAAATTTTTTGAATTCAAGCTTAACTTTTGCTTTTTGTGGACGCCTTTTTCAGGTATTTCAGAGTCCACGGACAGGCAGCAATGCAAATCCCGCAGATTGAGGCTTGAACGTCCTTTTTTTCAAAATTATTCTTGCATTCCTCGTAGCATGCTTTTATGTCCAGGAACTCGTCCCTGTAAAGCCCGGGATGCCATTCTTTGCCTGAAATGGCACCTGTAGGACATGCTTCTACACACCGGGTACATTCCCCGCAGAAGGAACGCTCTACAGGTTTGCCGGGTTTGAGAGGCGCACTGGTAAAGACCGTGTTAAAGCGAAGAGCCGAACCGAACTCCCTTGTGACCAGGAGATCGCATTTGCCAACCCAGCCCAGACCCGCCCTTGTGGCTGCAGTTTTGTGGGGAAAAGCCACAGCTAATTTTTCCTTATCAAAGTTTTCAGTAGTCGGACCAGGGGAAACTGCCTCAAACCCCCTCTCTTCCAAATAGGTTACAAGTTTTGTGCCCAGTTCCCTCAGTTTCCCGTTTGCCCGTGTGCATTCGGCAGAATAACCAGAATCAGGCCCATTGACGAGCTTCCCGAGAACCTCAGGGGCCAGTGCAACCCCGTAAACTACCGCCTTATGAAAGTCAGGATAAGGATTCGAATCAAGGGGATCAAGCCCGGCAACCCCTACCAGGGAAGCCCCGTTTCCACGAAGATAAGCTATAACGTCAGCGGTTATATCATCGTCCGTCAATTTACTATCGTCCGTCAATTTGCTATCATCCGTCAATTTGCTATCATCCGTCAATTTGCTATCGTCCACCAATTTACCCTCTTCTCTTTTTTGCTCATTATTCCCGGTATTCCGGCAACTCGCATATACTACCGTTTAAACAGCATTCAGCATATTGAGCTTTTCACCAGTATGGAAAAATTTCTTATAAGTATTCCATGAAAAGAGACTCCCTGCCCTAATAACCATTTTTAGGGCTTTTTGAAATCCGGAACTATCGGAACAAATAGAAAAAAATATATATGAATAATAGAGAGACAAATTAACAAAAGGATAACAATAAATCATAAAAAAATAAAAATTAGTACTAAAAATGGTGTACGTCAAAATGATAACATATATGTTAAAAAAGATCGTGTTGATGGCACCAGTGCTTCTTTTCATTTCGATTGTCAGTTTTTCTTTAATTTATATAACCCCCGGAGACCCCGCCGAAATTATCCTGACAAGTTCCTCGGGAGGGGCTGACCCTGCCGCTGTGGAAGAATTCAGGATCAAGGAAGGTTTTGACCGGCCCCTCTACGTGCAGTACCTGAACTGGCTTGGAAATGTGCTGCAGGGGGAGATGGGCTATTCCTATATGAGCGAACGCCCGGTCTCTGAGGCAATCCTTCAGGCCTTTTCCGCCACTTTCAAGCTTGCCTTTGCAAGTTTCCTGGTCTCACTTGCAATCTCGATTCCCGCAGGCACCCTTGCAGCTTTGAAACATGATACCTGGATTGACGACCTGAGCAGGTTTCTTGCCCTCCTTGGAGTTTCCATGCCAAATTTCTGGCAGGGTTATCTTATGATACTGGTTTTTTCCGTATTCTTACGCATTCTTCCTGCGGGAGGGTTCGGGGAAAACGGAGACTTTTCACATATCATCCTGCCCATGCTGACTCTCGGGACAAGTTCCGCAGCCGTGACAATGCGCCTTATGAGGGCAAGCCTCCTCGAGGTACTCCAGGAAGACTACATCTACGCATCCAGGGCAAAAGGGCTTTCGGAAAAGGTTGTGATCGGAAAACATGCCCTTAAAAACGCCATGATTCCCGTGCTGACCATAGCAGGCCTGAATTTCGGATACCTGTTAAACGGTTCTGCGGTGGTTGAAACCGTATTTGCCTGGCCGGGGCTTGGAAACCTTATTGTCAGTTCGATCTACAACCGGGACTATCCTATGATCCAGGGGACCCTTCTCTTCGTAGCTGTCCTTTTTGTTGCCATAAACCTGCTTGTTGACCTTTCTTACAGCTGCCTTGACCCGAGGATTCGAGATGAAATGCGGAATTAAAAACAGGAGCCTGCTTGCCGGGCTTATTATTCTCGGCTTCCTCGGCTTTATAGCCCTTTTTGCAGCCTGGCTTGCCCCCCATGACCCGGAAGCAATAAACCTGGACCTGAGGCTGACCCCCCCAAACTCCGAATACCCTTTCGGCACCGATCACCTGGGGAGATGTGTACTTAGCAGAGTAATGTTTGCGAGCCGCATATCCCTTTTAATCGGGTTTTCGGTTGTGATGCTATCCCTCTTTGTAGGAACTGCCGTTGGCACCACTGCCGGCTACTTCGGAGGATTTACGGATGAAGTCCTGATGCGACTCGTAGACGGGTTTCTGGCTTTTCCCAGCATGTTTCTAGCCCTGGCGATAGTGGGGCTTTTCGGAGGGAGCCTTACGAACCTGGTGCTGGCCCTTGTCCTGGTTGAATGGACAGGCTATGCAAGAGTGGTCAGGGCTTCGGCACTTACGGTTAAAAACCGGGAATTCGTAACAGTAGCAAAAGGGTTTGGAGGAAGCGACCTGTACGTGATCATCCACCATGTCCTCCCACATGCTTCATCCCCTCTCCTTGTAATGGGGACCCTCGGGATCGGATATGTTATCCTCGCATCTGCAGGCCTGAGTTTTCTCGGGTTTGGGGTGCAAACCCTCCCGGAATGGGGGGCCATGCTAAATGACGGGAGGTATTTTTTCCGCACGGCCCCTTACCTTATGATTTTTCCAGGACTTTCGATAATGCTTACCGTACTTGGGTTTAATTTCCTGGGAGACGGGCTCAGGGACTGCCTGGACCCGAAATCAAAGCAGGGGAAGGACTCGCTATGAACCGGATCCTTACGGCCCGTCCCCCGGGAGAGCATAGCGAACCACTACCTTTGCTTGAGATCCGGAATTTGAAAGTCCACTTTCCTGACGGCGCCGGTCCTGTAAAAGCCGTTGACAGGATTGACCTTACGGTCAGGGATAAGGAGTGCTTTGGAATTATCGGGGAATCAGGATCAGGAAAAACGGTGCTTTGTCTGGCGGCCCTGGGGCTCCTTCCCGAAGATGCGTCCTGTTCGGGAGAGGTCCTGTTCAGGGGGAAAAACCTTTTTTCTATGCCTGCCCCGGAGATAAGGGAACTTCGCGGAAGGGAAATAGGGGCAATTTTTCAAAACCCCGCAGCTTCCCTTGACCCCGTATTTACGGTAGGGAACCAGCTTTCGGAAGCCCTGGACAGAGGTGCAGGAGTTTCAGGGGCGGATATGAAAACAAATGTGATGCAGCTCCTGGACAGGGTCAGCATCAAAGAGCCCGCCCTCCGCATAAGGCAGTATCCCCACGAGCTGAGCGGGGGCCTGAGGCAGAGGGTGATGGTTGCCATGGGAATTGCAGCCGAGCCCTTGCTTATCGTTGCAGACGAACCCACAAGCGGGCTGGACCTCAGGGTTAAGCGCAGAGTCATATCCCTCCTGCAGGAAATCAGCCGGGATACGGCAATGTTTGTCATCACACATGACCTGGAACTTGCGGAAAAACTCTTTGAAACCCTTGCTGTGATGTATGCGGGAGAAATTGTCGAAATTGCAAGCTGCAAAGAGTTTTTCCAGGCCCCCATGCACCCTTTTTCAGAGGGGCTTCTGAATTCTCTTCCCTCAAGGGGGATGCAACCGATCCCGGGGTCAAGTCCTTCCCTGCTTGCCCTACCGACGGGGTGCAGGTTTTTCCCACGGTGCAGGCATGCAATGGAGATTTGCAAAACCAGGCATCCGGAACTATTTTCTGTGGAGGGGAAGCGGCAGGTGAGGTGTTTTAAGTATGCTTGAAGTCCGGGGGCTGAAAAAATACTTTTCTTCGGGACATTTTAAAAAAGAAATTATAACGGCAGTAGATGACGTTTCTTTTGAGGTAAGGGAAGGAAAAACCCTCGGGCTTGTGGGAGAAAGCGGATCCGGAAAAAGCACTGTTGGAAGGTGCATCCTGCGTTTTACGGAGCCGGACTCAGGGACCATATCTTTTGAAGGGAAAGACCTGGCAGGGCTCACGAAAAAAGAGTTTTCAAAAGTACAGCCCCGGATGCAGATGATCTTTCAGGACCCTTATTCTTCCCTTGACCCTAAAATGAAACTAAAGACAAGCATTTCCGAACCCCTCAGGCTTCAGGGCGTCAAAAGAAAAGAAGCTTATACCGAGGTTCCGCACCTTCTGGAAACAGTAGGGCTTTCCCCGGAACATGCAAACCGGTATCCTCACCAGTTGAGCGGGGGGCAAAACCAGAGGGCTGCCATAGCAAGGGCTCTGTCCCTGAGGCCGAAGTTCCTGATTGCGGACGAGATTACAGCTTCCCTGGACGTATCTGTACAGGCGCAGATCCTGCATCTAATAAAAAACCTGAAAGAAGAACTTTCCCTGGGTATGCTTTTTATTTCCCACGACCTCGAAGTTGTAAGGAATATGTGCGACCGGGTAGCTGTAATGTATGCAGGAAAGGTCCTGGAGATCGGAGCCGTAGAGGAAGTCTTTTCCAATCCCCAACACCCTTATACCCGGCAGCTTCTATCGGATAAGATTCAGGAACAGGGGGGAAAGGAAATAAAAAGGCCTGATTTTGAAGCAAATTTTGAAGCAAAAACAGGAATTACAAATGGTTTTGATGGCTGTGTATTTTATGCAGAATGTCCTTATGCGGACCCGGAGTGTAAAGCTGGAAACCCGGAAATGCTGCAAACCGGACGAGATCACTCCGTCCTGTGTAAGAAGTTAAGATAAAATTCGTTCCAAACCCGGATTTTTCATATTTGCTGCTCAGCGCAACTGCAGGATTCAGGTCTTTAAGAGAAGGAGAAACAAAATTATTTGTTTGAAAAGGAATTTATTAGCACGGATCATAACCATTCAGGGAAGAAATAGAAATTATAGTCAAGGTCCCAAATTCCTTCACCAATCTC
>DUKH01000145.1:6872-11909 GCA_013329415.1 Methanosarcinaceae archaeon | reverse complement strand
GGAAAACACGGAATAAATGAAATAGGGGCACAATCCTTCCGTGCTTTCTGTGTCTTCTGTGGTTATAATGTAAGTGTAAATATTTACGTTCGGGACTACAATATACAGATCAGAAAAGAGAAAACAAAACCAGCTCAGGGGAGAAGTATGAAAAAAATTGTTTTACTCCTGATCCTTGTTTCAGCCGTCCTTTTTACGGCAGGCTGTACGGAAGAGACCCCGGGAGATTCCGCAGGTTCCGACGGAGCCGAAAACTCAGGGGAAAACCTCGTTGTTGAAGTAAGCGACCTGGAACAGATAAACGAAGCCCTGGCAGAAGGCCCTGTCTTCCTGAAACTGGGAGCCGAATGGTGTACCCCCTGCAAAGAAATGAAACCAATAATGGCTGAGATGGCATTAGAATATGAAGGAAGAGCCACGATTATGTCCGTAGACGTGGATGAGAGCCAGCACCTTGCAGCCTATTTTAACGTTGGTTACATTCCGGACTCCTGCGTGATCGCAGGCCTTGAAAATGGAAATTACCTTTACACGCAGCAGGATGGAAGCCTCACGGAAGACAGGATGCAGGCAAGAATGATCGGACTCAGGGAAAAAGAAGCCTTTGAAGCCCGCCTGGAACTTGCCCTGGCGCAGACAGAAGAAAGCGAAATTGAAGGGCAAAATCAGACCGTAACCGGATGATTAAACTGGAAAACACACTAAAACCCTGAGTATAAAAAAACCATGTTTAACGAAGCAATTTCCCCCCTGGCTGTTTTCGGAGCAGGCGTCCTTAGCGTCCTTTCCCCCTGCATCCTCCCTCTTTTGCCTGCAGTCCTGGCCACCTCTACCGGGAAAGGGAAACTCAGGCCCTTTGCGGTGGTACTGGGAATTTCCATAACCTTTACGTTAATGGGGATTGTCAGCTCCGCTTTCGGTGCAGTTTTCGGGCCCTATATCGAATATTTAAAACTGATTGCAGGGGTTCTCATAATCATAATGGGGCTTGCAATGCTCTTCGAACTCAATATATTCAACACCTTTGCAAGGCTCCCCCTCCCTGTGGACCTGAAGGCAGAAGGAGCAACGGCGGGCCTTCTGCTCGGGCTTTCCCTGGGCGTGCTCTGGATCCCCTGTGTGGGCCCGATGCTGGCTTCAATCCTGACCATGGTAGCCGTGGAAGGGGATGCAGTATACGGGGCTTTGATGCTCTTTATCTACTCCCTGGGCTTTGCCGTGCCCATGCTCCTGCTGGCTTACTCCATGCACCTTTCCTCAACAAAACTCCGGCTGATCTCCCGGTATGATGCAGCTTTTAAAAAAGGGGCAGGGATTGTGCTTACCCTGGTAGGGCTCTGGATGGTAAACCAGAACCTGTTCATACGGCTCTTTTGAATTTTTTTCTTGAATAACTCATAAACAGTATACAAATTTAAACGTAAATTTTGGGAAGAAAACAGTAAATTCGACCTGTTTCTTCTCATACTACTTCTGCGATTTCCATGGAAATAGGAACAATTTCCCCAGACTCATAGTCCTTACTGTATAATCTTATGTCGACTAAAGAATGACTATGCGGAATCTCCATCCTAACCGCACTTGTAATCTGTTTATCCATAGTTACCTTAAACGTATACATTCTTTTTTCCCGTTGGAACTGTAAACTTAAAGGGCGGGCTTGGGAGAAATCGCCTTCAGGTTCCAGACTATATGTTTCGTATATTATTGATTTGTTATGCTGATCAAATACTTCAACTACCACTTCATGGCTCTTAACATCATGGTTATGAATCACGAAAAACGGTGCTGCAGGCCCCATAAAAATAAAAGGAAGAGAGATATAGAGAACTAAAATGGTAATCAGGAGAATAATGCCCAGGATAACCAGTTTCTTAGTATTATTGCCCAATTAGATCCACCCCTGAGCCATGTCATTAACTGAATTAATGCCAGTGAATTTTTTAATTCATTTTATTAAATCCAGAAGAAAAAAGAATAAAAAGAGTTATTAAAACTCTTGATTTATACCAGTTAATGTTTTTAGAGGCTTTTAAAAACCTCTAAAAAAGGGAAGCTCAAATTAACTTTCCACATTATGATGAACTTATTTTTCCATGCTAGAATATGTATATTCGGAACTGGACAGCCAGGCATATGATGATGTTCCAAGGTCGATATTATTTATGCTCCCTGTAGCTTCAGCGTCCCTTGAACAGTAACTTTCAATCCTCGTCGAGGTGTAGTCATCGTATTTTGAAACATACTTAGTGGTGCTTTCACTAATCTCGCCCGTACCTACCCAGTCAGCTTTAACAGTCACAGTTTTCGTTTCACTTGTATACATTCCCGTTTCATCTCTGGACCAGCAATAAACTTCCATCTCGATTTCGGACAGACTTGCAGAATTAAGATTTTTTGACAATTTGAAAACGTCATCCTGCGTGTATGTAGAACCCGACATATGGGAGTAGTAATCTGGTCCATAGGTATAGGCGGACACAGAAATGCGAGTTTCGTCGTCTGTTTTAGTTACGGACAGGGAAGTTTCGACAGTTGTATTACCACGAACTTCATTCCAGCTTGCAGATGCGTACTCAGAACTCTGCCGTGTCATCGATTTTTGATCAAACGCCTCTACACTCACAGCCGTTGAAAGCAAGACCATGAGGGCAAATATTATTGTGTACAATCTCTTCATTTTAGGCCTCAATTTATTTAGAATATATATAGAAATATACAAGTGTGGTTTTTTAACATGGATTATGAATAACTTAACTTGTCTTTATTAAGTCAAACATAAGTGAAACGCCATTGTATAAAAAAACTGTGCAACAATATTTAGAGACTAAAATAAAATTTATCAGATGACCCTGTAAAGAAAAAAGTTAAGACCCGATAGTTTAAATTCAGAATCAAAAGTTGCAGTTGCAACAAAAATACCTGCTCTGAACTGAAACTTTAGGGTTTCTATAGATCTAGAGATAGGAATCTGGACATTAAGTAAAGGGCTGGGATAAAAGAAAAAAATCAAAAAAGAGAAAAAAATAGAAAGTGTTATTCTTCACTTTCCCTTGCGATTGCTACGAGCTCGTTTACGCAGGCAACAGCCATCGGAGTCCCGCCCCTGGTCCCGACGCAGCTTATGGAGGGGACGGGAATTTTCAGGTCCCGGACCAGTTCCCTGGACTCGGCTGCGTTTACGAAACCGACGGGAAGCCCGATAATGAGAGCAGGCCGGACCCCTTTTTCGATCATTTTGCAGACCATGATAAGGGCGGAAGGGGCGTTTCCGATCGCAATGATACTCCCGTCCAGTTTGTCCTTTGCTGCCAGGTACCCGGCAGAGGTCCGGGTAATCCCGAACTTGTTGGCGATTTCTGCGTTCGGGTCCTCGTCGAGGACGCAGATCACTTCGGAGGAGTGTCCGACCTTTGTGATCCCGGCTTTTACCATGTTGATGTCCACGAAAATGGGGGCACCTTTCTTTATGGCTTCGACGCCTGCGGGGATTGGGTCATGCGAAAAGCGCATGATGTCAGCTACGGAGAGGTCTCCGGTGGCAATCACGCAGCGCTGGCGGAAACGGTCTTCAAGGGTGTTGTTCCCGACCAGTTCCTGGATCATGGTCCGGCTCTTCATGTAGATGGCTTTGGCTTCCTCGGTCCTTGCCCCGGAGTCCTTGCAGATGCTCACGAGTTCGGGGTCAACATCCACGGTTAGTTCGGTAAACTCTTCCAGGTCGTCCACAGACCCGGCCTTTTTGGAACTTTTTTCAGTAGTCATATTTCTTATGATACCCCCTGGGTGTGATGATGATATCCTTTTTCGGAGACTTCCAGATCCTGGACTCCCCGTTGCATACGAGAATGGCGGTGCTCATGTCCACCCAGTCCTCATATTCCATAACTTCCCCGAGGGTTGTCACGATCTGGTCCTCACCTTCGCCTCTCATGGCATTCTTGACAAGCCCGACAGGCACGGAGTCAGCCTTGTGCTTGCGGATGATCTCGATTGCCCTTGCAAAGTTGGACTTTCTCTTCCGGCTCTTCGGGTTGTAGAGCCCGATCACGAAATCAGCCTCTGCGGCCAGGTTGAGCCTCTTTTCGATGACATCCCAGGGCGTCAGGAGGTCGCTTAAGCTGATAACCGCAAAGTCCGTTACCACGGGCGCCCCGAGCATGCTGGCTCCTGCAAGAACCGCCGTTACCCCTGGCAGGATCTCGATGTCCACGTCAAGGTTCTCGTGTTCGGCAACCTCCAGCACGATGCCTGCCATTCCGTAGACGTTGGTGTCTCCCCCGCTGACCATGACCACATTTGCGTCCTTTGCGAGTTCCACGGCTTTTCGGGCTCTTTCGACCTCTTTTCCCATGAAACTCCGGATTACTTCCTGGGTGCCAAGAAGGCTTTCCATCTGGTCCAGGTATGTACTGTTCCCGAGCACGTAATCAGCGTTGAGGATCACTTCCCGGGCCTTGATAGTCAGCTGTTCCACGGAACCCGGTCCGATCCCCACAACGTAGAGTTTTCCACCGGCTTCCTTACCTTGCGATTGCGATTGTGACTCTGCCATAGACTTTCTTCCTGCAAATCAATTCCTTTTTTTCCGAAAGGGCCAGAGCAGCCGGTTCTGCTACCCCTTTAAGCCCGAAGCGAGAAGCTTGAGACGCCGAGGGCGGGTTGTAACTGTTCAGCACCTCATCCGGCACAAATTTTACCGGGATGCCCAGCAGTCCTACCGCTTCCAGCAGCCCCTGTTCATTTTCTTTGAGTTTCGCAGAGGCGAAAGCTGTGACGTCTTCCAGGCTTGCCCCGTACTCTTCGAGGGCCTGCTCCACAGCCTCAATGACTTCTTCTTTTGTTATACCCCTGCGGGTTCCGATTCCTATGATCATCCGTAATCGTAACCTGAATTAACCTTTTAACCTTAGATTCGTTAACCTTATTATCCGTAACCGTAGCGAATTACAGGTTAACTGATGATTTATAGTCCCGGACGTAAATATTTACACTTACATTATAACCACGCAAGACACGGAAAGCACGGAAAACACG
>DUKH01000145.1:0-6554 GCA_013329415.1 Methanosarcinaceae archaeon | reverse complement strand
ACGGAATAAAGGAAATAGGGCATAATCCTTCCGTATTTTCCGTGCTTTCGGTGGTTAAACTTTCGCTTGAGATTGGTAAAGTAATTTGGGTCCTTGACTATAAGTTAACCTTATTATCAGTAATCCGGACCTGGTAACCCATTAACGTTATTCCCGGAAACCTGATTACCCTTTCAGATAACCTGATCCGTTACGTTAACGGGATTAGTCGTTGTCCTGCTTTTTCCTGACCAGCACGGATACGTCCTCGTCCACGACAACGATCTTTGGCCCCTTCACTTCAAGGACCTCGACATTCTGGTCAAGGAGCGCGCAGTTTACGGCTACTGTGGATTCCTTATTGAAAATATCGCAGCCAAGCCTGTCGGCAATGCCTTCTACGGACGGTTTCCCGTGCACTTCCGTGGCGGTTGTCAGGACCGGGACTGCACCCAGTTCCGCCAGTTTCTTTGCGACCTCGTTTGCCCCGTGGTGTCCTCCCAGAATAGGGATTGCGAAGTTCAGGTTCGAGTCCACAACGACTACTCCGGGGTCCGACCATTTGTCCTTGAGAAGGGGGGCTATGTCCCTGATCACTATGCCTGAAGCAAAGACGGCTACGATTGCCCCGTACTTTCCAAAGGCGGTTTCGAATATGCCCTTTTCGTAGAGGAGCAGGTCTGCGCCCAAATGCTCCGCTATCCTGGAAGCTACTTCCCGGTTCCTTTCAAAGGTAATTACAGCGGTTCCTGGGGCACTCCGTATAGGTGTGACCTCCTGTAGTTCTTTGGGTCGACAACCCCCCCGATGAGGATCATTGCCGAGCGCTTGATCCCTGCGTCCTTCACTTTCTCCGCGATATCTTCCACGGTCCCGGTGATAACCTCCTCATCTTCCCAGGAAGCATGGAAGACAACCGCCACAGGAGTGTCTTTCGGGCACTGTACCTTTTCCATTATTTCTTTGATCTTCTGGGTGCCCAGGAAAATCGCCATGGTGGTCCCGTAAGAGGAAAGCTCGGGGATCAGGTCCTTTTCCAGGGTCTTGCCTGCGGGGCGAGTGATGATCAGGGTATCGGAGACCCCGTTTAAGGTCAGCTGGGTGTTCAGGGCGGCTGCGGTTGCAAAGACCGAGGAAACTCCCGGGACTCTTTCGACCTCGATATCGAATTTCTTCAGCTCTTCCATCTGCTCCACGATGGACCCGTAGAGGGAGGGGTCCCCGCTGTGGAGACGCACAACGAATTTCCCGGCATCCACGGCGTCCACGATAATCTTCGTGGTTTCGTCAAGGGTGAGCCCGTAACTGTCCACGGTCTCCCCATTAGTATAATCCAGGACTATGGGGTTTACAAGGGACCCGGCATACATTACAAGGTCCGCCTTCTCAAGCAGTTCACGCCCCAGCATGGTAATTAACTTGGGGTTTCCGGGGCCTGCTCCTACAAAATACACTTTCCTTTCCATCTGACCATTCCCTTAGCATTCTTGGTAAATTAAAACTTGCCCGGAGACCGCAATTTCAGGGCACCGGCGCAAAAATTCAATCATTTCTTTCCGTAAACAATGCTGAAATAGTTCCCCTTTTCAGGGATCTCTTCCTTCTTGTCGATAATCACTTCATCGTCCGAAAAAAGCTTTTCCGCAAAGACGAATTCCCTGTAACCTTCGGCTTCAAGCGTTTCGATTATCTGTTTCGGTTTTGTGGCTTTCAGGTGGATCTTATACCCGATTTCCGAGCCGTCGCTGACCTCAAAGGAAGTTTCAACCGCCACATCGGTCCTGGCAGCAAAGGATGTGATGGAACTGATGCCCGGGATGGTTGAGACCTCGACATCCGGATAATACCTGCGCATGACCTTTTTCAGGTGGGTGAAGGTAGAGAAAAAGTTGGGGTCACCTATGAGCCCGAAAGCTACGGTCCCATTCCGGGCTTGCTCCGCAACCTTGTCAGCATTTTCTTTCCAGAGGGCGTTTAATGCCTCGAGGTCCCTGATCATGGGAAACTCCAGAATTTCGGAATCCGCGTAGGGGGCCACAAGCTCCTGTGCCATGCGCCCGGGCACGTATACCTTATCACTGTTTTTCAAAACATTCACTGCTTTCAGGGTCAGAAGTTCAGGGTCTCCGGGACCAAGTCCTACTCCTATTAACATCTTATCGCTCCATAAACTGTTAAATATAAACGTAAATTGTCAGGTAAACATAAATTACCAGATTAAACGTAAATTGTCAGGTAAACGTAAATCACGTTAAACGTAAATTGTCAGGTAAACGTAAATCACGTTAAACGTAAATCATCAAAGATGATCACAAAGCATGAAATTCAGTTATTCAGCTTTTTCCGACAATAATGTACACCGGGTTTTCAGGTTTGAACATGGTCTCCCCTGCAATCGGGGCACTTCTTGAGACCACCAGGTGGATGACTTCATCAAAAATCCCGAGTTTCTTCATGGCCTCGATTGTCCTGACAACAGTCTCGATCCGGACGGCATTTACCACAATGCTCCTGGCATTTTTCTGCACCAGCTTTTCGAGCACGGTGCCAATGTTCTTTGTCCCGCCGACAAAAGCGCAGTCAACAGAATCAATAAGTTCTCCACCCAGGATTTCCGAGGCTTCTCCGGCAAAAATCCTGCCGTTCTCAATATTGAAATTTTTAAAATTCGCTTCCGTGGCCCTGAGAGCCTCTTCCCGGGCATCGATTGCATAGATCGTGAGACCCCGGGCCAGCCGGGTTGCTGCAATAGATACCGAACCCGTACCGCAGCCTACATCTGCAAACCGGTCCCCGTCCCGAAGCCCGAGCTTTGAGAGGGACACCGCAATGATTTCCGGTTTTGTCGGACCGCCGCTAACACCTACTATTTCGGACATGTTCCACCTGGGTAAAAGTGATGTAAATAAATCAAATGTAAATTAAATATCAAATGTAAATTAAATATGTGCCGGACGCAAATTTGAATCGGAACAAATTAACTATACAACAAATTCGCTTAATACACAAATTAACATCATATAATTCTGAGCAAGTCAGGTATGAGATATTATACAACAATAAATATAAATCATACACCTGAGATCTGCGGAGATATAAATATAATTTGTTCTAGATATACCTTATTATCAGCAGTAGGGGCTTGTCAGGAAAGTAAACTTTCATGCAAGAAAAAAGTGTTCGGAAAAATTGTCCATGGGAAAGTTTGTATCTACGGACCGATAACTGATCGAGAGGAGATACATTAAGAAAATATTTACTAGAAATGATGGGAATTGCCCCTTTGAACTAAAAATGAAAAACAACATGATGGGAAAGTTTTTTGAATATTACCGGGTGTCCTTGAAAAAGATGTTTTTATAAATAGAAATATATTTTTTAAATAGAAGAAAAACATTTTAACCATAAACGCATACATTTATGCTGGCAATTTGACCTGAAAAGGCAAACATCGAATCAGGTATACCTGAAAAGGGGATTTTCAGGTTAGAAACGGGATAATTTCTCGCTTATTTAGACTGGTTTTTCCGACTTTATACCACATAACGACATTTTTTTATAGAGGATGGGGACCCCCAACAGTGTAAGCCCGCTCCCCCGATGCAGGCCACTGTTATCTGAAAATATAGGAGGAAAGGTGATGAAGGTTTACGAATCATACGACGATTTACCCAAGTTAAAGCTGCCCTACGGAAATGAGATTTTTATCAGTGACAGCACTATCCGCGACGGCTCCCAGATGCCGGGGATAGTCCTGACCAGGGACCACAAGCTTCAGATCTACGAATACCTCCACGAAATAGGAATTGAAAAACTGGAAGCTTTTGTCTTCAACCAGAGAGATAAGGACGCTGTAAAGCTCATGTTTGACAGGGGATACGAGTGCCCCGAGATCACGGGCTGGTCAAGGGCTTCCCGCGGAGACATTGATAAGATCCTGGAAGTTGACGGGCTCGAAGAAACAGGAATATTAATGTCGGTCTCGGATACCCACATAACGTCCAAGATGCGGCTTTCGGGAAGGGAAGAAGCTGAAGAGAAATATCTTGACGCCCTCCAGTACGCCGTTGACCATGGGCTTCGCACCCGGGCTCACCTGGAAGACATGACAAGAGCCGACAACTACGACTTCGTCTTTCCCCTTATCGAAAAAATTATGGAAATCGATCCTGACTGCACTATCAGGGTCTGCGACACCGTAGGGTACGGGCTTCCGTACATAGGAATTGACGAACCTTACGGCATCCCGAAAATAGTGGAACACCTGAAAAAAGAGATGAAGGTCAAGAACATCGAGACCCATATTCATGACGATTACGGGATGGGAACAGCAAGTTCCATTGCAGGAGACTGGCATGGAGCTAACTGGAGCAGTGTGACCTTCCTCGGAATAGGAGAACGTGCAGGAAATACGGGGATGGAAAAAATCCTCCTTTTCCTGGCAAACCGCGTGGAAGGCTTTGAGAAATACAACCTCGAACCCATTTCCCGTTTCACGGACTTCATGGAAAAGGCCCTGGGGCTCCGGATCCCGAGAAACAAACCGGTTGTGGGAAAAAATATCTTCGCCCACGAATCAGGGATACACGCCGCAGGCATCCTGAAAAACCCCTTCGACTACGAACCCTATCCCCCTGAACTGATAGGAGGAAAAAGGCTGCTCCTCATCGGAGATTCCTCGGGCCTGGAAGTAATCCGGCACAAGGTCCAGGAAACCTTAAACGAATTGCTGGGAGTCGAAACCGCCGTAGAAAAAGACGATGAAAGGCTTCTCAGCATCCAGCAGGAAATCCAGAAACTCTACGACAATGAAGAGCGGGTCTCCTGCATCTCGGATGAAGAACTTCTGGCCTACGTCGAGAAGTATTTCCTTTACCAGCCCATCTGCGACCCCGCACATGCAGGGGGCAGAGGAAAGTTTGCGAAAAAGAGATGAAGCTGCTCCCGGAAACCGGAATATAGGAACACGAAAAAAAGAAAAATAAGGAGCATCATAAGGCTCTGGAGTAGGAGAATTCACTCAGAGAATCACTCAGAAAGTCCCTCCGAAAATCCATCGGAGGCTCTCTCAGAGACCCCCCAGCTCAGAAACTCCACAGAGACCTTATTCCGCGTTATTGCTGGTGCATCAGACTTTTTTACTTAAGGATTTCTGCCGTGTACTTTGCGATCTCGCCTGCCATCTCGCTGAGTTTTGCGTTCCCTCCGAGGTCGTAGGTGACGTACTTGCCTTCGGAAACCACGCGTTCCGTAGCTTTGAAGATGGCTTCGGACTTATCCTTTTCACCCAGGTAGTCGAGCATCCAGGCCCCTGCAAGGACAGTTGCAACCGGATTAACCTTGTCCTGCCCTGCATATTTAGGGGCTGAACCGTGGGCAGGTTCAAACATGGCAAAAGAGTCCCCGATATTGGCGGAGTAGATCATCCCGATGCTGCCGACCAGGGCTGCGCACTCCTCACTGATGACGTCCATGAAGAGGTTGGTGGACAGGAGGACTTTCTTGTCGAAGATCTGCGGGTTCTTGATAAGCTGCATGGCGATGTTGTCGATGTGGTAGGGCCAGATCTCAACATCAGGGAATTCCTTCCCGACCTTTTCGACCTCTTCGAGGAAGGTACCACAGGTCTGCTTGAGGATGTTGCTCTTGTGGATGGGGACAACAGTGTCGTAGCCTCTACGCTTTGCTTCTTCAAAGGCATAGCGTGCAATCTTATTTGAGGAAGTGCGGGTTATTTTGCGAATAGCTATCGAGACATCATCCGTAAGTGCGATTTCTTCGCCAATGTAGAGGCCTTCCGTCCCTTCCCTGACACAGATGTGTTCAACATCTCCGAGGGGGGCATTGGAGTTGGGGAAAGTCTTTATGGGGCGCACATTTGCATAGAGGTCGTACTTCCTCCTGATGGACACGGCCACACTTCTCGGAGAACCGATCCCTCCGGGAGTGGTGGTCGGCCCCTTAAAGGAGGCGTCGGAACTGTCCAGGATGTCCCAGGTCTCGTCAGGGATAAGGGAATTTCCGCCGTGTTCTTCCCACCAGGTGGCACCGGCTTCACACATCACGAATTCGACGTCCGTACCTGCGGCTTCCACGACTTTAAGCATTGCGTCGACAAGTTCGGGGCCAACCCCGTCACCTTTTATTACTGCTGCGGTTTTGCTCATATTATCACCATCTGTGGGTTACCATAACCAGGTGTCCATCTCAGGTCACCGTGTATCAGGTCACCATTTCAGGTCACCGTGTATCAGGCAACCATGCGTTTGGTTTTTTATTTGAAGAATGGTAGCGCTTGATAAGCTGGAAAAGGGAAAAAAACCTTTCAAAAAATTTGACTAAAAATTACTTGATTGCTTCCCGGATACTCAACAGCAGGCTACCTATTTCAAGTTTTGGGTGCTAATATATCAAGGACAATCCTTCCACGAAAGTGCAGCGAAAGCGGCCACGGGCCTGAAAACCCGGAAAAAATAAACAGGCCTTGAAAACGCATAAAAATATTCAATATGAAAAAAAGAATTTCCGGAAAACCCATTTTTGAGAAAGATTCAAGCAAGGCTAAAGCAAGGCTA
>DUKH01000126.1:2661-4259 GCA_013329415.1 Methanosarcinaceae archaeon | reverse complement strand
CTTCTTTACACTACTTCTTTACCCCATCATTGAAGGGGATTACCAGAATATTTTTAAAAATTATCCCAAAATTTTCCAAAATTTGTTGGAAGTTTGCTTCATATCCAGTTCTCTGATAAATTATATATTTGATATAAATATTATAATTGACATTAATAATACGAATAGTATTATAAAGTTTAGGATGTACTGCATAAAAAGAATGTGGTTGCAATTAAAACCGCGAATAATGGGAGAAATTGCAGAGAACTCGCAGATGAACTGCAGAAGATTGCAAGTATACTCCATGCGGCTGTGTTCAGGATGCTGGCAGGCTGATAGGCAGCGTCAGACAGTGACAAACAGTATCGGATAGTGTTGAACAGTACCTGCCCTGCTATATTGGCACATGCGATATTATATGTACAGTAAGATATGTACAGTAAAGAATATCCCAATACAGCGATAGCAACCGAATAACAGTAAAAAACAACAACAAAATACATAAACCAACTGAAAAAAAGAGCGAGGGATTTATATAGAACTCAATGGCGTAGAAATCGAAGATACATATGCAGAAGCGTTTCCGATCAAGATTGCAAGGGTCCTCATAACCGGTGCAACAAAGCGCTGGGCTCAGGTGGCAGCCAGTGAAGCTACCGGCTTTGGGACTTCCGTTATCATGTGCCCCGCAGAAGCCGGGATCGAACGGTTTGCAAGCCCCAGCGAGACCCCTGACGGCAGGCCCGGAGTCTACATCCAGATCTGCACCTTCGGGTACAAGGCACTCGACGAACAGCTTCTCGAAAGGATCGGACAGTGCGTACTGACCGCACCCACCACCGCAGTATTCAACGGGCTCCCTGAAGCTGAGAAACAGTTCAACATAGGATTCAAACTTAAGTTCTTCGCGGACGGAACGGAGTCTGAAACCGAAATCGCAGGCAAGAAGGTCTTTAAGATCCCGATCATGGAAGGAGACTTCCTGGCAGAGGAAAACATCGGAGGCATCAGTGGGATTGCCGGTGGAAACTTCTTCATCTTCGGAGATTCCCAGATGAGCGCCCTCACCGCAGCCGAAGCTGCCGTGGACGCAATTGCCGAACTTGAAGGCTGCATCACTCCCTTCCCCGGAGGCATCGTGGCCAGCGGGTCCAAGTCCGGAGCAAACAAATACGCGTTCATGAAAGCCACTGCCAATGAAAAGTTCTGCCCCTCCATCAAGGACAAGGTAGAAGGCACTGAAATTCCGGCCGATGTCAACTCTGTATATGAAATAGTAATCAACGGGATTGACGAGGAAAGCATCAAAAAGGCAATGAAAATCGGAATTGAGACCGCAGTTACCGTTCCTGGTGTAAAGAAGATCACCGCAGGAAACTACGGTGGAAAACTCGGCAAGTACCAGTTCAAGCTGCACGAGCTCTTCTGAGCCCGGCTGCTTTTTCCTTTCTTTTTCCTTTCTTTTTTAGTTTTTACTTCAGTCTTTATTTCTTTTACTCCAGTCTTTTTCTGTTTTACCCCGTTCATTTCCACTTTTTCAGATACTCTTTTTATTTTTCAGATCATATTACTTTTAGAACATACTCAGATAAGTGACATATTGCTTTTCAGGACAT
>DUKH01000126.1:0-2290 GCA_013329415.1 Methanosarcinaceae archaeon | reverse complement strand
CATAATTCCTCTTCAGGACATACTAACCTTTAAGGATTTCATGAAGTGTGGTTTTAACACCGGTAATCGTAAACAAGGTGTAAAATTAAACAAAATCAAAAAATAAACGGAGTGGGAAAACTGAACAGAACCAAACTGAATTACATGGTGGACTTTTGCCTGACCATTCTCTTTCTAATCGTAGCCTTCACAGGCCTTTACATGTACTTTTTCATACCCTCGGGAGTCCCCCGTGGTATGTATGTCGTCTACATGGGGCTCACAAAAGCCACATGGCTCTGGATTCACAACAAATCCGCAATCCTGATGACAATTATCGTAGCTTTTCATCTCATCCTCCACTGGAGATGGATCGTGTGCACGACGAGAAATTTCTTCAGGAGGGAAAAAGTAAAAACAGAAATACGCGAATCCATTTGTGAATCCGAATGAATGTTGTTTTTAAAAAAATTAGGAATAAAAGAAAAAGAGAATCAGAGCCCGAGGGCACTGAAACCTGAAAGAATAACTTCCCGCGGGTCAATGCCGGTTACCTGTACCATGACATAGGCACCGATGAAAGTTCCTATCACGCTGCCTACGTTTGCAAAGCTGGCTACCAGAAGGACTCGCATAAACCTGTTTTTGAACATTTCCCCGAAGGTATCGATCCCTGCGAGAGCCTTTATGTCCTCGGTGGTCGGGTTACGCTGTTTTGCTTCGACGAGACCGGCAAACCAGCCTGCAGCCATCATGGGGTTCAGGGAAGTCAGCCAGGCCACCAGGAAAGCCGTGGCAATGGAATAGGGGTGGCCGCCCGCAAGCAGAGTCCCGGCCGCACTCAGGGTCCCGTTGATGAGGAACCACCAGCCAAACGCTATTAGCAGAAGTTCCAGGGGTGTGCCCGAGAGGAGCAGGAGCAAAAACACCGCTATGGCCAGGCCGACAATCCCGAAACCAATTACTTTGCCTGCACTGAAGCGCTTTTTAGGGATTTCTATGAGATTACCCAGGGGAGGAATGCTCTTCGGCTCCTTGAGGTATTTGAGAATCCCGGGCTTGTGCCCTGCCCCTACAACGACAACAATAGTTTTGTTCCCCCCTGCTGCTGTCCTGAGAATGCTACCTGCAAGGTAAGCATCCCGCTCATCTATCAGGACTTCGGCCGCAGTCGGGGCAAAGTCCCTGAGTTCGCTAACAAGAGCCGTGACCACGTCCTGTTCCGTGATGCTATCAATATCGATATCAGCTCCTTTCCCGATTCCAATCAGCCCTCCGACAAGAGAACCCAACATTCTGATTTTTTCTAGAAACTTCATCCGGCCCCAGAAACGCTGGAGCGTGATCTGGATGTCCCGGTCGATAAGGGCTACCCTGGCTCCTGAAGCTTCAGCCTCTTCAATCGCCATAAGCATCTCAGAACCTGGTTTGACACCCATATCTTCCCCGATCTTCTTCTGGACATAGGCAAGCAGCCAGTTGATCAGGTAAAAATAGATCTTTCCCCCACCCAGGATATCTTTGATGGGAAGCTGTGTCTCCTTAACATTACCCTTCAGGGAATCGTAGCGCCCCCGGCAGAGTTCAACAGCCACAATGTCAGGCTTTAACCTCCTGATGGTTGTCTTGACCTCTTCCACGCTCTTCTCCGAAACATGAGCGGTACCTATGATCACTATTTTCGAAGGCTGACGCTCAGCCTCCCTGGTCTCAACAACCTGAACCCCCGGGGTGGACTGAAACTTTGAAACGGGAGTTGAACCGGGCAGAGGTTCTGCAACAAAGCCGGAGCTCAGGTCCAGCTTACCCTCAACCACAGTTCCTGCCTCAGCCGCAGATTCAAGTACCTCCGCCTCGGCTTTCTCCGGCTCGGAGGCTGAAGAATTAGAAAGTTCAGACTTTCCTGCGGAAATATCACCTTCCGCAGATTTGGTAGCAAGTTCATCCACAGAGTATATAGAATCCTGGGAAGAACTCTGAAAGTAGTACTCAGGCTCTCTGTCCTGAGAATCTGTGACATCGGATTTTTCCATTATCAGTCTCTCTGTTGCGGCGGCCCAGAAAAGAGAAAATTTTTTCTGAACCCTGAAACCGCTTCGTTTAAAGATTTAAAGATCTGGCGTATGGTAATTACCTACCAGCAATTTATAATTTTTTGCTCTTTGAAATTTTTTCCAGAATCTTGAACAGTAAGAACCCAATCCTGCAAGAACCTATCCAGTTATTAGTCCTATAAGAACTCCATCCTGTAAGAACTCATTTGTAAGAACCTATCCAGTTATAATCCTATAAGAACTCAATCCGTAAGAAC
>DUKH01000032.1 GCA_013329415.1 Methanosarcinaceae archaeon | reverse complement strand
AAACTAAAGTTGGTTCATGAAAATAAAATAATAATAGTATAAAATAAAAATCAATTCCGGAAATAGACCTGGAAAATCGGTTTACCACGGGTAAAAATGAAAAAAAGGTAAATGGCCTCAGGCCTCGTATTCCCTGAATCCGCTGGAATACATGAGCCTGCGGTTTTCTGTTATTATCATGCACTCAACGCCTTCCACAGTTTCGATCATTTCAAGTCCATCTTCTTCCCCAAGCACAAACACCGCGGTTGCAAAGGCATCTGCATCAATCGCGTCTTTTGCGATCACCGTGCTGCTTATAAGGCTTGTGGATGGGTACCCGGTTCTCGGGTCCGAGATGTGGGACACCTTTGCGGATTCGTTAAAATAACGTTCATAATTTCCACTTGTTGCAACTGCCACATCCTCTGCACTGATGGCCGTAACATATTCTTCGTTTTTATCGGGGTTCTGGAGTCCTACTATCCAGGCTGTACCGTCGGGTTTCCGGCCTATGTACTTCCCGTCTCCTCCTGCGTTTACGAAGGCGTTTTCAATCCCGTCGGCTTTAAGGGATTCTATCGCCATGTCAACTGCATATCCTTTTGCAATTCCTCCTACAGCCACTTTCATTCCTGGCTGGAGGGTGACGTTTCCGTCTTCGATCCTGATCTCGGAATAGTTTACCAATTTAAGGGTTTCGTTAAGCTCCTCGGAGGTCGGGGGCTCATAGGTCCCTCCGGGGCTGAACTTGCTTTTCCAGAGGTCAAGTACCGGCTGTATGGTTATATCAAAGGCCCCGCCGCTTATTTCGGAATAATATATGGAACGTTCCAGCACGTAAATAAAAGCCGGGTCTGCTCCTTGCAGTTTTGCCTCTTTATTCAGCAGGTTCAACTGGTTGTCTTCCTTCGAGGGGCTCAGCAGGGAATCTACTTTTTCTATCTCCCCAAAAGCGTTGTCTATGGCCTGCTCGGCTTCATTTTCCTCCGAGGCATATACTGCAATTGTTACAGTGGTGTCCATGATGCTCCGGGTCTGTTGAAAAAGTTGAATTTCTTCTCCTTCTTCAGGGGCCGGATTTATGCAGCCTGATGCAAGGCTTACCGTTATGATGATCAATGCAAAAAATGCTGTGTACCTTGAATTCATGCTCTATCAGCTTCGATTATTTGTTTTTATAGTGTTTTTAATTTCCGGTTTGCTCAGGCTTAACCGGCACTCTTAAGGCTCGATCGGTACTTGATCCGGTACTTGGTCCGGTACTTGATTTAAGATTTAATTTGAGACTTGATGACGGATTTGATTTTTCACTCCGTTTCTGCTTCTTTTATTTGTAACTTTTTATTTTAACTTCAAGCTTAATTTCTTTACTTTTCTACTTCTCTTCTCCATCACTTTTTTATCTCATTTTGGTATGATTTCACTTTTTTTCGTTTATTTTGCCTTATTACTTTATTAATACTTTTTTCCGGTTTTTGAATCATAGTTTTTTTCTTTGAATCCTTTTTTTTCTTTTTGACATCAGATTTTTTTGCTCAGGCCCGATTCCGACATTTTCTTCTTTATCTTTCTTTTCCCGGGCTTTTTTCGGGGTTTCTCTACTTTTTTCTTTTAAGGTTTGTCGGTTTTTTCTTCGAATGTATATTTTAGTGAATATTCTTTACATATTCCATATATATCTACTGTAAACCCCCCTTATGAGGTTATTTTTTTCCTTTTTCGAGGATTTTTTCTGATCTCTTTTTTGCTTTACTGATGTTGAATCTATCCTTTTTTTCATCCCTAATGTATAATCATGTTATTTTCTTTAGAAAGGTATATATATTAATATTGTGTAAATTTTAATTATATCGTGTATATTTTATATTATTTTATAATATATGCGACGTGTTATATATAAAGTATATATTTTTATTACATTATACATGTCTATTCCATTCCCTCAAACTTATTTCGAAAGAAATAAGTATTACCTCGGGTAAACATTTCCAATTGAAGTCGAATTTAGCTTTGTTTTTCAGGAATAAAATGGACTATATCAGTAAAAAATGGAGACGCCGGTGATCGTAAAAAATCTTCAGGAAAGCCAAATGATGCTGAATAGAACCTGTCTGGCTGTCCATGACAGTTCCTTCTCCGACTTTAGGTTTCCGTTTAATTGAATTCCTGTTAATTCCGGGATGTATATCCATTTGAAGGTTGGAGGGAACGGCGGTGTATACCCCGTTAGCCGTATACGATTCCAGCTTTGGACGTCCCTAATCTTATAGAACTTATCATAAACTGTATAAACTGTATAATGTATTGAATTTATTCAAAATTTAAACTTTGTTTACTCGCCAAGCATGAACATAACAATGTGAACAAAAAAAGAAAGAATGTGGTCGTTATGAATAGGTTAAATCTGATGGTGTCGGGAGTCGCTGTGCTGCTTCTCGTGGCCGCTGGCGCCTATTCTTCTCTTGGTTATTCTGGGAATGATGCTATTGCATCTCACTATATGACCAAAGGAGAATGGGAAGATTCGGTCTGCGGAGGCTGTCACTACGGCGTCTATGAAAACGTCAATAATTCTTATCATGTACAGGTAGACATGGACCGGTGGTCTCCCCTCACGAACTTTGATCTTGAAACGTCCGGAGAGGACGCCTGGGTTGCCGAGTTCGGAAAGTATCACCCGGGTGGGGGACCACTTGCCGAATACGGTGTTGATGTCAACTGTATGATGTGTCACGAAAAGTACGGGCTCTATGACTTCGAAAAACGGGCGGAAAAAATCGAAAGTGGGGATTATGCCAATGCAAATAAGGCTGCAATGGAAGTCTCAAGCCGCACTGCCCAGACTGACGCAATGCATCTTTTTGTGTACAGTGGCAATATTCTTACCCCCTATCCCCTGCTGATCGTGTTCCATGACGGTGTGAATGGAGCTCCTAAAGATACCTCCTGTGCCCAGTACTGCCACAGCAGAGAAGTGGAAGCGCGGGCTGTTTCATGGGGTTCTGAAGAGTTTTACGAAGAACTCGACGTTCACGCAGAAGCAGGTGTCGAATGTGTCGAGTGCCACCATACGGAAGCTTACATCATAACCTCCGATCACCAGATCGGGCGTGGAAACGTCTCTGATACCCCCGATATCGGAGAGAGCTATGATGATACCATGAGGAGCTGTGACGCTGAAGGGTGTCATGCAGGTATCTCCCACGGGCCCTTCGCGGACTCGCACATGGAGTTCCTTGACTGTACGTCCTGCCATGTCCCCATGCTTCCGGGAGGAGACCTGCCGGGAGGAACGCCCCTTAAGGCCTTTAGCTGGCAGAACGGAGAACGGGAAGACGTTTACTGGGAAGAGGACTTCCAGCCTGTCCTTGCCTGGTACAACGGTAACTCCGGAGATGTCCTGCCTTCCGTGGACACCAGGAATGACAGTGACGTGAAGCTTACCCCCTTCAACAAGATCGCCGGAACCTGGTGGGACGAAGGCACCGATCCTGAAGTGCTCGCCGACCCGGATACAAGTATCTCCACTGGAGACCCGATCCCGGTGCAGTACGTGAAAGCCGCGGATGCAGACGGTGACGGTGAGGTCACAGTTGAAGAAATGCAGGCTTATGATGCCGACGGAGACGGCCAGCCGGATTATCCGAACGCCGTTTTGAGGACTGTCGAACTCTATTACCAGGTTTCCCACAACATTGTCAGCAGGGGAAGCGAAATGGGTGACCCGATGACCTGTAAGGACTGCCACGGAAGTGAAGCCGTGATTGACTGGGTGTCCATTGGTTATGTGGAGGACCCCGGAGGAGAGTCGTCAGCAGTCAAGAGCATTGGCGTGACCTATGACAAGCCGAGGCCCGATGAGGTTGAAAGGGAGCCTGCATTTTAAGGAGGTGGCAAACGTTGAGTGCTATCAAACTTGATAAACTACCTGAAAAGGTAATTTTACCCCTAAAACAGCATGATGGGATTGCATGTGCCCCTCTGGTCAAGAAAGGTGAAGAAGTTGTCATTGGCCAGAAAATCGGGGACTGCGAGGGAAGCGACCTCGCATACATTCATTCCCCTTACTGTGGGACTGTGGAATCCGTCGTGGAGATGCCAAATCCCTCCGGGAAACGAGTCTTAAGCGTAATAATCAATCCTTTGGAGTGCGCTGACTCCGTTGATTTCATCCCTGAAAAGGATGCAACCCCTTCAAGGTTACTGGAAATTATCAAGGAAGCGGGCATTGTCGAATATTATCAAAAGCCCACGTACCTTGCCCTGAAACCGGGAAAGAGGATCGACACCCTGATCATGAACGCAACCTTCCCTCTGATTGCCAACGCTTATCTGGATTCCCTTGACAAAGTTCTCAAAGGGTTCAGGCTTATGCTTGAAGCTGGCGGGATCTCGAGGGGTGCAATCGTAATCCGGGCAGACGACAAGGAGTCCATCAAGGCTTTCAAGAACGCGAAGGTTGACGGAAAACCCCTGACTGTTGCCCCGATCATCGGAAAGAGGCATGCTGACTACTACTTCGAAGATTCGGAAGACGAAATCATAGTGCTGGCCGGAGGCAAGATAACCTATACCCCCACAATGATGAACCTGCTCTCTGGGGATGTAATGGGCAGAAAGATCCCTCTTGGTTACGAACCTGCTGATGTGCATGTGGCAGTCTGTGGAGTAAAGTCAGCCAAAGCGGTATACGATGCCGTGTATGAAGGCAAGCCTTACCTTGAGAACGTGATCACGGTCTCGGGAGCGGTCAATCGCCCAGGAAGCGTACTCGTTAAGTTCGGGACCCCGATCAAAGATGTGATCGAGGCCTGCGGCGGTTACAAGGGTGAACCCGGAAAGGTCATTATCAACGGGACAAGGGTCGGAGTAGCCATTTACAGTGACGAATCCCCGGTTGCCAAGGACACCACGGGAATTGTTGTCCAGACAAAAGACGAGGTTCTCAGGGACGTGTCGTCTGCCTGCATTCACTGTGCCCGTTGTGTGGACGTCTGTCCCATGAACCTGCTCCCCGGAAGGATTGCAGTCATGGCGGACCAGGGGATGTACGAGAAATGCGGAGAATACTATGCATTGAGCTGCATTGAGTGTGGAGACTGTGCAGCAGTCTGTCCGGCAAAGAAGCACCTTGTCCAGCTCATCCGCTTCTCTAAGCTCCAGCTTCTGAAAATGTGTGCGGAAGCTGAACCCGCGGAGGTGACAGAATGACAACTTTTACAGTATCTCCTCCTCCCCACAGGAGATCGAAAATCTCTATCAAGACTCTCATGTGGGGCAGGGTCGCTGCCCTTGTGCCTATAAGCTTGGCGGCGATTTATTTCTTCGGATTCGCTGCACTCGGTAATATAGCTGCTTCCATTTTAGGTGCAGTAATTATCGAGTTCGCTATTGAAAAAGCGTTTAAATACGAGTTAACGATATTGGACGGAAACGCTGTTTACATCGGGCTTTTACTGGCTCTGATCTGCCCGCCGACACTGCCTGCATGGATGATCTTCTTAGCGGCTATGTTTGCGGTAGGAATCGGGAAGCATGCGTTTGGAGGAATCGGGTCCTACGTTTTCCATCCGGCACTTGCAGCCTGGGTTTTCCTAAGTCTTTCCTGGGCTCAGGACATGCTCCCGGGAACTACCCCGATTACCAGCAGTTTTTCGGACATGATACTTGAAACCGGAGCTGGATTCCTGGGAGATGTTTCCCCGATTCTTGTGCTCCTCACCGGAGTTGCACTCATAGCCATGAAACTCGTTGAGTGGAGAATCCCGGTCACTTATTTACTGACAACGGTCATCCTGGCCGTGCTTCTCGGGGATCCTGTTTCCTATGTGATAACCGGAACCTTCCTCCTCGGAGTGCTCTTCTTTGCAACCGAGACCGTGACGACTCCGGTTACCAAGAACGGAAGAATCATCTACGGAATCCTTTGCGGTGTCCTGACAGTACTCTACGGATACTTCTCGGGCAACTATGTGTGGGGTACCCTGTATGCACTCCTACTCTCCAACGCAATAGCTCCGTACATTGAAGTCAATACCCTTCCAAAGCCCGTGGGAGGTGTGGCACATGAGTGATAACAAGGAAATAGTGCAAGTTATTGTAGCAATGGTCCTGATTTCTGCTGTTGCTGCTGCTGCTCTTGCCGCGACCTATACTCCCACTCAGGAAGCGTTAAAACTCTTACAGGCAGAGCAGCAGAAAGAGGCACTGAAGGTTATCCTCCCGGCAGCAGCGGATTTTGAGCCTGTAACCGGGGAAGAGTTAGACGAAGCAGGTGATCCGGTAGTACTTTATTACCGCGGGGTTGATTCCTCAGGAAACGTTGTTGGATATGCGATTAAAAGAAATCAAGTCGGAGCCCAGGGTGTAATTCAACTGATTGGCGGAGTTTCGGCGGATTTCAATACAATAACAGGAATGCAGGTGATGAAGCATTCCGAAACTCCTGGTCTCGGAGCCCTGATCGTAACTCCTGAATTCCAGGGGCAGTTCGTGGACAAACCGGTGGCTGACGTGAGCCTGAAAAGTAATGGTGGGCAGATTGATGCCATTACCGGAGCCACGATCTCTTCACAGGCTGTGGTGGACGCCCTGCATAGTGCGGTGGATTACGCAGCCGCACAGGAGGGTTGAACATGAATCCGTTAAGTGAATTTATACGTGGAATTACCAAGGACAACCCGACCTTCGGGCTTGTGCTTGGGCTCTGTCCGACTTTAGCAGTTACGACATCTGTGGAAAACGGGATCGGAATGGCCATGGGAACTCTGTTTGTGCTGGTTGGCTCAAACGTGATGGTCTCTGCAATCCGGAACCATATCCCCGGAGCAGTCCGGCTTCCCATTGAAATCATTGTCATTGCAACCTTCGTTACGATCGTTGACATGGTTATGGAAGCGTTTACGCCGGCTTTGTACGAGTCGCTAGGTGTGTTCATTCCCCTTATCGTGGTCAACTGTATTGTTATCGGAAGGGCTGAAGCCTATGCCCTGAAGAACGGGGTCTTTTACTCAACCATTGATGCCTTTGGTGAGGGTACTGGTTTCCTGCTCGTGCTGATGCTTATCGGAGGTATCCGTGAATTCCTTGGGACCGGTATCATCGACCCGTTCGGGATCACAGTGATCAATGCGAGTGCAGTCATGAACCCTGCAATGTTCATGATCCTGTCTCCCGGGGCCTTCCTTACAATCTCAGTGCTGATGACTTTCGTGAACTATCGCAAGCAGCAGAAAGCTGCAAAGGGTGGTTAAAATGGTGGAAAAGGCCTTATTTACAATCATGCTTGAAGGAGTGTTCGTCAAGAACTTCCTTCTCATTCAGTTCCTGGGTCTATGTTCCTTCGTGGGTGTGACCAAGGATGTTAAAAGCGCTACAGGGATGTCAGGAGCTGTGGTCTTCGTCTTGGCGATGTCCGCAACCGTATCCTTTGCGCTGTTTAATTTCGTGTTAGTTCCCCTTAAGCTGGAGTTCCTGCGGACCATCGCCTTCATCGTGGTTATCGCAGCGCTCGTGCAGCTCGTGGAGTTCATCGTAAGAAAGCACGTGCCTGCACTCTACCGTTCGCTTGGTATCTACCTGCCCCTGATCACCACCAACTGTGCGGTGCTCGGTGCGGTGCTCCTTAACGTCATGAATGACTACAACTTCATCCAGAGCGTTACTTTCGGAGTTGCAGCAGGGCTCGGGTACACCGTTGCCATGCTCATGATGGCTGGGATCCGCGAGCGTAGTAACATCGTAAACGTGCCAAAGGCTGTGGGCAGAGGCGTTACATACGCTTTCTTCGTTGCAACGATCATGTCCATGTCCTTCGTGAACTTCTTCGGGGTGATCCCGCTTGAATGATGTACTTATAAACTCAGTAGCAGTTCTGGCGGGCCTCGGGTTTGCGGTCGGCGCAATGCTGGTCGCTGCTTCCAGGATCTTTAAGATCGATTCCAATCCCCTGATCGATGAGGTTGCTGAGCTCCTCCCCGGAGCAAACTGCGGTGGCTGTGGGTTTGCAGGCTGTGCTGCCTGCGCAGAGGCGATCGTCGAGAGCGGAGCTCCCATAAATAGTTGTCCCGTGGGTGGTTTTGATACTGCAAAGGAAATCGGCGCTCTCATGGGACAGGAAGTTACTGAGTCCGAACCCGAGTATCCCTTCGTCCGCTGTAACGGCGGAAAGAGCTGTGTTACCCTCTTCGATTATGAAGGTGTGGACGGCTGTAAGGCTGCTCTGATGCTCTGTGACTCCAGAAAGGGATGTACCTACGGCTGTCTCGGGCTCGGGACCTGTGTCCGTGCCTGCCAGTTCGATGCCCTGTCCATGGGAGAAGATGGCTTTCCGCACGTGAACAAGAACCTCTGTACAAGCTGTGGGAACTGTATTGCAGCCTGCCCGAACGAAATCCTCACCTTTGCACCGGATTCCGAAAAGGTCCATGTGCTCTGTCGCTCCCACGACAAGGGTAAGCAGGTAAAGGCAGTCTGTGAAAACGGCTGTATCGGCTGTAAGAAATGTGAAAAGGAATGCCCGGCAGATGCTATCAAGGTTACGGACTTCCTGGCTGAAATTGACCAGGAGAAGTGTACCGGCTGTGGCGCCTGTGCCGCGGTCTGCCCGCAGGGAATAATCGAGGTCCGGTAATCCCGGCCCGATTTTCCCTTTTGGCTTTGAAAACACTTTAACAAGAGGTGGAAAGTATGTCCTACAAGACTTCCATTGGCTTACCTGAAAACATCGTGGCGGCTCTCACTTATTTGGGTGGGTGGCTCTCCGGGTTTTTGTTCTTGCTCCTTGAGCGCAATAACAAATTCGTCCGCTTCCACGCCATGCAGTCGGTACTGCTTTTTATACCGTTTGCTCTATTTATCTTCCTGGTCGCATGGATTCCGTATATAGGCTGGGCCATTGCTGACGGTGTGGGAATGCCCGGATTACTGCTCATTGTGATCCCCGCATACATGGCGCTCAGAGGCTCAAAGTTCAAGATCCCTATCATCGGGAAACTTGCCTATGACTTTGCCTACGGCGAATAAAGATAAACAGATTTAACCTGAGAATCCGAATTGTCCTTTTCCAGGGACAATTCTCTTTCTTTTCTCTTTTTGGATTTATTAAAATTAAAATTTGTCAACCTTCAATGTTCGTCGTATTTCATCTTGCTTTAAATATGTTTGTTAATTCATTCTTTCTTTTTCAATTCTTTTGCTTACTTTAGGGTTATGTTTACTAATTTCCTGTTTGCCTCCATGAGTACGGTTTTTCTGAATTTGGAAACAGGAGGGTGTAAACTAAAATTGAACGTAAATGTAAGTCCGCTTGAGCGAGCGCAGCGAGCGAAACGGACCGCGCACTGCCGAGCCGCAACTCGGCTGGCTCAACTCGGCTGGCTCAGCTCGGCTGGCTCAACTATACTGAAAAAAAAGAAATTTTGGGGTTTTTACGCAATCACTACCCCGTATTTTGCGAATACCTGTGCAAAAGCCTGCCTCATCTTCTCTGCTATCTTTTTCGTTTCTTCCTCATCATTGAGGACTGCAGCGGTTTCCAGTTCGTGGATTTTCAACTCCACGGCTTCAAGACTGGCTTCGTAGTTTTCGTCTGCAGTTTCCGGAGGCTCGGCGGAAGCTACGGCTTCCCACCTGATTTCGAGTTCGGGAATGAGGGTTGCTACAGCAGCGGTGTCGTTTTTATTTGCGTCCTCGATTGCAATTTCCATTAGCGTGTGGAAGCTTGTCAGGCGGTCGCCCATGAGGTTTATTCCGTTTCTCTGGTGGAGGTCGAAGAAGAGGTCCCGCATGGGTTCAAGGGCTTCGTGGGCTGTTTCGATATCGTTTTCCCGGAGATGCTCCCTGGAACTTTCTGCTATTGCCAGGGCTTCATCGAGGGTTTCGGGCCACTTTTCATCGGTAGCATAGACGGCAGGCGGGTTTTCTGTATATTCTGCCTTTACCGCTTCCAGGTCTTCTACAAGGCCATCCAGGGCTTCTTCTGAAGCATTATAGTCATTCCTGCTGGTCGAGACCAGGGCTTTTACATAATTTGAATTTGCACTCTGCATCAGAGCTTCGAATTCGGAGTCCTCGCCTTCGGCCTCTACGCCTTCCTCAGATTCGGGTTCCTGGTCTTCGGCGTCCTTTTCGTCTTCTGTTGCGATTTCGGCTTCAGTTTCTGTTCCTGAATCCGAGACGCATCCCGCTCCGAAGCTTATAAGGGCCAGTACTATCACGATATAAACCGGTGTTTTCCACTTTATTGTAATCCCCCACTGTCAATCTCTACTTCCATATTTTACTTTCTACTTCCGGATTTTACTTTCTTCTTTTGCATTTTACTTTGTGCCTTGCTTGTATTTATCGGAGCTCATGCAATTATAGTTGTTCTTGAATGCGTTTTTTCGAGTGATGGGGCTCTTAGGGTGGAAACTCGGCTTCCCGGCAATTTCCAAACATTCGAAAGGTTAAATATTATCTTCTCCAATTATGGTGCAAGCATTAATGGAGGACTTTACGATTAAAGAAGAGATCTGGATAGAAAAATACAGGCCTGTAAGGCTGGACCAGGTTGCCGGGCAGGATGACACCATTGAGCGCCTGAAATCCTACGTGGCAACGAAAAACCTTCCCCATCTCCTCTTTTCCGGGCCGCCTGGTGTGGGAAAGACGGCTTCTGCGGTTTCCATTGCCAGGGAAATTTTCGGGGAAGATTTATGGCGTGAAAACTTTACCGAACTCAATGCCTCGGATGAAAGGGGGATTGACGTTGTCAGGAACAAGATCAAAAACTTTGCAAAAACCGCACCTATAGGCGGGTCCGGGTTCAAGATAATCTTCCTGGACGAAGCCGATGCCCTTACCTCGGACGCCCAGTCTGCCCTGCGGCGGACCATGGAACGCTTCAGCAACAACTGCCGTTTCATCCTTTCCTGCAATTACTCTTCCAAGATCATCGAACCCATCCAGTCCCGCTGTGCTGTCTACAGGTTCAGGAGGCTCTCGGACGGAGCTATCCGGAAACGCCTGGAGTTCATTGCGGAAGAACAGGGGCTGTCCATCACCGAAGACGGGTATGAAGCCCTTGTCTACGTGGCTCAGGGAGACATGAGAAAAGCTGTAAACTCCTTGCAAGCGGCTGCTTTCATTGACCGGGACCAGCCTATTTCCAGGGAGACTATCTACAGGACCACGGCAACCGCAAACCCGGAGGAGATCAAAGCCCTGATCGAAACTGCCCTTCTCGGGAACTTCAAGGCTGCCAAGAAGGAACTCGACAGGCTACTCTATGAAGAAGGGCTTTCTGGAGAAGACATAGTAGGGCAAATCTACAGGGTTATTTCCGGCCTGGAAAACCGTGATATGCTGGACCTCGGGCTTTCGGAGAGGCGCATAATCGATCTCGTGGACATCCTGGGAGAAATCGATTTCAGGCTCACGGAAGGGGCGAGCGAAAGAATCCAGCTGGAGGCCCTGCTCGCGCATTTTGCACTTTCCGGAGAATAAGCAGGGAAGATAGGAAAATAAACCTGAAAGCAGAAAATAAACCTGAAAGCAGGA
>DUKH01000105.1:17317-23384 GCA_013329415.1 Methanosarcinaceae archaeon | reverse complement strand
TTATAAATTACATCGGCTATTTTGCAACAGGCCCCAAGCCGGAATTCGCATTAACAAGCGAATTTAAATACTGCACAATTATATTTTTAAGTAACTGCACTTTATGTTGTTTGTCATTTATATATATACTTTTGCTGCAAACTCCCAAATGTTATTTAGCATTCAACGTAGATATATTTTTTGTAAGACATATCGGAATAAATAAATAAATCTTCCAAAATTTCTTTTACGGTCAGATTAATATTTGATTAACAACATTATAAGAAGTGGAAGGACAAATTTATAGAAGGTGACTGTTCAGTGGAGGGGAATAAAAACCGCAGGAAACTGACTGAGGACTGTCGGGCAGTTTCGGAACTGATAGGGCAGGTCTTGATGATCGCAATAGTTGTACTTGCCTTTTCTTCAATATCGCTTGCCGTATTCTCAGACGGGGGAGCCATGAACCCCCCGCATACGCCGCGTACCGATCTGCAGGAGAACGTAGATTACGGGGGCGATATAATTGAGATATTCCACAGTGGGGGAGAAGCAATCGATATCAAGTACATCAAGATAACAATCAACGACGCTGACGGGCGGCAAGCAGAATTTAATATGTCTGACCCTAATGTCAAAGTTTCTGACCCTCAGGGCAACAATCTTTTCTCTGATGACGTCTTCACGCTAGGTGATTACATAGAAATCAACACCAGCAGCAGCAATGTGAACATCTCAAATAATGCCAGCCTCTACTTTGTGTACACAAAGTCCAGCCAGGTAGTCCATAAGGCAATACTCTGAGGAAAGGAAGAGAATTATTAAAAATACTTGCTATTTTTAAGAAATTATTTAACAGCAAGGATAATAACCTATAAATAATAATATAAGTGTGTATCTTAATTCATTGCTACAGACGCTCCATTAATTAATAATTATGAGGGAATAAATTTTAAGGAAAATGCATTAAAAATTCCTTGTTATTAAAAGAGACCATTTAACAGTCAAATTAATATTCTATAAAAAACAATGTAAAAAGTCGGGGCATAATTTTTCAGAGGGTGATTGTTTAGTGGAGGGGAACAAAAAGCGCAGGAAGCTGACTCAGGACTGCCTGGCAGTTTCGGAGATAATAGGGGCAGTGCTCATGATAGCGATAGTGGTACTCGCCTTTTCTGCAATATCGCTTGCAGTGTTTTCAGAGGGAGGAGAAATGAACCCTCCTAATACGCCGCACACTAACCTGCAGGAAAACATCGACAGATCAGAAGACACCGTGCAGATATTCCACAGTGGGGGAGAGGAAATCGACCTTAAATACATCAAGATAATGCTCGATGTTGACGGGCAGCAAGTAGAATTCGATATGTCTGACCCTGGTTTCGAAGTCCATGATCCCAATGGTATAAACTCCTCTGACGATGTCTTTGCGCTCAGGGATTGCATTGTAATCGACACCAGCAGCAAAGTTAATCTTGCAGATGCAGATGCCATCGATATCTATTTCGTCCACACGGCGTCCAGCCAGGTGATTCAGAAGACAGTACTCTGGAGAGATTTCGGAGACCTGCCCGATTGGATAACCCCTTATCCGTATGGAAGTGTGTATGATAGTTACGAGGACGATTGGTGGGATCCGGAAGTGGTTCACCAAATCGGCGATGGACACTTTACAAACAATGATTTTCCAAAAAATGTAACTATATATGAAAGTTTTACTTTTGGAAGTTTGGAAGAGCTGGGCATTCCAGAAGACACATCATTTTCCAAAGTTATCCTGAAAATCGTTTATAGAATACACGACCAGAGTGCGAAACTGGAACTGGAAATCAATAATGCTCCGGAGATCGTGTATGAGCTCCCCAAAAAGGAAAACGAATCCGTCACCAGTGAGTTTGTAGAAAAAGAATTCGACATAACTCAATATATCAAAAATGCCACGGACCTGGAAAATATCGAAGTAAAGATATCAACCACACCGAATGCGGATGATCAAGCTGATAAAGAGGGCTGGATTGATTTTATAGGGATCCACCTGGAGTATTGATTCATGAAGAAGGGCATCCGAATCAGGGAGTTTGAAGACATATGAAAGAAAATAATCCAAAAAGTTCACATGTAAGCAAGCCCTTTTTCCTCCGATCGGAATCTGCATCATCAACCGTTGTGGGGGCGGTTTTGCTGCTTGCGATCATTGTTATGGTATTTTCGGTGGTAAGGCTTGGCTACATCCCAGAATGGAAGAACGATGCGGAATATTCCCATATGAATGATGTCTGGGGGGACATGACAGAACTCAAATCAAAAATCGACTTAATGACCATAGTCATGGCATCAGACCCTGATTCCTCGAATACTATTACTATGAACGTACCTTTCCATATGGGGGGAGGAGATGTCCCGCTTATCGGGACCATAAAGTCCAGCGGGACTCTTTCGGTCGCAAACAATCTAGAACGCACAATGAAGATAACTACAGTCTCGAACGAAACGAATCCGAACAGCACAGTAATCCACTATGGCACTGTAAGTTACGCTTCACAAAACAGGTACTATGTGGACCAGAACTTTATTTATGAAGGAGGAGCGCTGATCCTTTCCCAGGGGGAACAGTCTTCTATGATGCTCTACCCTTCGATTCGCTTCTCCAAAGTACATGCAAATGACTACGATGTTTCCATACACGTCGCGGAGATTATTAAGAGTGTATATACCCCCGCCGACGTTATATCCTCGAACACGGGATGCTCTCTCCGCCTCACTGGCGAGAAGTTTGTACCCCTTTATGACAGCGATGACCACGACAACGTAAGCGCCTTCACTTTAACGATTAATACTGACTATCCTGATGCCTGGTACCTGTACCTCAAGGAAACAATGGAAGATGCAAGGATAAAAGATGACGACGCTACACTTGCCCAAAACGGAAACAACGTGAGTTTAACCTTCCCCTCAGTGTCGAGTGAAAAGAGCCTGAACAGGCTCTATGTGAGCAAGACAAGAGTAAGGGCAGAAACGGGAATAGGAATCTAAGCTGAGATCATGAACCGGAAAGCAAAAAGAAAAGAAGTGGCTCAGAAAAGCCTATTCAAATCCGAATCCGCAGCTTTTACCGCAATTGCAGCGGTGCTGCTTTTGGGGCTTGCATTCACTATAATCTCCGTAGTCAAACTAAACTACGTCCCGGAATGGAAAATTGACGCGGAAAGAGAATATAGTTATGATGCATGGAGCAGTATGGAGGATGTAAAAACCAGGGGAGATATATTCACCCGGTTCATGGATTCGGATATCAATTATCCATACGGGCTTTCAGCAACGGTTCCTTTCAGCATGGGAGGAGGAGAGATCCCGGTATTCGAGCCCTCTAAATCTAACGGTAAGCTCACAGTAGATCCCGAAGGGTGTACAATGAGTATAACTTTTGGCAATCATACAGATGATCCTCGCACAATTGACTGCGGAGGCATCACCTATTATTCAGAAAACAGGCAATACCCAGATCAGGTTTTCAGGTACGAGAACGGAGCCCTTATCCTTGCTCAGGGTGATAATTCCCAGATGAAGCGCTATCCTTTATTCAACATAAAGGAAGATATGGGTAATTATACGGTTACCATCAATGCAATCAACATTACTGGAGAACCTGCATCTGTATCCTCCAGTACCTTCACAGCCCTGCGTCTTACCGGAAATAGCTCCCGTGTTCTTCTCAACAGTGAAGATTTCATAGAATTTGACGGGCCCACATACTTTTTCAATCTGACCATTTATACCCAGTATACGGATGCCTGGACCACTTACCTGAACAATACGGATGCCTGGATCACTTACCTGAACAGTACTACAGAAAAACTTGAATACGGCATTGATTATACCATCAACTCCACGGATGACTACGTGTGCCTATCTTTCCGTCCCCCGGGCAATAATGCCTCCTACAACATCCACGTCAATGAAATCGAACTCTGTACGGAACTTGCAGGAGGAGTCCTGACAGGAGGAACTACACCAGGAGGATATATTGGTGAATGGTACTTCTTTGAAAAAGCTTCAGGCACTTACAGAGGAAATCCCATAACTATAGATACACTACTTCTTCAGGACTATGACTCTACCGTTGTATTGTCTTCAGGAAACTCCCCAGGTGAAGAACTGAACCCATATAACCCCACCAATGAATTCACTTATAATCTTCAAGACAATAGCAAAGACCTGTATTTGAACTTCGGATTCCACAACAATACCGCCTTTGACTCTGCTCCGACTTCAGCAACCGTAAGAATGATCTATCGATATGAGAAGAGTGATAGTGAGTTGCCTGTTGTGAGAATGCAGTTCACAGGAGTGGGGACGGAAATAGAGATTACACCTACAGAAAACTGGAGTTTATACGAAGAAACCTTTACATTACCTTCGTCACCTTCTCCTAGTTCTCTTGAAGACATAGAGTTTACAATGATAGTAGATGTAGCGAATAATGACCAGGGAAAACTCCGCATAGATTACCTTACTGTTCTCCTGAGTTAATATTCTTAGTACTTGGAGAAAAAACATCAAGAACCTTTAATACCGATGAGTCCCTGCGAGAAATAGGGACTCAATATGCCTGAGAAATACACCACTCCTTACCCTGCAAAAAGAATCTATCCCGACGGCAGGGCAGAAGATATAGAGGTATTGCTCGCAAGGGAATGCCCTGTAGAGCTTTTTTTAAACGGCAAACGCTTTACGACACTTTTAGCCTCACCTGTCCATTTCAGGGAACTTGCGGCAGGGCACATGATCTGCGAAGGGACCCTTACTTTTGAAGAGATAGCCGGGATCACGGTTGAGGGGAACCGGGTGGAAATAAAGACTGTCAACCCCGAAGTAAGGCTGCCGAAAAGTAGAAAAGAACCGGTTGTGAGTTCGGACGCGGTTTTCGGGATAAAAGCAATTTTTGCAGGGATGGAATATCTCACATCCGAAACCTACAAAGTCACCCGGGGGACGCACCTCGCAGCCCTCGTTGACCGGAACGGAAAACTAATTTTTCAGGTCGTGGACGTGGGGAGGCACAACGCCGTAGATAAGGCGATAGGGTATGCCCTCCTGAACGGGCTTCCACTCCCGGAGATGTACCTCCTTTCCACGGGCAGGCAGCCGGAGTACATGGTAATGAAAGCTGCACGGGCAGGCGTCCCCCTTGTGGTCACAAAAGCCATGCCCTTTGATTCGGGAGTTGAGGCTGCAAAAAAAGCAAATATGGGGCTTGTAGGGCAGCTAAAAAAGGAATCCATGCTGGTCTTTGCCAATGAATGGCGAGTAAAAGATTACAAGAGTTGAAGAAAAGAATAGTCCTCTTGAGGGAGCGGAGCGAACGAAACGGACGCGGGCTGCCGAATCGCAACTCGGCGTTTAGAGCACGCCTTTCGTGCTCTTTATGCTCTCACCTTCGATTTTTACGGCCCTTTTAAGGGCATAGGCAAAGGCTTTGAAGAGAGCTTCGATTTTGTGGTGGTCGTTTTCCCCGTAGACGCTGGCATGTAAGGTTATTTTTGCATTAGAAGCCAGGGTCTCGAAGAAATGCTTTACCAGCTGAGTGCCTAACCGTCCAACCTTAGGGCTTTCAAATTCGGCTTTCAGGACAAGATAACTGCGCCCCCCTACGTCCAGGGCGACTTCTGCCAGGGCTTCGTCCATTGGGATCCTGGCTTCCCCGAAGCGGGCAATCCCGGCCATGTCCCCCAGGGCATCGGAAAGAGCCTTGCCGAGGACTATAGCCGTATCCTCTACCAGGTGGTGCTCGTCCACATGGAGATCGCCTTCGGCGTGCAGCTTAAGGTCGATGCCCGAGTGTCTTGCAAAAGAAGTCAGCATGTGGTCAAAAAACCCGATACCCGTGCTTACCTCAGCAAGCCCCGACCCATCAAGGTCGAGCTCGAGCTGGATATCGGTCTCCTTTGTTTTGCGGGAAATTCTGGCAGTCCTCATATAACACCCTTTCTCTTTTAAATTTCTTAAATACTTTGCCCCGGCCACCCGGGGAAGTTGCGGCATCAGAGTTGCGGCATTTCATTGGAGATCAAGCAATCAAGCAATCAAG
>DUKH01000105.1:9997-17002 GCA_013329415.1 Methanosarcinaceae archaeon | reverse complement strand
AATCAAGCAATCAAGCAATCAACTGATCAGTCCTTTGCCGCCTCGATTGCTTCTTCAAGGGTAAACCTGCCGGTGTAAAGGGCACTTCCGACAACAACCCCTGCGGCCCCGGTCTGCCTCAGGACCTTCAGGTCTGCAAGGGAACTGACCCCACCGGAAGCAATCACGGGGATGCTGACGGAATCTACAAGTTCCTTTGTGGGAACGGGATTTACACCCTGCATCCGGCCTTCGGAATCGATGTTCGTGAAAAGCAGGCTGCCTGCCCCGAGGTCTTCGAACTTCCTGCCCATGTCCACGGGAGTGTGTTCGGATTCCTCGGTCCAGCCTTTGATCGAGATTTTTCCGTTCTTTGCGTCCAGGGCAACGTTTATGTGTTCAACCCCGAAAGCGTCGGAAAGCTGTTTCACAAGTTCGGGGTCCCGGATAGCTGCGGTTCCGAGGATAACCCTGTAAACCCCGAGTTTGAGAAGGGCTGCAGCATCGTCAAAACTCCGGATCCCTCCGCCGACCTGGATGCGGACCCCATTTTCCCGGCATGCCTCTACTATTTTTTCTATAATGGGGGCATTCTTGCGCTCCCCTTCAATCGCCCCGTCCAGGTCTACCAGGTGCAGGGTCTTTGCCCCCTGCCCGACCCATTCCAGGGCAACTGCAAGGGGGTCGTCCAGGGATACGATCTCGCTTCCCGGGACACCCTGCACCAGCTGCACACATTTTCCGCCTTTCATGTCCACTGCAGGGATTACTTCAAAAGTCACGGCATTCCACCTCTTCAAGATAAATTGCAAGATAAATAGGGAATTTAAGCCTGAAAACACCAGGCCTATCAGGGCATTATCCTTTCAATGGGCACCACAAGGACGTCCCTTGCCCCGACCTTTTTCAACTTGTTTACGATGGTGAAGATCAGGTCCGCGTCCACAACGGCATGGACGGCCAGGATTGGTTCTTCCTGGGACTTGCTGGACTCAACCTTCATGACCGTGGGGCCCGACATCCCGGGAAGGACCTGTTTTACGGCTTCAAGGGAATTTTCGGGGACGTTCATCATAAGGTAGCGCTTTTCCTTTGCGTTGAGAACGCTTTCAAGCGCAGTCTTGATGTCCAGGATTTTTTCCTTTGTCCTGAGGCTTTCCCTGTTTGCAATAAGGTAGACAGAGGAAGAAAAGGCCTTGTCAATTACCTTCAAGCGGTTGATCATGAGGGTGGTCCCGGAACTTGAGATGTCCACGATGGCATCGGCAATCCCGACATGAGGAGTCATTTCGCAGGCTCCGCTGACCTTTATGACCTCGACGTGGATCCCGAGCTTTTCAAAATACTGGGCCGTAATTCCCGGGAACTCGGTTGCGACTTTCCTGCCCTCCAGGTCTTCGGGTTTTTCGATCTCCGAATCTTCGGGGACGGCCAGGACCAGGGAAGCCCTTCCGAACTTAAGGTCAAGCAGGGCTTCGACATCCGCCCCGCATTCCGTGATCAGGTCCATGCCTGTGATACCGACGTCTGCGGCCCCGTCCTGTACGTACTCGGGGATATCTGCGGCCCTTGCGAAAAGAATGCTGATTTCGGGATCTATGGTTTTTGCGAAAAGTTTCCGGCTAGCTCCCCCGCTGATGGGAAGCCCCGCATCACTGAAAATCGAGATGGTGGGATCGTGAAGGCGACCCTTATTGGGTATTGCAATGCGAATCATCTGCTCTGTCCTCTGGTAGTACTCGGCTGTACTCGGCTGTACTCTACTGGGAATTGTTACACAGGTTATGCTCATCCGTATAAAACGTTTATCCAAAACATTCTTTTATAATATAGATTTCACGGTGGATTTTCCAGAAATAAGCTTGCCACAAAGAATGAGGGAAAGGAAGGGAGGAAAAAGAGAAGGAAAAAGAAGAAAAAGATAAAGGAAAGGAGGAAAAAGAGAGAGAAAAGGGGCAAAAAGAAAAAGGAAGAGAGGAAGGGGTAAATAAAAAGAGAAAAGGGGGAGGAGAAAGAAGGGGCAGGAAGATTGTATAGCCCATACTATAGCCCACATAGATACCACACAGAAATTTTATTTTTTAGAAGAGGGCTATTGGCACTGATTTCAGAAAGAGATATTACTCCCGGTAATGAAGATACGGGAACAATTATATAGCGGGAGTAATTTAATAGAAACAGACACTTGATTCATAAATATAATATTATCGAAGTTATACTATAGTATTCTAAAATATATAATCAGCGCTGGGACCACCGGGCACTGATAACATAATGAAACCGATAACGATCCAACCACTAACGATACAGTAATTATTCCAAAAAAGAGGATTCAAATGGCCCGAAATATCAGAGTAGAACAGCTCATACAAACCCCTGTAGAAAAACAACAGATAGAGCTTGTAGAACGCAAAGGGATAGGGCACCCAGACAGCATCTCGGACGGGCTGGCGGAAGCCGTAAGCCGCTCCTTATGCAAGGAGTACATAGAAAAGTGCGGGGTTGTGCTCCACCATAATACTGATGAAACCCAGATCGTAGCAGGAAGATCCCACCCCAAATTTGGCGGAGGAGAAATTCTGCAGCCCATCTACATCCTCCTCGTTGGCAGGGCCACAAAAGAGTTTGAAGGCGTAGAACTTGCCACGGAATTCGTGGCTCTCAAAGCTGCCCGGGATTACCTGAGAAACACAGTTGTTAATCTTGACCAGGAAAGGGACGTTATTCTGGACTGCAAACTCGGGACAGGGTCTTCGGACCTCAGGGATGTCTTCCGCCGGGACAGAGTTCCGGTTGCAAACGACACTTCCTTTGGGGTAGGGCACGCTCCGTTTTCAGAACTTGAGAACATCGTCTACAACGCCGAAAGGCAGCTTATTACCGACCTGAAACCCAAAATCCCCGGGATTGGCGAAGATATTAAGGTCATGGGGCTCAGGGACGGGGACGACATCACCCTTACCACCTGCTGCGGCATGGTAGGAAGGCACGTGGACGACCTGGACCACTATATAAACATAAAGGAAGAAATGAAGACCTATTTGGAAGACGTCTCCAGCCGCTATACGGAAAGAAACGTAGAAGTCCAGATCAACACCGCCGACGACCTGAAAACGGGAAGTGTTTTCCTTACCGTCACCGGGACCTCGGCAGAGATGGGAGACGACGGCTCGGTAGGCCGCGGAAACCGCTGCAACGGGCTGATCACCCCGAACAGGCCCATGAGCATGGAAGCCACAAGCGGGAAGAACCCGATCAACCACATAGGAAAGATCTACAACCTCCTTTCCACCCAGATGGCAAAGGACATTGTAAAAGAGATCCCGGAGGTGCATGACATTTACATCAGGCTGCTCTCCCAGATCGGAAAGCCCATTGACCAGCCCCTGGTGGCAAGTGCCCAGATCATCCCCGAAGACGGCACTTCCTTCTCACAGGTTAAAGCCGAAGCTGAAGCTGTCATGGACGACTGGCTTTCAAACGTGACAAAAATCACCGATATGGTTGTAAAAGGAGAACTGGATACTTTCTGAGAAAAATAGAAAATAAGGAGAGAACCTTCGGGTTCTTTAATAATTTTTTACTATTTTGCGTTACTTTTGACCTGGTTTTTTCGACCTGATTTATCCCGGGTTAAAGTTTAGCTCTGGCTTTACACAAAATCCTTCTCAACCAGCCTTGTTTTAACAGAGATCAAAAGGTTGCGGGACTTTTCCGGCGTATTCAGACCACTTCTACATCTAGCCTGTACTTTTCTTCGCCCCCGAAGCGATAAATAATATATTTCCCCTCGATTTTCCAGGACCCTGTTTCTATGGCCTCGTATTCCCACTCATGGACTCCGGGCACCGTAGTCGTATCAGGGATATCCGGGATAAACTGGTCCCTGAGCAGTTTGAGGCCCCTGCCTGCCTTCATTTCCCAAACGGTATGAGCAGAATGTTCTTCCCCCTTGCTGTAAAGATGTTCTGCGGGCTCATCCCGAAGTTTGATCAAAAAGGTTTCTCCGAAGCGGACAGTAACTGTATCATTATTGTTAGATTCTGTAAATATCTGGGCCACCATTTTCCATGTACCCCCTTGTACTGGGTAAAATTCTGTATTAATTATCTTATAGTCTCTGTAATATAGAAAAGTATGTATGATATATATAAAAAATGTTATAAAGATGAGCCCCTAAAAATCCTCTTTAGCGAAAAACATAAATACCATCATCATATATGGAGATGGTGCATTAAGGCAGTGCAGCGCTTTGCAGCGCTGGATACGCATCCATTGTCCCGCCTTAACTCAGTGGTAGAGTGCGCGGCTGTAGTTCGGCCAATGCGAGTGAAATCGCACATTTCCGCGCAGGCACCGCGATGTCCCCGGTTCGAGTCTGGGAGGCGGGACTAAAATCCATAACATTCCGTATAAAAGAAAACCGTCAACGGGAATCTTTATATACCGGAATGACATTTATGGATTGCTCGCAACGCGGGTAAAAACGACAAGAATAATCGGAGTGTCCGGATAGTGTAGAGGCCTATCATGGAGCCCTGTCGAGGCTCCGACTCGGGTTCGAATCCCGGTCCGGGCGCTCATTTTTTTTCGCCACGGAGACTTTTGAAATAAAAATATACTGTGTTCGACTGCCCACCATTTAAAAGAAGACTTGCGATTTTAAATGAAACTTACTGTTTTAAATGAAACTTACTGTTTTAAATGAAACTTACTGTTTTAAATGAAACATACTGTTTTAAATGAAATTTACTGTTTTAAATGAAACTTACTGTTTTAAATGAAATTTACTATTTTTAGCCAAGAAGAGATTTAAAATCATCCATAACCTCAACCCGATCTCAATTCGGGTCTCAATCCAAGCATCAATCCAAGCATCAATCCGGGTCTCAATCCATAATCCCACCCACAAACTCCATCTACGAACTTTTGAAGACATGGCTTTTTTCCTCAAAAACAAAACTATGTAATACGAAAAGATGTAATTTTGAAAAACGTGAACGTAACAGGCAGGAGACCGGAAGGAGGACAGAAAAACATGGAGACAGGCTCCGGAACTCCGGATGAGAGCAAGGAAAGAATCAACGACCTGAACCGGCAGATAAAGCAAACCAGAGAAAAAATGGAACTGGAAACCCGAACCTTTATCGAAGCCGCCAAAGCTTTCACCTCCGAATGGATACGGAGGGAAGTAGAGAGGACTGAAGTTTCCAAAAATGGAATTGAGGGTAAAAAGGACAACAGGGAAGAAAAAACCTACGGGGAAGAAAACCCGCAGCAGGAAAAAAGCGGAGAACATGAACCCGACCTCGCAGAACAAATAGCCCGCATACCCTTGGTTGTCGAAGAATACCTCAACCGCGATGAGTACTGGATACACAGAAACGAACTCTTCCACCCAGGCATAGCTCCCGACTACCTGGAATTTAAGAAAGAAAAAACTCGCAAACAACTGACCACATGTATTCGCATGCTGCTTGGCTGCGCTGCGGAACTTCTCAGCAACAGGGAATATGCCCTACCTGAAAGTAAGATATGGGTAAGAGAACGGGAAAGAAGAAAATACGTGTGCATTCTCAGGTTCTCGGAAGAGATGGAAGCCTCCCTTACCCGTTATTTATCCATGCTCGAAAAACTTTATTCTCTTGATTACGAGCTGAAATTTTGCAAACGGAAATCCCGGACCTGACAATAACAACTTTATTCACAAACGCCAGAATTACCTGCCATGGCAGAACCAGAATTCAGCATTAAAGAAACCCTTGAAAATGCCGGAGCAGACGCATACCTTATGACGGGAGACATCCATTCCGCGGATATTTACTACGCGACCCGTTTTCTGGCTTCGGACGCTTTCGGCTACCTGCAGACCGGAGAAGGGAAAGAGACCCTTCTTATTTCGGAGATGGAACACGGGAGAGCCGAACTTGAGGCAAGGGTTCCCGGAATCCGGACTTTGCAGGACTTCGGATACATGGAGAAAATCAAGGAGAAAAAGGATGGAGCCCTGGCTTATGCTGCCTGCCTTTCCGAACTGCTCTCGGAAGCAGGAGCAAAAAAAATCGCAGTACCCTATGATTTCCCTGTTTTTTACTCGAACTTCCTTGCCGAAGCAGGCTTCTCCATAGTCCCGGTAAAGAGCCCCTTCAGGAAGATGAGAAGCCAGAAAAGGCCAGATGAAGTGGATGCCGTAAAGTATGCCCAGAGAGCCGGAGAGAAGGCTATGGAGGCTGCCATAGAACTCATCAGGGGTGCACAGGAGAAAGATGGGTTTCTCTACCATGAGGGAAAGGAGCTTACAGGAGAAAAGGTGCTCTCCGCAATAGACCACGCCCTGCTGGACTTTGGTTGCGAGGCGGAAGAGACCATCGTCTCCTGCGGGGAAGACACCTCAAATCCCCACGGGACCACCGCCGGACCACTCAGGGCAAATGCCCCAATCATCCTGGACATTTTTCCCAGAAGCAAGAAAAAACGTTATTTTGCCGACATGACGCGCACCGTGCTCAGGGGAGAAGCTTCGGAAGAGCTGAGAGCCATATATGAAGCCGTGCTTGCAGCCCAGGAGAAAGGGCTGGGAATGGTAAAAGCCGGAGTGTCTGCGGCTGACGTCCACAATGCAGTCTGTGAAGTACTGGAAGAACGGGGCTACGACACCTACAGAAGCGGGGCAAAGGTAGGCTTCACCCATTCCACAGGGCACGGAGTCGGGCTCGATATCCACGAACTGCCGGGAGTAGGAGAAAACAGTGCCGTGCTTGAAGAGGGAAATGTAATCACCGTCGAACCCGGGCTGTACTATCCGGGAATCGGAGGAATCCGGCTCGAAGACATGGTACTTGTGACCAAAAATGGTTGTGAGAACCTGACAAAATTAGAAAAGAACTTTGTATTATAACCCTGCTAATTATCTATATAAGGCATAATTATAGCCATTATATATTTATTAAGTAGGACTCAATTTTGTAATATTCAATTTGACCAAATTTTAGCTGACCAAATTCAACATTATGAGTTGACCAAATT
>DUKH01000105.1:6015-9652 GCA_013329415.1 Methanosarcinaceae archaeon | reverse complement strand
GAGTTGACCAAATTCAACATTAATGAGTTAAACGATTTCAGTCTTATCAATTATTATTCAATCTATTTGGTATGGAGTTAGCATGACCGATAACGTGCAAAACAGGGAAGATATCCTTGAAAAATACAGGGAAGCGGGAAGGATCCTTAGCAAGGTTCGAGCCGAAGCCGCAGATATGGTAAAGGTAGGAGGCAGCCTGCTTGAAGTTGCGGAGTTTGTAGAAAACAAGACCATCGAACTTGGAGGAAAGCCGGCTTTTCCCTGCAACATCTCAAGAAACGAAGAGGCAGCTCACGCAACCCCGAAAGTGGGGGACACGGACGTCTTCGGGAAAGATATGGTAAAGCTGGACCTCGGAGTCCATGTGGACGGGTACATTGCAGACTCTGCAATTACGGTGGACCTCTCCGGGAACCCGGACATTGTGAAAGCCGCAGAAGCCGGGCTCCAGGCAGCCATCGATGCTGTCAGGCCGGGAGCCAGCACCGGGAAAATCGGGGCTGCAATCGAGAACGCCATCAGGAGCTATGACCTGAGCCCCATCCTCAACCTTACGGGACACGGGCTTTCTCAGTATGAAGCGCACGATGAGCCATCAGTCCCGAACAAACACGTTGAAGGAGGCGTGGTCCTTAAAGAAGGAGACGTGCTGGCTATCGAGCCTTTCGCAACGGACGGGGCGGGCGCAGTCCACGACGGTTCCTGGACCGAGATCTACAGCCTTATCCAGAAAAAACCGGTCCGTATGCCTGCAGTTCGAAAAGTCCTGAAACAGGTTGAAGAGTACAGGACCCTGCCCTTTGCAAAACGCTGGCTTGAATCCGACAAGCTGGAATTTGTGCTCATCCAGCTCGAAAAAGCAAGAATCCTCCACGGCTACCCCGTCCTTCTGGAAAGCGGAGGGGGAATGGTAGCCCAGGCCGAACACACGCTAATCGTAACCTCGGACGGCTGTGAGGTCACAACAAAATAAGCTAAAGGGACTATAAGGAAATTAAATAAAAGGCAAAGGTTGAGAAAATAAACAAAAGAAAAGAGTTGAGCACCTTGAAATTACAGCACCTCCTTTCAACCTTCTTTATAGCGGCCGTCCTCTCCGTAACCCTTCTTTCGGGCCCCTGCACCGCCTCTTTCGTATCCAGCAATAAAATCACCCTGGAAAACGGCGGGATGAGCTGGGACTATGAGGAATGCATCACGGACAGGGAGGCTATTTTCTTCAGGGAACTTATAGACAGGGAAACCGGTAACAACGACAGTTTCGTAAACGCATGGGAAATCCGAAACATGGAGCTCGAGCTCCGGGGCAGGCTGGAGAAATCCATTGAAAAGAAGCCCGATGTTAAGCTAGAAGGTTCTTCAGAGACGGTAAAAGTCCGGGACGTGGAGTTCTGGCTCTCTGACGAAGCTCTGGGCACGGTATCCAAGAGTTCACCCCTCACAAACACCGCCAGTGTAACCTACAACTTTGAGGAAGAAGGAGTGGAGGAAGAGGAAGAAGGGGAAGCCAGCACTGAGATAGGCAACGAAATAGGCAATGAAATAGGTACTGAAGCAGGCAACGAGACGGGCAATGAGACCAGTACTCAAACCAGAATCTGGTTCCTGGGCACCCCTGACTCGGAAGTGACCATATTCCTGCCTCCCGGATATGATGTAAACGGGACAGAAGGCCTGGAAGATAAAAACGAGGAATTTGAAGACAGCCGCGTGATCCTGAAAGGCAGCTTTGGCCCCGAGGGGGAAATTACCCTCTGGTTTTCGGAAAACAAAAGTTATGAGACGGCAGCCCTGTCGGAGGTTTTAACCGGGGACGAAGTAATGGAAAATGAAACCATCTCAATTGAAGAACCGGAACCTGAAGAAACCCTTGCAGCTGCAGGATTTTTTGAGAACTTCCTCGGGCGACTTTGCCTGAGCCCAAAAGTTTAATCAGGCTTGGAACGTATTCTGGAAAACATGCTCATCGAACAGGTTAAGCTTGAAAACGGATGTGCCCTTGGCCTCTGTTTTAAAATGCAGAAATACCCCCTGCTGGTCCTCAGCGCAGAGAAGGGCTTCCTGATGTGCGGGTACCTTGACATCAATGCCGCAGAAGCCCTTGGAGATACCGCAGCAAAGGTAAAGGGCGTACAGAGTTTTGAGGACATGCTGAAAGCAAAAGTTGTCGAAGCAACACCGAAAGCCAGGGAACTTGGGGTCGAATCCGGCATGACAGGCAGGGAAGCCCTGGAGAAGATGTTTTAAATAGAAAGTATTCTTTTGAACCCGCCGTGTTCTTTCGGCAAATATTTTCCAAATCTGCCAGAAGTATTCCATACTACGTCCGGCAATTCAACAATATCCGGCTTAACCGATTTCGAATGACTTTTACCGTTCAGAATGTACCAACTTTCAGAACGTACCCTTTTCAATCTATTCTAACTATATTCATCAACCTAACCCCGGTCAATCCATGTTATACGCTTTCGAACTCTCAGGTGAACACGAAAAACTGCCCGCTGCCGAAGTCCTTGCCTGCCTTGAAATCGAAGGGCTGGAATACAGAGTACATTCTCTGATGGACCAGTGCCTTGTGGCAGACATAAATGGCGAAGAAACAGAGCTTGAAAAAGTCCTCAAGGATAAGGTTACGGAAAGGCTTGCAATGACCCACCACATACTGAAAGTGATAGGGATCTCGGAAAGCAGGCCGGAAGCAATCCTGGAACTTGCCGAAGCCTTCAAACCGGCTGGTTTTATCCGGGAAGGGCAAAACTTCGTAGTCCGGGCAAAGAGGATTAAACACCATGTGGACTTCCCTGGCGAGCCCCTGGAAAAGAAGGTAGGGGGTTGTATCTACCGGAAAGGATTCCGGGCAAACCTCAACAACCCGGATATCGAATTCCGGCTTATCCTGAGCGAAAAAACCGTTTTCGGAGCCCCCATCTCGTCCGTGGACAGAAGCGCTTACGAAGCCAGGAATCCCCAGAACAAGCCCTTTTTCCATCCCGGCGTCCTTATGCCCAGGGTCGCCCGCGCCCTTGTAAACCTTTCCCGGGTACGTCCCGGAGAGCTCTTCCTTGACCCCTTCTGCGGCACCGCAGGCATTCTTGTGGAAGCCGGGCTCCTGGGAGCCAGGGTAATTGGGATCGACGCCCAGGAAAAACTCGTCCAGGGAGCAAGGATGAACCTGGAAGCCTTCGGGGCGGATTATGCCCTGATGGAAGGAGACGCCTGCAGGATCCCCCTGAAAGCCGAATCCGTGAACGCAGTCGTCACCGACCCTCCCTACGGACGTTCGGCAGCCATCCTTGCAGAGTCCCTGGAAATACTTTATGCAAGCGCCCTTTCGGAAATATACCGTGTCCTGAAGCCCGGAGGAATCGCCATTGTGGTCTCGGACAAGACAGCGTTCGAATACGGGGAAAAAGCAGGCCTCAAGGTGCTTGAAATCCATGCCCAGAGAGTGCACCGCAGCCTCACCCGGACAATTACGATTTTTCAAAAAGATTAATAATTGAAAATAAAGGCTTAGTTAAGGCAGGAACATGGGTAAAGAAAATTAGAAGTGTAGAGGTATAAGCCAGCCTCTATAAGCAATTTTTCTTTCTGGAAACTAGGCATTTATTCCTTGAAACCAGGCATTTATTTCTGG
>DUKH01000105.1:0-5681 GCA_013329415.1 Methanosarcinaceae archaeon | reverse complement strand
AGGCATTTATTTCTGGAAACCAGGCATTTATTCCTTGAAAATAAGTTCCTCGATCACTTCAGCCATTACCCTGTGCCTGAGGATGTTCCTGTAGTTCTGTTCGTTTGCCCTCCGGATGGAGTAGCTATCTTCGACCCACTCGATGGGAAAAGGATATTTGATTTCCATGAGGGTCAGCCCATGTGCAGGAGCAGGTTCGATTCCTTCTTCATAGATTTCGGGATTGAGCATCTGAAGCAGCCAGTCCTCATCCCTGACCCCATTTCCTATCATGGCAAGGGCGGTTACGATTTTCCTGACCATGTTCCAGAGAAAGGCGTTGCCGGTTACATCGATTTTTGTAAGCTCCCCGTCAACCCGCACTTCAATACGTTCCAGGGTCCGGACCGTACTTTTGTCCCCGTCGGCTTTGGAAAAGTTTGCAAAATCGTGGGTCCCCAGGAGAAGCTTTGAAGCCTCCCTCATTTTTGAGATATCGTATTCTTCCCCGCTCATCACATAGCGGTAGCGCCTGGAAACTGCATCCCGCCTGGCGTCAAAGGCAGGGGAAACTTCCGCATGAGCCCAGGTCCAGACAGAGGGAGGAAGTTCGGAATTGATGACTCTGGGGATTGCAAGGTTAGGCTTATCGGTATCAAAAGCAACGACCTGTTCAAGAGCATGGACTCCTGCGTCGGTCCTACCCGCACATATGTAATTGGCAGATTTGGGACCTTCGATGATTTGGAGATTCCGGAGAGCTTTGAAGATCTCCCCTTCCACGGTGTCAACGTTGGGCTGGATCTGGGAGCCGTGGAACTCGGTGCCTATGTATGCAAGTTTTAAAGCAACTCTCATACCAATCATTGATTACTTGGTCTTTTTCTTATAATAGACTTCTCGTACGATCATCAAGCACACAACGAAGAGACAGCCAAGAAGGAACCAGGCTCCGGGATGCAAAGAAAGCGTATCGTAAAGCCCGTGAATACCTCCGAGATGGGTGATCCCTTCAGGGGGAACAGGAGGCAGATCGTCCATACCATCTATTCCATCCAGTCCCTCTATCCCGTCCATGCCGTCCGTATCGGGAACGTCCGTATCGGGAACGCCCATACCTTCAGCGGCTTCTTCGACGGGAGCTTCTTCCATGACCCCTTCATCAACGAGTTCTTCTACAGGAGTTTCTTCGACGTACTCCACTTCCATCGTTTCTTCAGTAGCCACATCTTCAACCGGGGCTTCATCCATTACGTCTTCAGGAGCCACTTCTTCAACCGGGGCGTCTTCGGAAGCAAACTCTTCTTTCAGGTACTCTTCCACGACCTCTTCATCAACTGGTTCTTCTTCCGGGGATTCACCTGCAAAAACTTCGACTTCTTCGACGGGAGCTGTGTCCGGCGCTTCATTCTGGGAAGCTCCCTCTTCTTCGGAAAAGGACTCGATTCCCACATCCATTAATCCGGGTTCTCCGGCTTCTCCCCCGGAAGTGTCATTGGCTATCACGGCTGCCGGAACAGGGACATTGCCGTCTTCCATTATCCCTGACCTTAAGGGAGCGGTAGCCTGGAAAACCTTTCTTGCTTTGAGGTACGCTGAGAGGTATTCTATTCCTGCGGCCGCAAAAAATGCCGCTGCAATTACTCCCATGTACTGCTGCAGCAGGTTTATGATAGAAATTTTATCAACAGGATTTCTGGACGGGACCAGGATAATAAGCTTTTCCATCGCCTCGTAGATCTTAACCTGGCGGCCCTTTCGGCTCCATTTTATCTGCTTGACCTTGATGAGGTCGGAGTCCACAAGGGAGTCAAGGTTATACTTCACCGTGGTCAGAGGAATTTTCAGCTCCTCCGCAATATCGGTTGCAGAAAGGCTCTTTTTACCGAGCAGTTCAAGGACCTTCAGAGATGTTTCGTTGGAGAGGGTCTGAGTAATCTTTCTTGAGTCCTCGTTTACGGGGAGCACCAGCACCCTGTCTTCGCTTCCCCGGAGCTCCTCACCATCCGGGAACCCCGGTCCATTCAGGTGCCCTTCAGCTTCCGGAAACCCGTCTATATCTTCCAGCTCTTTCATATTTACGTCCTAAATTAAAAGATTGATATTGTTATACTTTGTGAGAGGTTATGTTTTTTGAGAGGTGATTTTTGTAAGGGATTTTGTAGGGCACAGTAGTTTTGTAGGGATTTACGCCCGGGTGTTTTGGGCAAGGTGTTTTATGAAAGGTGTTTTCTATCATATCCTGCAAGTCTACCTTGCAAGCACTTAATTGATAAATTTTAGTTATTACTTTTTATTGCACTTTTATTACTATGTTTATATATAGAATCCATCCCTTAAAGTTAAATATAACGTCATATATTCTAACCTAAATTTTCCGTGGTAACAATCATGATCACAAAACAGCAGGTTCTCGAATTTCTTAAAAACTACGATATGGAAAACATTACAATTGCAACCGTCTGTTCTCACTCGAGCCTTCAGATCTTTGATGGGGCGAGGAAGGAAGGCTTCAGGACACTCGGGATCTGCGTTGGCAAGCCCCCAAAATTCTATGAAGCTTTCCCGAAGGCAAAACCTGATGAGTACCTCATTGTAGATAGTTATGAAGACATCATGACTAAAGTAGAAGAACTCCGGGAAAAAAATGTCATTATAATCCCGCACGGTTCCTTTGTCGCCTATCTCGGTACTGAGAGTTTTGCGGAAATGGCAGTCCCGACCTTTGGAAACAGGGCTGTCCTTGAATGGGAGTCCGACCGGGACATGGAAAGGGAATGGCTGCTCGGGGCTGGCATTCACATGCCCGGAAAAATCGATGACCCGAGAGAAATCAACGGGCCTGTGATGGTTAAGTACCACGGAGCAAAAGGAGGCAAAGGGTTTTTCATTGCAAAGACCTGCGAGGAGTTCGTGGAACTCATAGACCGCACCCAGAAATACACCATACAGGAATTCATCACCGGAACCCGTTACTACCTTCACTACTTCTACTCCCCCATCCGGGACGAGGGATATACATTAAGCGAGGGAAGCCTTGAACTCCTTAGCATGGACCGGAGAGTGGAATCCAACGCTGACGAGATTTTCAGGCTCGGCTCCCCCCGGGAACTCGTCGAATCAGGCATCAGGCCAACCTACGTTGTCACCGGAAACGTTCCCCTTGTAGCAAGGGAATCACTCCTGCCCCTGATCTTTTCCCTGGGGGAAAGAGTAGTGGAAGAGTCTCTGGGCCTCTTCGGCGGGATGATCGGTGCCTTCTGCCTTGAAACCGTGTTCACCGACGAACTGGAAATCAAGGTATTCGAAATATCGGCCAGGATTGTAGCAGGGACAAACCTTTATGTTACCGGCTCCCCGTACTCGGACCTGATCGAGGAAGACATGTCCACAGGAAGAAGGATCGCACGGGAAATAAAACTGGCAGCAGAAGCAGGGAAACTTGATAAAATTATTTCCTGAAAACAAAACTCCAAAACTTAAAAACGCTAACCGTATTTACTAAGATTTTAGCCTGAAAATTAGGAGGTTATTTTAACCTGTTAATTTTCTTTTACTCTCGTGTTAATTTTCCTTTTCCAGCCTTTTAATTGTCCTTTTCCAGCCTTTTATTTCTCACCCCCGGGGAGGAAACGGGCAGCGTCTTCATTCTTGATTTCTTCAGACAGGCCCCTGTAATACGTACAAAGTTCCTTCCCCCATTCAATTGCTTTTTTCTCGAAACTTATAAGGAATCTCTGGTCAGGTCTGCCTTTTTTATCGATCAGGGTAATTGCCATAAACCTCTCGCTTACCGTAACCGAGGCCAGGGAGGAGCCCCCTTTGTAGACAAAGAGTCTGGAATTTTCCGGGAGCAGGAAATTTTCAAGTTCTTCAGGGTAATCATTTACAATCCTTTCGAAGAAACCTTCGGTAACTATGAGGGAGATATTAGTTTGTTTCATCAGGAGTTCCGCGTGAAGTTCGGGAAAAGAGGGCTGGAAATAAGAGGTAAAGCGCATGACATCCCTAGACTTCATGAGGGAGTCTAAAAACTCCTCAGGCGGCTCGAAGATCCGGTTCAGTTCGGGTTCAATCACTTTGCAGGGACTCAGTTCCCCGAGCCTCCGGAGCAGGAATGGAGGAATCCCGCTCAGGTCCTGATTTATCCAGTAGTCGAGGTTATCTTCAAAAACTTCAAGAATTCCCACCAGAGGGGTCATTTTTTCAGTAACAATGACTCCTATTTTGGAAAGGCTGTAGTACTTTCCGTCCTGCAGAACCAGCCTGTTATCCTTCAATTTTTTGATCTGCGGAAGGACCGAAGCCGGAGGAGAATCAAGCAATTTGGTAATTTCCTCGATACTTTTAGAGCCATCCTTCAAAAAGAGCATTATACCCTTTCGTTTATCGGACCTTAAAAGCAAATCTAATAATGAGGATTTCTGGGAAGCATCCAATTGTGTTCACCGGGGAGTAAATTTTGAAATTCTTCAAGGAGCCAAACTGGTTTGGAGTTTATGTTTTTTAAAGGAGCTTTGGGCAAACCAGAAAACTCCATAAGAAAATAGACATGCATTGGCTCAGTGTGCTATGCTATACATTACCGTATAGTTTTTCACAACTAAATAAACGTTTCTATTCCTGGAGGAGGGATGAAAGAATACCTGAAGAGCAGATATATAAATAAAATTTAGTGGAAAAGCCGATAAGGTCCTCTCAGGAAAAATAAAACATCTTATTACATAGTTTGGGCAGTTGGAAAAATTATTTTAGGCAGTGGAGGTTATGATAATATTAATGAATGACGAAAGGAGGGAAAAATTATCGGGTCTTCATTTGTAAAAACGGGTTCCGGAAAATACCGCGTTCTTGGAAATGAGGATAACAGGGGGGAGGGACTGCTGTTCCTCGGGAACTACCTGGCTCTTGACCGCTCCAAAGGAGCATCCGTCTTCCTTGATGCCCTGAGACCCCATGCAGTCCTTATCTGCGGGAAAAGGGGATACGGAAAATCCTATACTATGGGCTGCATACTGGAAGAACTCGCCCTTCTTCCTCCAGCCCTTGCAAAAAACCTGGCATCCCTGGTTATTGATACCATGGGAATTTTCTGGACAATGGGAAACCAGAACACGCTTGAAGCCGGAAAACTCAAACAATGGGACCTTGAACCTTCCGGCATTGAGGCAGAGGTCTTCGTACCTGCGGGAAAAGCGGAAGAATACTGGAAACGGGGCATAAAGGTCACGCCGTTTTCAATCTCGATCTCCGGACTTTCGGGAGGCCAGTGGTGCAGGTTATTTAACATAGATGAGGTTTCGTCCCTGGGAGTGCTGGTTGTAAGAGCAATAGAATCTCTCAAAGAGAAGAACGAAACATACTCTTTCAAAGACATAATTGCAGAAGTACTCCGGGACGAGCGTTCGGATTCTGTCTCGAAAGGAGCCGCCGAAAACTATTTCAGAGCCGTTGATTCCTGGGGAGTATTCGAAAAGGAAGGGACACGACTGTCGGAACTCGTAAGCGGTGGAAAGACCTCTGTCCTTGACGTGAGCACCCTTGAAAATGAGAATGTCTGTGCAGCCGTGGTTTCCATTCTTGCAGGCAGGCTCTATGCAAAAAGGCTTGAGGCCAGGCGGGCATATGAAAAGAGGCTCATGGGAGGAGGAAGGGAGGAAGAAAAAAACGGAAAAGAGAAAGAGAAGGAGGCAGAGAAGGAG
>DUKH01000017.1:9495-11807 GCA_013329415.1 Methanosarcinaceae archaeon | reverse complement strand
TTATCGACAGCAACTTTATCGATAGCTAATGACGCTTGAGACCTTTACAGATCGCAGCTCCATCGATTACTAAATCCTGGTTAACAGCCGAAGCTTTTCTGAAGTTTCGGGCCTATGAGGGCATAGACTGTTGGAAGCTTGCGGTTTGATGACTTTTGATTAATAGTAAATAGTAACAACTATTAACAAAAGTTTTTTTCTTATTCAAAAAAATCATTTCCTGCCTTCCGAAATCTGTTGAATTTTTGTGGATGTGTGGGTGGGACGGGTTTTTGTGAGGGGGGAAAATTATGACTTTATTGAGCCCTATTCATTATAACTTTTTCATTTCCCTTCCCTCTTCTGTAAACTTTTATATATTATCAGACATAAAGGCAAAAATGGGGGAATGAATAGTGGTATCATTTCCTGATATGCAGGTATTTTGGGAGTAGCAACAACTTATATAAAGTTCCTTTCTCATCTACTTTATAAAATTATTGAATTGATCCGGGGGTCGAAGGGTGAAGTCCGAACTGATGGATATGGTTTTTCTTTCGGAAAAGAGAAAAAATCTTCTTCTCTTCCTGAAAAGCGGGCCGAAAAATATAGATGAAATCAAGGAAATCCTTCAGGTTAGTTCTACTTCTATCCTGCCTCAGATTAAAAAGTTGAAGGAACAGAAACTGGTGCTCCAGGAGGACAAAACCTACGAACTTGCTCCTATAGGGAAAGTTCTGGTTGAAAAAATGGGGCCTATTGTAAGCACCCTGGAACTTTTTGAGGAGAACTTTGAATACTGGGCTGAAAGGGACCTGCGTGGAATCCCCCCGAGCTTCGGAAGCGGCTGTGGGAACTTGGGAAATGCAAATTGATAAAGCCTGACCTTGAGCGGATGTTCGAATTCGACCCGGAATTCATGGATAACCTCAATAGAGCGGAGCACATCTTTGAAAGCATCGCCTACTTCCACCCTGCTCTTATATCCCTCTGCCGGGATATTGCAAATAAAGGGGTGGAAATCTCTCTCCTCGTGGCAGAACCGGTGCTTCAGCGCTGCATGGACGATTACAGGGAAGACCTCCTTCACTTTTTGAGCCGGGATAACGTAATGCTTTTCCTTTATTCCGGAGAACTGAAAATTGCAAGCCTGACAGTAACCGATGACTCAATGAACCTCTCTCTTTTCCCCCGAAAAAGACACTTTGACGGGGAAAGCCTGGTAAGTTATGACTCCTCCTCTCTTAAGTGGGGAATGGAACTTTTCAAGCACTTGCTCAGAAATGCGGAGCAAATCACGGAAATTCCTGAAGGAACCCCCGATAAAGTCCCTGCTGAAAACTCCTGATAAAAGCCCTGCTAAAAACTCCTTATGAAATCCCTTACTAACTCTAATTTCAGGCAAGGTTAATAAACCAGTTTACCCTGTGACGCTGTCCGCAGTTCGGGCAGATGAGTATGACTTCAAAAAAGTCAGCCTTTTTTTGGAAGGACACGTGAAAACCCAACCTGTAACCGCAATTTTCACAGATGTGAAACTCTTCTTCAATTTTCTTTTCTATGATGCCTTCTGAGACGTCTTTCATTTCCATACCCCTCCAAAATAATACAATATTAACAAAGTTTATCTATTCCCTGCTTAATTTTATTATACTCTTCAAGTTACTCTTCAAATTAATCTTCAAGCCGAAGCAGGAGGAAACCTTATACCTGGCTTTTACGAACAGCGAGCTTCTTACGACACAACGGTAAAAACTCTGATAATCGCCGTTTTTCTGCTCATCCTGACTTTTTACGTATTTTCCGTTTACGGGCTTTTCGGCTTCGGGACCGATCCCGGAGAGATGCGTGTCCTGCTCCTCTTCCTTATTGCAATGTGGGGCTTTTTGGGGATGAAATTCAGGATCACCTTTGACAGTGTGGTTGTAGTCTATCCCCCTTTCAATTACCGTGTTCCCTTTTCCGAGGTCCGCTCCGTGGAACTCATGGGAAAATTCCCCTGGTATACTGGATGGGGCCTCAGGATTCAAGGGCGCAAACTGCTTTTTGTGGGAAAACACGGAAGTTCCGTGGTCATCACAAAAGAAACGGGGTTTTTCAGGACAGTTGTCCTGGTCCCCGAAAATCCTGACGAATTCAGGAGAAGGATTGAGATTGCCATGGGGCAGGCTCCGTAACCTTTGAATGACTGCAGCCCTGGAACAAATTGCTTATGTGGTGTAAACCGCACAACTCCGGTACAAACTCATGGCAACCGATTGAATCGTGCAGCCACAGGATAACCGTTTATGTTGTTTTTACGATCATACCGGTTTAACCTGCTGTTTCAACGT
>DUKH01000017.1:8663-9180 GCA_013329415.1 Methanosarcinaceae archaeon | reverse complement strand
TCAACGTCTCAGCCATATCTACCCCCAGCCTCTTGCATTCCTGGAGGTCCTTGTCCGTGGGCTTGTGCAGGATACGGAGCACCGGGTCGATGACGTGCATTCCCATTTCTCGCATCTGCTCCGCAATCACGATGGGCGCTTCTCCGCTCCAGCCGTAGGACCCGAAGGCAGCCCCGAGTTTCCCTGCAGGTTTTATGCCGGCAAGGGTTTCGTTCATAAATTTCTCCATGGGAGGCAGCATTTTGTAGTAGAATGTAGAAGAGCCGACTGCTATTGCATCCGCTTCCTTCAGTTCCCCGGCTTTTGCGTCGTAGAAACTGACGGCTTTTACATCCACATGCATCGATTCAATCCCTTTAGCTATAGCTTCTGCCATCGCTTTCGTATTTCCTGAAGTACTGAGATAGACAACTATTGCTTTCAACTGGTATCCCCCACTCTAATGATATTACTATTAGCCGACATCACTTTTGACATCACTTCTGACATCACTTCTCTGACATCACTTCTGACATCA
>DUKH01000017.1:926-8315 GCA_013329415.1 Methanosarcinaceae archaeon | reverse complement strand
TCTGACATCACTTTGCTGACATTATTTTTATATTTACATGCTTTAACCAGACAAACATGGTGTCCGGGGTAAACAGGAAGTAAAAATTTACAGTCAGGCGTATTCCCTGGTCTCAGGTTTGTTTCCCTGGTCTCAGGCTTATTTCCTGAAATTAAGTGAATTTCCCGACGAAGACTCCCTCACATAACGACTCATAATGAAGGGGCTCTTGCGTTTTCACTCCTATTCCCAGCATTATTTATAAAAATAATTTTAAATAAGGATTTCGTCTGCTTTTAGAGGTCTCCGGGCAGGTCCTGTCCTGCTCCCGTTCCGGAGCTTATGCAAGGTCCGCTTCGATACGGATCGGAGCTATATAGTTTACCATCTGGAGGGCGATGCTTTCGAGGAAATTCCGGGCGTTCCGGGGAATCTTATCCAGGGTATGGGAGGCAAAGTTCAGGCTGCCTATGATTTCTCCCCTGTATTTCAGGGGGACTATTGCAACCGCCTTGATTCCTTCCTTCCTTATAGCATCAGTCATTTCTTCAGAGTAAAAGTCCATTGTATAGATTGGCTTTTCAGTCCAGATCTGCCTTGCTTCCCTGGAATTTGCCTGATACCTGCCAACCTTTTCTTTGAACTCGGGGGAAATCCCCCTGTGCGCTACCAGGTTTATCTGGTCCAGGAGTTCGTCTTTGAGGTATATGCCTCCCGCATCAATCCCGTTTACCCGGAGGCAGGCTTCCAGGATCTCATTTAGCATGGCCTGGAGGCTCCAGGTCGAACTCAGGGACATCCCGAGTTCCCGCTGGATATCGAGCATTTTTTCAACTTCCTTGCGCTCGGTTGTGTCCAGGACTATGCCCTGGAAATGGGTTGCTTTGCCTTCCTCATCCCTCTGGATAAAGGTCCTCTCTTCAACCCAGTGCAGATTTCCGTCTCTGGTGAAGATCCTGTATTCCATCTCAAAAGACTCATGCCCCTCTCTTATGCAGTTTTCAAGGGCTTCGGTGACCGCCCCTATATCGTCTTTGTGGACAATGTTTCCGTAGAGCACCTCTCCCAAAGTGAAGTCTTCCACTGTGTACCCTAACTGCGCAACGTTCTGGGAGACGAATTCTACCGGCCAGTTCTCTTCGTTTCTCCAGAGAAAAACAACCGCAGGGTTGTTGTTTATCACAGTCTTGAGGGCTTCCTGTGTTTTAAGGGCTTCTTTGAGAGCTTCTTCACTCTTTTTCCGCTCACTGATGTCCAGGACAATCCCCTGGAAATGGGTTACTTCCCCGTCTTCGTTCCGCTGGATAAAGGTCCTTTCATTCACCCAGCGCAGGTCCCCGGCTTTTGTGAGGACCCTGTATTCCATGTTAAAGTCCACAGCCCCTTCCATGATCCTCTTTTCGAGTTTTTCCTCGACTTTTTTCAGGTCCTCGGGGTGGATGATATCCCCGTACAGGACTTTTCCTGAGATGAAGTCATCAACCGTGTACCCAAAATGTATCACGTTTTCCGAAACGAACTCAGCAGGCCATTTTTCATCTTTTTTCCAGAGAAAAACCACTGCCGGGCTGTTGCTGATAACGGTCTTGAGTATTTCCTGCATTTCAAGGGCTTTTTTGAGGGCCTTTTCGCTCTTTTTCCGGTCGCTTACGTCCTGGATAATCCCCTGGAAATAGCTTACTTCCCCGCCTGAGTTCCGCTGGATAAAAGTCCTTTCGTTTACCCAGCGCAGGTCTCCGGTTTTTGTCCGGACTCTGTACTCCATATTGAAGTCCTTACCCCCCTCCCTGATCCTTCTTTCAAGCTCTTCCTCCACTTTTGCCAGGTCGTCGGGGTGGATTATGTCTCCGTACAGGACCTGTCCCGAGATGAAGTCATCAACCGTGTACCCGAACTGGGCCACGTTTTCCAAAACGAACTCTGCAGGCCACTTTTCTTCGTTCCTCCAGAGGAAGACCACCACAGGGCTGTTGTTGATAATGGTTCTCAGGGCCTCTTCCCTTTCCATGGCTTCCTGAAGGGCTTTTCCCCTTTCGTTCGGATCGTCATCTCCTTCAGGATGGCCTTTATTCGGAATTTCCGGGTTATACTTTGAATTCTCGCTGTTCATTTCCTCCCCACCGCCTGCACATAATTTCCGTACTATCTTGTCGGTCCCTTTTGAGGCTTTACCCTTCTTTATATAATTGGGTTTTTATCGAATATCAGTTTTATTAATCAAAATATCAGTTCTATACAGGTAGCCAAGAGATAATTTTTTATATTATAAAAATGGTAACAAGATTCCGTATTCCTTTATCTTCCCGGCTGGCTGCCGGGCAGGGATAAACATTCGGTACTCTCCAGCATTATCTTGCCTTCCGGAAAGCCTGAGCCACCCATGAACCCCTATTACCGGGTAAATCCGAAAAGTACTTAATGCCGTTAAAGCTCCCGAAAATCGGGAGCAAGGTGACAAAGGTTAAATGGCCGAAAAAATGGCGTAATCGGTGGAATGGAATACCGGACAAAATGGCGTAATCAGTAGAATGGAATACCGGACAAAATGGCAAAAACAGAAAAAGCAGAAAATGGCAACAAAAGAATAAGGGCAAAAAGTAGAAAAAAGCAGAAAATGGCAACAAAAGAATGAGTCCAAAAAAGCAAGAATAAGTCCAAAAGCATAAAGCCTCCAGAAAGAAGCTGCGATGGGGCCCCGTGACAGGCTTTATCGCTCTTATCCTCCCCTTTTCATGATCCCTTTTCCACTTCTCTTCCCTTCCTTTCCCGCTCGTTCTGCTTCATTATTCCATTTTCCTTTTAGGACCCGCAGCGAAATAAACTATGCAACTTATCATTCAATTATAACTTCGATTGGTGATCTTGATCTTGAAAATCAATATATCCAATCTGAAATATGCATAGGTTGTTCTGTGACGAGTCCTTAGGATTCGATCAAGCCTCTCCGGAGTGCAGCGTGTGCTTTTCAAACCGGCCCTCATAGTACACAAAAACCTCTATTTCGGCTCCACCTTTCCGGAATTCTCGAATCCTTTTATCATAGGTCCTCTGGACATGTTTCAGGCCGTTTTTCTCGAAGTGGATCTGCACGGCTTTGAAGAAATCAATCAACTGCAGGAGGTAGGATTTTTCATACGCTTTCGTCTCCCGGACGACGGCTTCACATTCGGAATCATCAAGCTCCGAGTGATAGCTTCCGTGCTCGTTCAGGCCGCTAATCTGCCGCCAGTCAACTTTTCCCGTTTCGTCAGCCTCCCTGTGGAGCATGTAGGGATAGACCCTGCAGATTGTGGGACGCTTCCCATAAATCTTGCAGCGTTTGTTTTCGAGAAAGATGCAGGAACCATCGGCTTTTGTTTTCAGGGCATAGCCCGAGACGTAAAACCTGCCTTTCTGGTCGCAAAACTCATAGTAGGGAGCAGGTTCGAGAGCTGCAGGATCGATTTCTTTTATTACAGCTGCATCGGAGTCGAGCAGGAAAACGTGGTCATTGAACTCCTTTGTACAGCAGCGGGCGCAAAGTTCGCATTTGAAGCCCAATTCTTTGACGATGCAGGTAAAATCAGAGTCCGGATAAGTCCTCAAGCCCTCGAGTTCTTTTTTAGCTTCGGCAAGCTCGGTTTCAATGGATGTGTTTATTACGCTGACCACCTTTTTCAAAAAATTGTCATCAGGAATATCTTAGCAAAAACTTCTCATAAGGAGATACCTGGCCTCATTTCCGGTAAATCTCCGCAACATTTAATTACTAGCATTTCTTTTTATGATAGACCCAAGGCTTGATAACATTTATATTTTCGCAATTTCAGGCTTGCAATGGAGAATCACAAATTCTCTTCAATATCATTGAGATCATAGAGAGATATAATCGAATCAAGACACTTATATTGCCAGAGAAACGCTGATGAGATATCAAAACCCGCGGCTCTCGGAAGCGGGGAGCAATAAAGTGCAACAGGTTACGAAGAAATCATCATCGGGTCCGAAAATTATCGGGTCCGGAACAAATCCAGATTAAAAATTACGAGGCATGATAATGGGCAAAACCGGCAGCATTGAATGGATAAAAGCAAAAGGCAGAAAAGGCAGAGTAATCAAGATCGAAAAGTCAAAGGCACACAAGGCACACCCAGGGCCTGCACAGCGCTTCACTTCCTCAGGACACAAGAGGCGCTTCATGAGAAGGTCCCCGAAAGCCCTTGTAAAGTGATTTGAAGGGCTTTACCCTTACACTTTTTTTGACTTTTTAATATATACTTCATTTTTTTGGGAATTGGATTTCAGTTACTTGATTTTATTGATTTTACACTATAATCGGTTACTGGATTTCAATTGTTGATTTTTATGCAAACTTCATGTTCAGCCTTGGCTCTGCTTACAACCATAACTTGGCAACAGACAGAACACTCAGCTTACAACCATAACTTGGCAACAGACAGAACACTTAGCTTACAACCATAACTTGCTAACAGACAAACACTCAGCTTACAACCATAACTTGCTAACAGACAGAACACTCAGTTTACAACCACAACCTTTGTCTGCAGATATAACTCGGCCATATCCCCGTACTTACAGGACCTGAATTTAAAATCACATGTTCAGGACCAGGTATGCAACACTCGCACCTGCCAGGCAGAGCGTGACATTCAGGAAGATATTCAGGAAAAAAGAGAGATTTTCACCTTCTTCGAGGAGCCGGAAGGTTTCGTAGGCAAAAGTGGAGAAAGTGGTGAAGGAGCCTAGCATCCCGATATTCACCAGATAGACCATGGACTCAGGTTCGGAGGAAAGCGTCAGGAGCGCAAGGACGATGCTTCCTAGAATATTTACCGTCAGAGTTCCTGCGGGGATACTCCTAATTTTCGGGACCCGGCTTGAAACCGCATATCTGAGGGATGCCCCGATGAAGCCTCCGGCACCAACAAGGAGGAGTTTTCCCAGAACAGGGGGAAAAAACAACTCAGATCCTCCGATTTGAAATTGATTTTATGACGCTCCTGCCAAGGAAAACCCCTGTAAGGGTCAAAAGAAGGTTTAAGCTGATGTTACCCATTGCAGGAAAAAAGGCCATCCCGAAAGACTGGACTGCAAAGGTAGAAAATGTAGTAAATGCCCCCATAAACCCGGTCCCAAAAGCGATTTTTCCTTTCGGCCCTATGAACCCAAGGTATTCCGTGTCGTACATGATCATTCCGAGCATGAAACTCCCGAGTACGTTTACCGAAAGGACCCCTAACTCCGCATCCACAAGTTCGCAGAGCAGGAATCGGCACACTGCGCCCAGAAACCCTCCGGCTCCTATAAGGAACATCTTGTCCGTATCTTTTTCCAGAAAGGGCATTATCTTCACTTTTGAAGGTTATAGTTCTTCCGCAGGTTGTAACTCTTCCCGCATATTATGGTTTTGTGTATAAAATTTTATCTATAACCAGTAGGAAACCGGATTAACCTTTTCCTGCACCGTTGAGTTTTAGGAAAGAGCTTTATATTCCACATAAGGCACTAATCGAAAAAAATATTGAGGAGGAAAGCCGAAATCATTCGATCAAAAAGACGGAAACTTCCTCACCGGCTTCATAGCCTTCCACATTTTCGGGCACGAGTACATAGCCATCTGCTTTTGCAACAGAACTCAGGACCCCTGCCCCGGCCCCCATTAAAGGTCTTACACAGTCTCCTTCGAAGACGACCCGCACGAAACTAACATACCCGATTCTGGAACTGAGCTTTGCAGCCAGACGTTTTTTTAGAACAACGTCCGGAATTTCAGGAATTACTCCAAGTTTCCTCAGCCCGGGCCTGGCAAAGAAGTACAGGGCAACAAGTCCGGCTACGGGATACCCGGGGAGGCAGACAACAGGGACCTCGCCTATGACCCCTAAAGCTGCAGGTTTCCCTGGGACGCTCCCCACACCGTGTACGAGCAGCTTCCCGAGGGACTCCACTACCTGCGGGGCATGGTCCCGCTTTCCCACAGACGTACCCCCGCACAGAAGGACCATGTCCGCATCCAGGCTGGCTTTTACGGCATCTGAAATCTTTTCCGGGTCATCGGGCACGATTTCGGTGCAGCGGGAAATCCCACCCCACTTTTCCACATAAAGAGCCGTCATCAAGCCATTTGTTTCGAGCACCATTCCCGGAGGCGGGACTTCCCGGGTATTTTCCCTGCTAACGAGTTCATTGCCCGTAGGAATGATTGCAACTAGCGGTTTTCTAAAAACCCTCACACTGCTAAAGCCCAGGGACGCGAGCACGGCAGAATCGCAGGGGCGCAGAAAGTGCCCCTTTTCAAAAATAAGGTCACCTATTTTTACGTCTTCCCCTACCATTCCGATGTTCCTGTTAGGATAGACCTGAACCCTGGCTTCGACCATATCGCCTACAACCACCGTATCCTCAACCATGAGCACGGCATCGGCTTCGTCAGGCACGGCTGTCCCCGTATGCACCCAGATGCAGGTCCCTTCCCCTACCTCATCCGAAAGCTGAAGCAGCACGGGATTAGAAGGGGAAGCACCCAGGGTATCGGAAGCCCTGACTGCGTATCCGTCCATCGCTGAACGCCGGTAATGGGGCACATTTCGCTCTGCGATTACAACCTCTGCCAGCACCCTGCCTGAACAGGCTTCAAGAGGCACTTCTTCAGACTCACGAATCGGAGAGATATTTTCAAGAAAAAGTTTTCTGGCTTCCCCGACAGAGGTCCGCTCCCTGAATATTTTGCCCATACTCTTCAAGCACTCCTTAAAGGTAAATCAGCCCCCCGAAACCGGGGGCAGGACTGCTATTTCATCGGCCTCGGACAGAAGAGTATCGAGCCCTTCCAGGTGCCGGACATTATTTCCGTTGATAAGGACATTGATATATCCGCAAAGGGCAGGGTTTTCACTTTCATCCTCTGTCTCTTCAAAAATAAGGGCTTTTAGCCCGGGGAATTTTTCCGTGAGAGATAAAAGTATATCAAGCACTTTTTCTCCGGAGAGCTGCAACTCAGAGGTCCCGGCAGCTTCCCGCAAATTTGCAAATAATTTGATTTTAACCTCAGCCATGAGGTAGACTATTTCATTCTATCCCTTAAATATACCTATGTATAAGAGGAACGGGAAACCCGGAGAAAGTAACAGAACAGAAAGGAGAAAAACGGAAAAAGACAGATATCCGCACGCATCAAACAAAAGGGCATACCCGGAACAAAAGGTCATAAGAAAGAAAACGAATATTATAATTGGGCAGGGGGCTTGTCAGGGTGAAATTTTCGGGAGGAAAGGGAGAATCGGGGGAAAAAGAACCGGGGGGGAAAGAAGCTTATGGAAAATTTCAGCTTATTCAGGGCCAAAGGATCGGAAATTTCCGAAAATCAAGCGGGAAAAAATAAAGGGGAGCCAGGATCTAAATGGGAACCAG
>DUKH01000017.1:0-569 GCA_013329415.1 Methanosarcinaceae archaeon | reverse complement strand
AATTCTAAAGAAGAGCCGAATTTTTCAAGAGGTTCAAAGGGGATAGGCCACCCGGGCAGACCTGATACCAACCCTCTGGAGTGCAAAAGCTGTGCAGAAATAAAGATAGGAGAACTAATGACCCGAAACGTGGTCATAGCCCATGAAGACGCCCTGCTTGAAGAAATCTTCGCCCTTTTTGAAAAACATTCCTACCACACTCTACCCATTCTGAATTCCGAAAAAAAGCTTGTGGGGATCATTGACCAGGACATAGTCCTTGAAATCCTGCTCTTTTCCCAGATTCCGCGGGCGAAACATACACACCTTGCTGCAGTCAGGTCCCTGGGAGTGCACGCAAAAGACATTATGATTACCCACCCCATGACCATAGCTCCGGATTCCAGTCTTACATATGCCGCAAACCTGATGATGAAACACCGCTTTGACCGGGTCTGCATAACCGAGGATGAAAAACTTGTAGGGATCATATCCAAGAGGGATATCGTAAAAGAAGTAAGCAAAAGAAGAGCTCTGGAAAAAGGATAAGAAACGAAGGTCGAAAAATGATGGAATCAAAAGATGGAATC
>DUKH01000210.1 GCA_013329415.1 Methanosarcinaceae archaeon | reverse complement strand
GCCTGTAAAAAGCCTGTAAAAAACCTGTAAAAAACCTGTAAAAAACCTGTAAAAAACCTGTAAAAACCTCTATAAATTAGTAAATGTTCGGGAAATAAAAGAATACAGGTAAAATCCCGAAAAAATGTAAATGAAATAAAAAAGGAAATAAAGTTTCTTTATTATAGCCCGTTTTTATGTTTTCAGTCTACCCTCACAATCCTCACCAGGGACTGTATGGGTACGTTGGCTATGGTATCAGAGCCTTTTTTGTCTACGAGGACCACTACGACTCTCGGTTTTGCGTCCATTTCCCGCAGGTGTTCTACCACTTCCATTGTGGTGGATCCAGTCGTGATCACATCATCAACGATCACGCAGTTCTTGCCCGCAACGCTTCCGAAGTTGCGGCTGATGGTTCCTTTATGGCCGGGCTGGACAACGTCCTGTGCTTCCCGGGAATGGTAGAGGGCAAAATCTGCTCCCAGTTCATTTGCCATCATGCTTGCAAGGGGGACACCGCTGGCAGCAACTCCTACGACCACATCCACTTCTGTGTTTGTTTTTTCCAGGGTCTCAAGCACCATGTCACAGAGGGCAAGGGAGATGTAGTGGAGCCTTGTAGCACTTTTCCCTATGCTGCTCCAGTTTACGGAAATATCCTTTGGTGCGGGAGCTGTAACGTCTTTTTTCGAGCGGGTCAAAAGCCAGGTCACTGTTTCCCTGGAAACATTGAGTTCGTCGGCAATCTGGCCGCTTACAAGCCCGTTGTTCTGAAGTTCAACAGCTTTCTGGATCAAATCTTCTATGTTCTTCATTCCTCCATTCCCACCTGAATATTGTTTTTTTGTTTTGGTATGCAGTATTTTTTTAGCTCTTTCTTCCGGCTTATTTCCGGCGTGTCTTGCAAATACTGCCTGAAAAATGTAATCCTGGTATTCTAATACTCAGCTACAAGCATTATTACACTACCAAGCGTTATATCTTTTTCTTCCCCTTTTCATCAGAGCTTTGTCTTTCTTTTCTTCTTGAGGGGTGATCCGCAAACCGGGCAGACATCTCCTCTATCAAAAGTCTGTTTGCAGCCTATACACTGCTTTTGCCAGATTATGAGGTCCCTTATTTTTTTCTGGGCGATTGGCTTTACCTCAATTCCAAGTTGTACGGCAACGTTCTGCACGGCGTAATCATCCGTCAACAGGACTGCCTTTTCTTTGTGTTCCAGGGCTTTTGCAAGGACTTCCAGATCGGTTTTTGAAAGTTCTTCCGAATCCCTGGTATGCTCTGCCTTTTCCCTGACCGCTTTTACCATTTCGGGTTCGGGCCATTCAACTCTAAGCCCTCCTTCCTTTGCCAGGTCAAAGCGGAGGGCGGCATCCCTGCTCTTCAACTCGTCTTCAACCGATGGGACGGTGATAAGGAGGGAACTGTCGATGTCGCAGTTGCCCATTATGAAAACTGCCGAGTCTGCTATGTAATTGGTCATTTGCCTCAAATTTTCTCTTTTAGTATAATAATTCATTGGCTTTCTCAATTCATTTGCTTCCTGCCCTGAATATCAGGTTCTTCAAGCATTTCCTGTCTTAGGGTGTATAATATGTGGGTTTCTGGGAAGAAGGAATGTAAAAAGTAGTTAGAGGATAGGTTCTTTGGAAGTCGGGGTGGGGAGAAATAGTTAAAAACAGGTTTATCGGAAATATGGCCCAGATAAAATAGTCCGAAGCTGGGTTTTAAAACGATAAGTCGTAATGAAGGGATTAAGGGGGTAGCCCCCTTACATTTAATTCGGACAGATTTTTGCCAGGGCTTCAGTGATATCTGGCAGGAGTTCCACGGGGATACCGATTGTCATTTCCTCATCGGCAATTTCCGTATAGGCACGGCTTCCGCTGCAGCCTACTGTGATCCCTACCTGGCCGTCTCTGTAGGCCTGCACTACTCCATCGGAACAGACGCTCTGCTTTCCGGCAAAACCGACTTCCAGGCGGCCTCCGCGCTTGTACATGATTGCCTGGGTGAGCAGCATGATCTGCCTGGGGTTGCAGATGACCACTGCGACGTCAGGTTCAAAGCTAGCTTTATCAAGGGCTCCGTACAGGACCGCTTCGGTGCTGTTGGGGGGAAGCATGGGAGCGTTTTCAACAGTGCGGCGGGCGGCATTGATGTTGCTGAAGTGGTTCAGGCCTTTGTAGTAGAACTCTCCGCTTCCTACCTTTCCTGGCATCGTACCGAGTCCCATGGAAGCGGCTCCTCCCTTGCACATCTGGTCTTCGACCAGGGAGTAAAACTCTTCCCCTGTTCTCCTAACCCTGTCGATCATCTGGCAGTGGCGCATGGTTTCTTCTACCTTTTTGACTTCCATGGGGATTTCTCCACCTGCAGGTATCAATCTTACTGCCACCGGGGAGGTCTTGAGGTTCAGACGGGTGATCAGTTCCTGGCCGTAATTGTTGATTTCCTTGATATCCATGTTTCTCACTCGGGTTTCAAATTTGTTGAACTGCAACTATTACAATATATTTTTTATACATATCATTGTTCTGTTTTGGATAAACTATACACAACCGTTTCAGATATAAATATTCCGATATTTATTTTTTCCAAAGCCTTTCCTTGACAAATTTTCAAAGGAAGCCCCGGACCCCGAAGTATTTCTTTAGCCCCGGGCCAGGTTTATACGCACTGATGAAAAAAGTTTGTTTGGGGGGATGCCCATTCCTGCCTGTTAGATCCTTACTCGAGTTTGTCAAAAATAATCTGCATCTTTCCCTTTTCCCTGGCAAGATTCTTCGAGATCATGCCGTTTTCCAGCCAGCAGGCATTCATAACGGCTGCAGGGACAAGGCAGGTGGGAGTAATCGGGTTCTCAGCGGATTTTTTGGAAAGGATACTCTCCTGCCCCCCCATGAGATCATTCATCTCAAAATCAAATTTGGTCCCCCAGTTCCTGAGCTTTTCACAGGTCGTTTTGATATGCACGTGGGTTTTTTTGCCTTCCTTTGTGGCAATAATCTTTGTCGTGTGTCCGCATATGCTATCTATAGAAATTTCCGTGACCATTATATTTTCTCCTTAATCCGCTGTTTTTGATTTAGTTTGTTTTTTGATTAGTTTGTTTTTCGAATTCGCCCGGGTTAAGTTTGCCGATGTTTAAAATTGCCGGGACCGGGTTTGCCAATTTTTTAAAATTTTTGGGTTTGCGTCTGCTTATGCTGAATTACGCTGATGTTTATTCTTTGGTGATACCTGGTTCACTGAAGCAGGTTTATCTATTGTATTTTGCCTCTCCAGTACCATATTATATTTATATTCTCTTTTATGTCACTTATTTTATAATATCTCAGGTATGTATAGACTTTCAGCGTTAACAACTTATTATGCATTGATTTTTATACTTGTACTTTGTTACTCTCCAGGCACTTTGCCCTTCGAAGACAGGCCTTGCCTGGGGTCCGGGATGCAAATCCGGGAATTATTCGGATGCCTGATCGCAAAGTTCTTATACGATTCTATTTGTAATGATATGTCCGTAGCAAATACGCTAATTAAATACTCCTGTTCATACAATTAATATATTATCAGGGCAATTAAGCTACTTAACGGCATACCTCTGCCCTGATACGGATCACCAGATTACAGGATATTTACTATCGGCATAACCTAAAATAATTACATAAGGCATATTTGTAAGAGTTAAGGCATTAAATGCATTATATGAAACCTGAACAGAATTTTAATACATTCATGAGGCGATAATATGAGATGGCAAGGCAGTTCCAGAAGGAGGGCGACTGGTGGGAAGGTTACAGCTGCCCGCGGGAAGCGTAAGTTTGAGATGGGCCGTGAATCCGCGGATACCCGTATCAGCGATGTGAAGCGGAAGAATGTCTCCACTATGGGAGGCAACAGAAAGGTAAGACTCCTTCAGTCCAATGTGGCAAACGTAACTAACCCGAAAGACGGTAAAACAGCGGTTACCTCTATCGAAACCGTTGTCGACAACACTGCAAACAAACATTATATCAGGCGTAACATTCTGACCAAGGGCTCCGTCATTAAGACCCCTCTCGGTACTGCAAGGGTAACGAGCAGGCCGGGACAGGAAGGAGTCGTAAACGCTGTCCTGATAGAGTAATTCTTTTCAGGATCTGGTCCCTCCCGGGATCAACCCTAAATTTTTGAAAAAACTTCGTGCCGGTGACTATCAATGGATGAAAAGATAAGACACATTCTGGAAATTCTTGAAAACGATGCGAGAGCAAGCCCCGATGAAATTGCAGCACTTACGGATATGACTGCACAGGAAGTTTCTCAGGCAATTGCAAAACTCGAGGAGACAGGAGTTATCCGGCACTACAAAACCATTATTGACTGGGACCTGGTCGGAGAAAACTACGTCTACGCCGTGATTGAACTGAAGGTCACGCTGGAGCGCAACCAGGGCTACCAGGTAATTGCAGAAAGGATCTATAAATTCCCAGAGGTCCGATCTGTTCGGCTTTTGTCCGGGGACTACGACATATCCCTTACCGTTAGGGGTAGGTCCATGAAGGATGTAGCCTTTTTTGTGGCAGAAAAAATTGCGACCCTTGACCAGGTTCAGAACACGGCAACGCATTTCGTGTTGAAGACCTATAAGGAAGATGGGGTAATTCTCCACGAACCGGAAGCAATTAAGCGGCTCCCGGTCTCGCTCTGATTAGAGGATTCTGATAAGCCTGATCCCTCTATTCCTTTTCATAATTTGTTTTACTCATATAATTTTTGATCGGGGTGTTTTCTTGAGACCTCCATGTGATCCTTCAAAATTTGTTGCGGAAATAATTAAAAATGTTCCCCCTTCGGGGATACGCCGTTTTTTTGATCTGGTTTCCGGACTTGAGGATGTTATCTCCCTTGGTGTGGGGGAGCCGGATTTCATTACTCCCTGGCACATCAGGGAAATGTGCATCCACTCTCTCGAAAAAGGGCAGACTTCCTACACTTCCAATTACGGACTTCCGGAACTCAGGGATGAACTTTCAAGGACTTATTACAGGCGCTATGGCCTGGACTATGACCCTGCATCCGAGATCCTGGTTACCACCGGGGTTAGTGAAGCTATTGACATTGCACTCAGGGCAGTGGTAAACCCCGGAGACGAGGTCATTGTGGTCCAGCCTGCCTACGTGGCATACGTTCCTGCGGTGGTCCTGGCAGGCGGTAAACCTGTGATCGTTTCCACCCACAGGGACGACGAATTCCGTCTCACCGCAGAAGTCCTTAAACCTGCCATCACCAGCAAGACCAGGGCAATTGTGCTCAATTTCCCGAACAATCCCACAGGGGCTATCATGATCCGGGAGGACCTCGAGGACATTGCTGACCTTGTGGCGGAGCATGACCTCTTCGTGATCTCGGATGAGGTCTACGAATGCCTTACTTATGAAGGCAAACACATTCCCTTCTCTTCCCTTGAGGGTATGAAAGAGCGGACCGTCATGTTGAACGGCTTTTCCAAGGCATATGCAATGACAGGCCTGAGACTCGGTTTTGCAATGGGCGCTCCCGAGATCATCCGTTCCATGATGATGATCCACCAGTACTCCATGCTCTGTGCCCCCATAACCGCCCAGATAGGGGCTCTTGAAGCCCTCCGGAACGGGAACGACGAAATGGAAAGGATGGTCAGGGAATACGACCGGCGCAGGCACTTCGTCGTCAGGGGCTTTAACAGGATAGGTCTCGACTGCTTTACTCCCAAAGGGGCTTTCTACGCCTTCCCGTACGTGGGAGCTACGGGCCTTTCCTCCGGGGAATTTTCCGAAAGGCTTCTGAACGAAAAGAGAGTTGTCGCAATCCCGGGAGACGTATTCGGAGAAGCAGGGGAAGGTTTCCTCCGCTGCGCTTATGCAGCGTCCATGGATGACCTCAAAAAAGCTATCAATAGAATGGGTGAATTTGTAGACGGATTATAACAGTGAAAGGAAGCTGAATTCTTTTTCAGGCTTGCCGAAATTATTTTCTGGCGGCTTTCCTTTCTTTTTCCTTTCTTAAAATTCCTTTTTTCTTTCTGGTTACGAATTTCGATATATTTGAACTGTTGCGGACTGCGTGTCCGGAAATGTCTCGTTGAGATTTTCGGGGTCAGTCTTCCTCATCGTCCATTCTCATGATGAGGACGTTCATTTTGTCATCCATTTTTTCGATTAAATCGTTCATCTGTTCGTACCATTCATCCACGTTTTTCTTGACCATCGTTTTCATTTCCTGGGGTTCGATTGCCACGTATTCGTAATAGTATCCTCCGCTTTCGATGGACCGGGTTTCCCGGTAAACAACACCGCAGGCTATCAGGTTTTGAAGGGAACGGTATGCAGTGCTTCTTTCTCTATTAAGGATTTCACCCAGGTTTTCGGCTGTCAGGGGGCCGGAAGTGAGCAGTGCTTTGTATGCATCGATGTCAAGGGACTTCAAACCAAGCACACATTTTACCATGTCCTCGCACCTGAAGCTTGCTCTTATCATCTCATGAATTGAATTTGCCATAAGACCACTTAGCAGTTTACCTTTTTTCAGTTTTTTCTGTGTTTTCATCCCCGGTACTGACTTAAAATTGTGCTCAGGAATCTGTTTGAGCATTAATTTTGCTGCCCGGTTACCATTGGTGATGAATATATTTATTTACTTATTTATGTTAACACTTTTAGGCTCTTTTATTATATTATTGTTTTGCGCTGTTTGCACAAAAGCTCACATTCTCAATCGCCATGCTCAATCACAAAATTATATATATAATTTCTCTGATCAATAGCCCTGGAAGTTATGAAGCCGATTATTCCTGAAGATGAACGCTCTTCCGAGCCTCTTGATAACGAGAGGATAATTTACCATCCGGATATGGTAAGGGCCAACGAGTGGATTTTGAACGAATACGAAGCCCCTTTTAGAGAAATCTGTATTTTTGTTCCCTGTGCAAAGAGGAAACCTTACCATGAAAGCCCCTCCCATAAAAAATTCGACAGAATCATCTTCGGGCTTGCAAAACCCGAGGATGTGCACATTGTGACTTTCGGGACCTGCGGGGTTGCTCCGAGGGAACTTGACACGCAGTACCCTTTCATGCACTACAAATTCATGATGGGAAAATGCAACGTGACGCAGATTAAAAGGGATTTTATAAAAATAGAAAGTGAAAGACTTGCCTGTTATCTCGAAAAAACCCGGGATAATTACGGACACAGGATTGCTTACTGTATCGGGGATTTCCGGACTGCCATGGAAAAGGCCCTGGAAATGGTGGATGTGGAAGTGTCTCTGGTCCCCGGGGAATCCACAATCCGGAGTATGCTCCAGCCTGAAAAATCCTTCATCTACAACAGTCTCTCCTGCAAAGAGTACCTGCAGGACTTTTCCGATGCAATTGCAGAAGCTTTAAAGCTTCCCGAAAGGAAGGTTGGTCTCCGGGAAGACCTCTCGGTTGACGATACGGACTGGTACCCCCTGTGAACTTTCTGCAAATTGTATGCATTTTTTGGATGCAGCCCGTGTCTCCCCCTGCCCGCATTTCCTTGAGGGCATAAGCTCCGCTCTGCCAGGGGCGGAGGGACAACAGGCCCTTCACTCTTGAGGGTATTCTTCCCGGCGGTATTTTACTTAAGGAGTGGCCGGAAGTGCCTTCAACACTTTTTTGTTTTTCTCTGAAAACTTAAATATTTCCCGAAAGCTCCGAACTTTCCCTAAGGCTTAGTACTTTACCGGAAGCCCGGAACTTTGTCGAATGCTCAGAACTGGGACACAAAGGTCCTGGCCTGCCAGAGCGCAACCACTGCCAGGATCAGGATCAGGACCATCCACATGATGTCTCCTGCAGGTATGAAGGAATTTGCCCAGTAGGCATTGTAGGCTTCCATTGCGGCTTCTGTTTGTACCATATTAACTCCTCTGTTTCACTTTTACACATATCTCAGACATGCGTCCGAACCCCGGACTTTCCCGAAATCCGTGATTACGTATTTGTGCAGAAGGAAACCTTTCTTGTAGATCCCCTCTTCATCCACTTTTTGCTCGACATCCTTCAGCATTCCGCCGGAAGCCAGCTCGATGATATCGAAGTTGATGCTGTCCCTGTGGTAATCTCCCTTCATCCCGTACTCTTCCATTATCTTTGAAACTATCTCATAGTTCCAGTGTTCTTTTTCGTCCAGGAAAAGTTCCAGAATCCTGAATTTTAACGGTCGGTTTCCCATCTCACTCACCTCTCAGGGTTTCGAGTTCTCCGGCTTCTTCCGTGAACATGATGAAACTCCCTGCAACACAGAGCGCACCTCCAAGCAGGATTGTCCACTGGGGCACATCCCCGAAGAAGAGGAAGATGAAGATAATGGCACAGAGTCCGTAGAGGTTTCCTATGCCCTGCCCTCTCCCTACTCCTATCAGGGGGAAAGATTTGTACCAGCAGACATAACAGAAACCAAAGGTAATCCCTGCAAAGATAAGGACCAGCAGGGTCAGAGGCTCAAATGCCTGGATTGCAAAGGAGTACATAGGAAAACCGACGATTGCCAGAATCGGCACGATAAGGATCCACCAGATAATGTTTTCTCCAACAAACCTGAGGGTCAGCCCCACATCAGGCTCGGCAATGTCAAGTCCCTTACCTGCGATTGCGCCTTCAATTCCCCAGCCGGCAGCTGCCATCAGTCCGCCGAGGTATCCGATCCAGGGCACTTCTCCTGCCCCAAGCTCGGTAATGAGCCCGCCGCCAAAGATCGTAATGCCTCCAAGAATAATGACTACAATTCCGATTGCAGCTCTCTTTGTAATTTTTTCCCCGTACCAGTAATATGCAAGCACGGACCCGATCACAGGATAGAGAAGGGCAGCAACTGCGGCAAATGCGCCGCCGATAAATCCCATTGCCATAAAGGACCCGAGAATCGCGACCGGTCCCCCGAAGATCGAGGCAAGGAAAAACCACTTGGAACAGGGATTGAACTCCTTTAGTGTACGGCCCAGTTCCCCGAATTTTTGCAGCACCCCATTCCAGACCATGAGGGCAAGCATAACAGTAAGTGCATTGAATGCGGTGATCAGGACTGCAGTTACAACCAGGGATACTGCGTCTCCGTTTGTCTCTGCAATGACTCCATACATTTCGTCGAAGGGGTTCAGTACCCACACAACAGTTCCCGGCAGATACCAGATCCCCCAGAATACGGCACAGAAAAGAGCCCACATGTACCCTTTACTGATTTTTCGTTTGCTTTCCTGCTTTTTCAAAGCTTTCAGATCCACTCCAACTCCTCCCTTTTATGACCTTATTTATTTTTATGCCCCGAGCCGTTTTCATGACCTGATTCTTTCAGGGCAGGATGTCCGGGGGACAATTTCCGGATGCTCCTCCGGAGCCAGCCTTAAATTGCCCTGAATTTTCCCGGAACTTTCCGCTCTTTAATCTTTTTAGAATCCCAATGCCGCTTTTATCTTGTTCACTGCGTCAGTGGCATTTTCTCCGTAGATATTGGCCCCTATCTTGTCAGCCCAGTCCTGGGTAACCGGAGCCCCCCCGACCATTGTCCTTACCTGGTCGCGGATGCCTGCTTCCTTGAGCTGTTCCTCGATCTGGATCTGGTTAACCATAGTGGTGGTCATGAGGGCAGAGCTCGCAACGAATTCAGGCTTGAGTTCCTTTGCCTTTTCAATGAAGGTCTTGATGGGCACGTCTCTTCCGAGATCGACCACTTCAAAGCCTGCAATGTTGAGCATAGAAGCAACGATGTCCTTTCCTATGGAGTGGATGTCCCCTTCGATGGTCCCGATAACGATTGTTCCTTTCTTTTCGGTTTTGGATTTCCTTCTCTCCATCTCCGGTTTCATAACTTCGATTCCTGCTTTCATCGCCTCGGCTGCAGCAAGCACGTGGGGAAGGAAAACTGTCCCCTGTTCGAACTGTTCTCCTACTTCCTGCATGCCTGCCGTAAAGCCGTGTTCGATGATTTCCACAGGGTCTATCCCTCCTTTGAGGGCCTCGGTTGCGGCTTCTTCTGCCATTTCCTCATCATATTCGGTGATTGCTTCTTTTGCTTTGGCGATGATTTCTTCTTTGCTTGCCATTTTTATCCCTCCCTGAAAGCCTTGTCAGCTCTGTCCACGACTGCCTTCATGTCCTTGAGGATGTCGGCGTCGATTGGCGGGACCTCGTGGTGTTTCATGACATCCATCACCTTCTCGTTTGCCACGGCTGCCAGGTCCTTGGAACCTGCGTGTTCCCAGTCCCCGAACATCATCCTGTCAATGATCATCGGGTCGGACGGGTAGTCCACAAGCATCCTTGTCTGCTTGAGGGCCAGGAAGTTGTTTCCGATGCCTACTTTCTGGATGGACTCAACTGCAAGGGTCTCGGTGTTGACAGGGATTCCCTTCATTGCCTTTTTGGTCATCTTGATGATGTCGTTGTCGATTACCAGCTGTTCCATGGAGAAGGTCATACCGAGTTCAAGCATCCCGGCACCGTAGAGGGTGTTTGCACCTGCAAGGGCTGGAAGGAGACACGTCATGGTCTTTTCGTGTCCTGCCTGGTCGTCCGGGACCTTGGCGTCAGACTAGGTGCCTGCCACGAATGCAGGAAGACCGTAGAACTGTGCGAGTTTTGCGACAGCTCCACTGATCAGGCCAAGTTCAGGCGATCCGACAGGAGCAGTACCTTTCTTCAGGTCGAAGGTTGTGGTGGAACTTCCATACCAGACGGCTGACCCGGGCACTGTAAGCTGGGCAAGCACGATTCCGGAAAGGACTTCGGCGTTGTGGGTCACAAGCGTCCCTGCAAGATAAACAGGTGAAGATCCGCCGGACATTGCCATACTCAGGACGTTTACCGGGATTCCCAGACGGGCACCCTTGATGATGACCTGGCAGGCGTTGACGCTGAGTTCCAGCGGGCTAGTCGGACAGAGCAGCATGGAGAAGATCGGTTTTCGCCGGGCTTCTTCTTCATCACCTCCGTAGAAGGCCTTTGCGATGTCCCAGTAATACTCCACGTTCTCGCCCACGGGGTCGATGTGGTGGAAGTGTTTCTGAGTGTTGGTTAACGGAGTGAATGTCTCGTGGACGTCCTGAGCCCCTTCGCCTGCCCAGTCCCTCGCCGAGACCGGCAGGGAGTAGTAGTCGATGTTTTCTGCCCAGTCACAGAGTTTTGCAATATCCGCAATGTCCTGTTCCACGGAGTCCACGGTTACGTATTTCCCGTCCTGGTACCGGCACATCTTGACCCCCGTGCCAAAGCAGGTCCAGTGTACCTTTCCTCCTGCTTCCTGGACAGTGTTGTACTTCTTGTTGCGCCCCCAGAGCACGAACCTGGACGGTGCGAGCTGAAGAGCTCTTCTTACCAGGTATTCCGGAATTTTAACGACCTGGGTCTTCTCATTGACCTCACAGCCGTTTTCCTTGAACAGCTTCCTGGCTTCCGGGTCAGAGACCTGGATACCCGGGTTCATTAAGACTTCCATTGTGGCGTAGTGGATTGCCTTGAGCTCGTCTGTGGTAAAGAGGTTCAGTTCCACGCCTTCAAGATAGTCGAATCCTGCAAATGCGTTACATTGTGCCATTTTCTCTCTCCTTTTTCATCGGATTTTTTCTTATTTCCATTCGGTTCTCATCTGCGGCAGGGCAAGTCTCTGGATTAGTATAGCCATGGATTGTATAGCCTAAGCTACCGGCATCAATTATATTTTTCAAAAAGTTCCTCCGGTCCCCACTTATGTGATTGTACAGGAGAACCTGTGGAGCTTTTCAACGGAATCCCACTTCCCTTTACGGATTTGCCCCTTTCCTCTGAATTTAATCGGGAATTTTTATAATATTTAACCTATTTTTATTTTATCTATTCGTGTATATATGTTTTCCTTACCTTTTTTTCTTGAATTTATTTCCGGAAACAATTCTCAGATTTTCGGTTTATGCGATCTGTTTTCTGAAAAGGTCGCAAGAATTTATCTTGACATCAAGCAGCTTCTCGATGTTCATCTTTGCGGCAATGCCCTTTGCTGCGCCTGCCACGGAGGTGATTACACCGATGTCGAGTTCTTCACGGAGTTCGCGCATGACGTGCTCGTCCGAGAGGTCCAGGGTGCTGACGCCGAGCTTCTTTGCGACGTATTCCTTGGCTTCTCCGATTCTCATTTTCTTTGAGAATTCCATCCTTGCTACAAGGTCTCCTGCTGCTCTGATCCCGGTCATCCCGGAAGCCATGATATGGGATATCGGCATACCCATCGGGTCGCCGACTCCGATCTATATGCCGTCTACGCCTGCAACCTCGACCATTGCCTTGCTGGCCCTGGTAACCGCATCGATGGGTGGAGTTTCGAGCATCGGGATTCCACCCACACCCATACCCATGTCCACGTGGCAGGGGATTGTGGAAGCTTTCACAGCTGCCTTCATGAAGGTGACTGCACGGCCCAGGTTCCAGGGAGATGTCTTGCTGGTATTGGTGTTGCAGACAGGCCCGAAGACGCTTGCTCCCGCCTTTGCGGCAAGGGGTGCCTGCTGGTGCGGCCAGAGACCTGCAAGGGTTGTGCCTTCGTACTTAAGTTCCCCATGCATCCCGAGAACGCATTCCCCTGCCATGCCGGCTTCGATGTAAATGTTCGGGAATTCCTTCCGGAGAGCTTCGATTGCGTGAAGGGACCCGAAGAAGTCTCCGTCTCCTGCTGCCCCGATGGTATCGAAGTTCACACCGTCGGACCCGCTTGCCATGAGCCTCTGCATGATCCAGATGGTGTCCCTGGTGAGGTGCTCTGCGGAATGTTCCATGGAATCCCAGGCTTCCTGAATCTTGAAAGCCTTCATGAGGTCTCCGGGATTTTCGAATGGACCGTCAGGAGTGTAGTACAGCCCCATGTTCGGCATTGCCCCGTAGAATAGCGGCACGATCATATTCTGCTGGCAGACTTCCATTGCCTGGCACTCGTTTGAGATAACAGGCTTGACAGGCTTGTAACTGTAGTCAATGTGCCCCAGTTCCATGGTGTCGGCACCAAAAGCCCTCTCGTGCATCATGCAGCCCACCAGGCGGCTGGAGGGAATGCCCACACCGCTGTTCCCCTGATCCCCGTCAATCCTGAGGGTCCCGATGTCGTGGGTAACAGGCACTTCCATGCCCTGTTCCACACTTACGGTTTTACCCGGCATCATCAGGATTTCTGCGACCTTGTCGATTTCATTCCCGTTGAGAGCAGGGATTTCTCCCAGGTCTGCAGCATCAGCAGACCCTGCTTCAAGCTCCTCCAGAATCTTTTCTTTGCTCAGGAAGATCCTCTTTCCGTCTCCCATTCTCAACGCATATTCCGTTGCCATTTTCTTTCACCTCCTTTTTGAAAATAAGGTTCATTACTTCCCGACTATGAGCTCCTTTGCTTTTGCAACGGCTTCGCTTGCGTTTTCGGCATAACAGTCTGCGCTTATCTTGTCAGCCCAGGCCTGGGTTGCAGGGGCTCCCCCTACCATGACTTTTACCCTGTCTCTCATTCCTTCTTCCTTGAGGAGCTCGATTACTTCTTTCTGCCCCGGCAGGGTGGTGGTCATAAGGGCAGAAAGTCCTATCATGTCAGCATTCACTTCTTTTGCTTTGTTCACAAAATCCCGGATCGGGACATCCCGGCCGATGTCGTGCACTTCGAAGCCTGCGGACTGGAGCATCGTTGAAACAATTGATTTCCCTATGTCGTGCACATCTCCTTCCACAGTCCCGTTCACGATGACGCCCATTTTCTTTTTCTGTTCCCCTACCGGCATGTCGGCCTCAAGGACCTGGACCCCTGCCGTCATGGCGTCTGCGGCCATCATAACGTGTGGCAGAAAGAGTTTTCCCCTCTCAAAAAGGGTACCTACCTCGTTCATTCCGGCTGCAAGCCCTTTTTCGATAATCTCGGACGGTTCCATCACCCCTTTTGCCTTCTCTACGGCCTCAAGTACCCTGTCTTTCTTGCAGGATATGATTGCATCTGAAAGTTCTTGAATCAGTTCTTCTTTGCTTGCCATTTTAAACCCCCCTTTCAGGCTGATATCATTCGGGCGGGAATGCCTCAATGGTTCAGTATGCCTCACTTAGATGCCTTACTGGCTCATTGGTGCCTCACTCAGGTGTCTTACTGGCTCAGTGACACCTCATTTAGGTGCCTTACTGGCTTAGTATGACTGGCTCATTGGTGCCTCACTCAGATGTCTTACTGGCTCAGTGACACCTCATTTAGATGCCTTACTGGCTTAGTATGACTGGCTCGTATGAGTGCCTTTAAAGTCGTGAAGATCTTCCTGCCTTCCCGTTTTTCAGTGTTTTTGCCATAATCCGGTTTTCCAGTCCGGTTTTCCAATATGGCTCTACAGTTCCCACTAAGATATGCGCTGGCTAATCTCTGGTCCGGTATCATCCCCCTCTCCATCTGTTATGTCTGATTGCCGGCGAATTCTTTTTACGAACCGGGATTTTATGCACGTTTTCTTTATATATTATGGGTCTTACGGTTCGTTTCCCTTATGTCCCTTGATGGCTTTCTGTCAAAAGGTTGTGCCGGAAAGTTCCGTTTTTCCGGGCTTTAATTTCCCCTGCTTAATATCTTTAGGATCAATGTATTTATTTATATTCTTCCTAATTTTATTTTTTACTACTGTGTTTTTATTTTGTCCGTGAAAACGAGATTTAACTGTTTCTTTTATGGATTAAGCAGCTCCTGAGAATAAGATCCCTGAAATATGGATAGAATTGAAAATGAATGTAAAAATATGTAACTATAGGCGGCAAAAGTAAAATGAATTGCCGGAAATTTTCCGGATTGCAGACAGCAAATGGGAAGTTTTCCTGAATATGGGCTGAAAAAAAGAATTTACCTGGATATATGCCTGAAAACAGGATAATTTTTCCCTAAGCTATGCTGATAATGAGGGGGATTTCCGGTCTCCAGGCCTATAATTGGGGGTTTTGAAATGTGGGCAGAAGAAAGAGGAGCTTTTGAAAACGGGCCGAATCAAGAGAGATTTTTGTAATATGAGCCTGTAAAAAGGGGATGAAAACGTGCCTGAATGGATGGTTGAACTGAATTCCGGATTATGGAAATTCTTGAATTTAAGAGTGGTATCTTTAAAAAAGTAGTAAAAAAGGTCGTTAAAAATGTAGTAAAAAAGGTCGTTAAAAAAGTAGTAAAAAAGGTCGTTAAAAAAGGTAGTAAAAAAGGT
>DUKH01000085.1:7656-9992 GCA_013329415.1 Methanosarcinaceae archaeon | reverse complement strand
CAACATTTCCATCATTGGTCACGGTTATCTGGTAGCTTATTACATCTCCAGCGTCTGTTACGCTGGCTTCTGCTCCCTATCCACCTACATCCGTTACCGTCTTGTTGATGGTGTATGCCGGTTCCTCTTCTATGGGTGCCTGTTCCTCTTCTATGGGTACCTTTTCACTATCTGTTTCCGGTTCCAGCTGATCCGATTCCACTGTTGCCGTATTATCTATGAAGCCGTCTCCGTCCCCATTGTTGTTTATATCTTCCTGGGTTACGGTATAGGTGCCTGTATATGTCCAGGTCTCCCCTACGTTCAGGACTCCCGGATCCACATCGTCTCCTGTCGGCCCTGTCAGGGTTCCCAGCAGTGGATCCGTCACGGTTACATTTGTGATGTCAACGTTCCCTTCATTGGTCACGTTTATCTGGTAACTTATCACATCTCCCACAGCAGTTACGTTTCCTTCCGGTCCCCTTCCCTGAACATCCGTCACTGTCTTGTCGATAGTGTACGCCGGGTTTGGCACAAACTCAACAATCACGGTGGCAGTGTCATTATCAGTCAGCGTGGTCGGCTGGATGATGGAGTCATCCCCTGTGGCTGTAGCGGTGTTGATGACAGTGCCTGCGGTGGATAGAGTTACCAGTGCCGTGCCTGTGGCTGTACCTCCTGCTGCAAGGTCGTCTGCAGTCCCGTCCCCATCGATATCAGTCAGCCCTGAGGACAATGTGACAGTGAAATCATCGGCTGGATTTGAGGGTGTGCCTGCGTCGTCAATAACATTCAAATTATACAGTGGAGCAGACCCCGTGTTGCTCACCACATAGCAGTACTTGACCGTATCACCTGCGGTCAATGTTAGCGATTCCACGCCGGGACAGGTGCCATCGGATGTAGTCACAGTCTTCTGAATGTCAAGTTCGGGAGTGGCCAGGTCGCCAATCTGCCTGAAGGGAATTGTCTGTTCACCACCAGGGATGGCTTCTGGAGGTTCTACGGGAACACTATCCTGGATAAAAGTCAACCGGGCATCTGTAAGAGCTCCCTGCAGGTTTCCGGTAGGGTTACTGCCAGGCTGGCAGAAGAGCTTGACGTCGATCCGGACCACTACCTGTTCTCCGGCATCGAGGTCAGTGAGTTCCACTGTACCGTGGAGTTCCGAACCTGCTGTGAAGAGAGGGCCAGTTAGGTATTCATCTGTAAGTGTCGCCACGCTTCCCCCGTCATCAATTATCCCGTCGTCAATGTCGTTTTCACCGGGGATCAGGTCTTCGATTGTGCCGTAGTTAACCTTGACGTTCACGATGTCCCCGATGGCTGCACCTGACTGTCCGGTAGTATCAGCCAGGAACGAAAAGTTCATTTCGATGGTCTGTGGCCCGTCATCAATTGCTGATTGGGTATTATCTACTGCGACGGTAGCGAAGAACGTGATAATGTCCCCACAAGCAAAGTCACCGCCTTCAAGTGACTCTACGACATCCTTGTCCACGCCGATGGTTCGATTATCATAGGCGCCACCTCCTGTTAGGTGGTTATAGGACTCAGGGGATGCTGCTACAAAGTCAATAGAAAAGTCACCTGAGGCTGCTGAAGCTGCTGGTATTGCAGGCAGCGCAATGGTCATGCTCAACATCAATGAGAGCATCAGTAAGAACGCCGAACGTATATCGGGTTTCCTGAGACGCCAATGTATGTTCATCAATCTATTCGTTAGCGTTGTGGCACTGGCCATTCTCAGTACCAAAGCCTGCAATAGCATGGATATTGCCACAGTATTTGCAATTTTCGTATTCATTTGTTCACTTCCAGGTTTCTCCCCACAATTTTAATCGATAGTGTAGAAGTGAATTCAAAAAATCAGCATTTGTCTATAGGATACCCTAAGCCGGACAAATACCAATTTTCAATCCTCCCCCCACTATGCAATGTATTTTTAAAAATAATATTTATGGCAAATTACTTCAAATAGTTGATATTTCAGACACGAAAGTTCAAACTAAACAAATACTAATTTTTAATCTCTACCTCCCTATTGAATCCCTAATAACCTGAAACTTTTCGTGTTTTAGAGAATAATACTCCCAATAATATCGCTAATAAGATACTAGATAATATATAATTTGGGATGGAAAAAATTTGATGGAATTTAATTTGTTAATCTGGTCTTTAAATCCTCTTTTTGTGTTTTTAGGCTTTTTTAAGGTTTTTTTTATTTCATTTTCTTTCAGGGTTTGCTTTTCCTGGTTTTGGTAGTTTGGGGCTCAATTCTTATAGTCTTTGAAATAATGGTGAAGTTTTTTCATAGAGAATATTGTCCTATTTTTTAGTCTCATTTTTAGTCT
>DUKH01000085.1:2053-7324 GCA_013329415.1 Methanosarcinaceae archaeon | reverse complement strand
TTAGTCTCATTTTTAGTCTCATATTTTTCATTTCACAGCTGTATCCCGATGTGCTTAATGAGATCTATGAAAAGTTCCAATTATATAGTCTCTGATGCCTAAATATACAGTCTCTGATGCCTAAATTTAGAAACTTCAAATGAATAGTTATTCATAAAAATAGTCCAGATATATTATTTCGAAAGGAAATATTACGAATTTCTGGCAAATATCTAAAATAAACATGTGGGCTATTAATCAAAAAAATCTCAAAAGAAATCGGAAAACAGGAGAAAAATAAAAACAAATATACAAAATTTAGGTTTAAGTCCTAACTAAAGTTTGAAATGCAAAAATAAAAAATTTAGACTTCAGTTTTCACTGAAGCCCGTAGTAGTCGATGTTCCAGTCCGCAGTGGCCTGGATTTTTGCGATTTCTTCTTCGCCGCCTTCCATGGTGAAGAGGTGTTTGAACCGCTTCTGGGCACGGAGGTATTCCTCGACGGGTTTCGGGTTCTTGACTTTCCTGACCTGGGTAAGTTCTCCGTTTTCCATTTCGTACATGGGCCAGAGGCAGGTCTCGACTGCGAGTTTTGCCATCTCGATGGTCTTGGAGCCGTCGAAACCCCAGCCGGTCGGGCAGGGAGCGTGGGAGTGGATGTAAGTCGCGCCCTCGATTTCGGTGGCCTTCTTCACTTTACGGATCATGTCCCTGGGGTAGCCGATTGAGGTTGTGGCAACGTAAGGGGAGCCGTGGGCTACCATGATTGCGGGCATGTTCTTCTTCGGGCGGGGATTGCCGAAGGAGACTTTGCCTGCCGGGGTGGTGGTCGTGGAGGCGTCGAAGGGGGTTCCACTACTGCGCTGGATCCCTGTGTTCATGTAAGCCTCGTTGTCCACACAGACGTAGGTGATGTCGTGGCCGCGTTCAAAGGCGCCTGAGAGGGACCTGATCCCGATGTCCATGGTCGAGCCGTCTCCGCCGACTCCGATGACCTTGGTGCCTCCCTTTCTGCCGAGGGCCTTGAGGGCAGCTTCCACGCCTGAAGCCACTGCACCTCCGTTTTCGAAGAGGGAGTGGATCCAGGGGACCTGCCAGGCGGACTCCGGGAAAGGTGTTGTCATGACTTCCAGGCAGCCTGTGGGGTTGATCACGATCGTGTTGGGGCCTGCGCCCATGAGCATGAACTTTGCAGCAAGGGCGTCACAGCAGCCTGCACAGCCCCTGTGCCCCGGGGCGAGGTAAGTTTTGGGTGCGGGTTTGCTCATAGCAATTCCTCCTTGACGTCCAGGAACTGGCTTTCAACCTTGATCCCGGAACTTGCGACCTTCTTGGCTTCTTCGATGATCTTTGCAACACTTTCCTTGGGGATATCCCGGCCTCCGTGGCCGACGGTGTAACCGATGATCGGGATGTCGCACCTGCTGTTGTACATGCAGGACTTGGTCTCCGTAAAGAGCGCGCCCTCGTTTGTCCCGAGAGAGATGTTCTTGTCGAGCACGGCAACGGCTGCTGCATCCTTAATGGCTTTCCTGATCTGCTCCTTCGGGAATGGCCTGAAGGACCTGACTTTCAGGACACCGATCTTTTCGCCTCTTGCCCTGTACTCGTCCACAACGTCCTTGACAGTACCCAGGATCGAACCCATGGCCATGATAATGACCTCTGCGTCGTCGGTCAGGTACTCGTCGATAAGCCCGCCGTGGAACCTGCCGTAGATTTCCCCAAATTCCTTTGCTGCGGCCTCGATCTTCGGGAGGGCTTTTTGCATTGCCTGTTCCTGGAGGAACCTGAACTCCTCGTAGGTGTCAGGGGCTGCAAAGGCGCCAAAGCTCATCGGGTTTGCAGGGTCAAGCACGTTTTCGGGGTCGTATGTCGGCAGGAACTCGTCGGTCAGGTCCTGTTCCAGAAGCACCAGGGGTTCGTAGACGTGGGAAAGGATGAACCCGTCCATGCAGGCCATGCCCGGCAGGAGGACGTCCTTGTCCTCAGCGACCTTGAAGATCTGGGGAAGCATGTCCGCAGATTCCTGGAGGTCTTCGGCATAGAGCTGGAGCCAGCCTGTATCTCTCTGGGAGATTGCGTCCTGGTGGTCGTTCCAGATGTTGATCGGGGCGCTCACTGCCCTGTTTGCCACGGTCATGATGATCGGAAGCCTCATCCCGGCAGCGTTGAAGAGCACCTCGTGCATAAGCAAAAGCCCCTGGGAAGTGGTTGCGGAATAGCTCCTTGCCCCGACTGCGGAAGAGCCCACCAGGGCTGAGATTGCCGAGAACTCTGACTCCACGTTGATGTACTCGCAGTTCGGGATTTCCCCGTCCGCAATGAACTGGGAGAGGTCTTCCACGATATGGGTCTGGGGAGTGATCGGGTATGCGGAAATGACGTTTGGCCGGCAGACCTTTGCGGCGTGGGCAACTGCATACGAACCTTCCACGACAACCATTCTGTCCTTGTCTGCAACATTAACTGCCATTATTTCTCCTCCAGGACCATTTCAATTGCATCCGCAGGGCACTCGTTGGCGCAGATCCCGCAGCCCTTACAGAAGTCGTAGTTGTATTCAAAAAAACCGTCTTCCATGGGGAGAACGGACATGTCGGGGCACACCATCTCGCAGATGCCGCATTTGGTGCACTTGTCGTAGTCGTAAACGGGGCGGAAGTTTCTCCAGCCTCCGGTCTTGTTCACCAGGGTAGACCCCGGCTCGCAGACTCCGCCAATTGTAATCTTCATGTTTTTCTCTCCCTGATCAGGTCATAAGCTTTCTGGGTGGCTTCCGCGTTCTTTTCCCCGACTTTCCCGCTAAAGCGCTCCTTGATTGCTTTCTTGATGGACTCCACATTGACCTCGCCTGTTGCCCCTGCGAAAGCTCCCAGGAGGACGGTGTTTACAATGGGGCGGCCTATGATTTCCATTGCCACTTTCGTTGCATCAACGGTCATGACCTTTGCTTTTGTTTCAAGCTTGAGTTCTTCGGGTGTTTCCTTTGTGTTGATGATAATAGTCCCGTCATCTTTTATCCCGCTTGCAACGTCAACGGTTTCAAGCAGGGTAGCGTCCTGGACAATCACGTAATCGGGTGCGTAGATCTGGCTGCGGAGCCTGATTGGGACGTCACCGATCCTGGTAAAGGCCTGCACTGGGGCACCTCTGCGTTCTACCCCGAAGGCGGGGAAAGCCTGGCTGAACTTCCCGTCTTCAAAAGCTGCGACAGAAAGCATCTCAGCCGCAGTGACAGAACCCTGACCTCCTCGGCCGTGTATTCTGATTTCCTTCATCTGAGCTCTCCTTCTAAAATTCGAATTCGAATTTGCTTTTCCTGGTTTTTAATAAGTGATTTTTAGTAAGTAATTTTAATAAGTGGTTTTTTGTAGCTGGTTTTTAGTAAGTAGTTTTTGGTAGATGATTTTTGGTAGGTGATTTTTAGTAGGTGGTTTTTTGTAGCTGGTTTTTAGTAAGTAGTTTTGGTAGGTGATTTTTTTGTAGATGATTTTTAGTAAGTAGTTTTTGGTAGGTGATTTTTTGTAGATGATTTTTAGTAAGTAGTTTTTGGTAGGTGATTTTTAGTAATTGCTGTGTGGTAGTTGCTTGGCAAGCATTTACTTTACAGTAGTTGCTCTTCAGGCAGTTGCTCTGCAGTTTTTATTATACTACTACCATAGATTCAATTATCTTGATGCTGGTAAGACCCAGGTTCGAATCTGCCTTAATCTCCGGACACCACAGGCATCTATATAGAGTTAACCTTTTAGGAAGGCTTTTGTTAACCCAAAAATATTATAATTACATAATTATTATTTTTATTCAATAACTGGCTAAAACATATTTCTAATTATATATTCACACCGTTTGATGTCCTGTATTTCATGGATAATAGTGTAGTTTATTATTAGTTTTTCGGTGAATTTTAGAAAGTTATTTTTAAATATTTAACATTTATAACTATTTTTTAGATGATTCCTATTTGTATTTTTCCGGGTTAACCTTCCTTTCAATTCCGTTTTTTGTTACTTTTTCCGTAAACAAACCTCTCTCTAGAAAAAAACAAACAAGTTTCAAGCTTTTTCCCGACAGGAAGTTTTCATCAGCTCAATTATAGAATTTGCATCCTTCAAACTGCTAATTTTTTCCCTGATATGCCGCGAGCCGTGTAGTCCTTTTGTAAACCACTGGGCATGCATTCGGAGATTGATGGAGGAGAGCAGTCCGTGCTCCTCCAGAAGGGTAATATAGGCTTCAAAGTCCCCGAACTGCTGGGCCTGCGGGTCAGTCTCCAGCTTTTCTCCGGTTTCCAGGTAGTGCCTGATCCTCCGGAAGATAAAGGGGTTTCCCATTGCCGCGCGTCCAACCATGATTCCGTCGCAGCCCGTAAACTCCAGGGCGTTTTCCGCAGACTCCTCATCCCTGATATCCCCGTTTGCGATCACTGGAATTGAGACTTCGTTTTTGATTGCCCGGATCTGCCCCAGGTCCGAGTTTCCGGAATACATCTGCCCTGCAGTCCTCCCATGAACGGTCAGGGCCGAAGCTCCGGCGGCTTCGACCAGTCTGGCGATTTCAAGGCTTTCTTCCTCTCTTTCCAGGATCCGGACCTTCACGCTAACAGGGGTCTCCAGGGCCTCGACAAGCCCTGATACTATCCTGTAAACGAGCTCAGGGGACCGAAGAAGGGCCGAGCCGCAGCCTGTCCTGATGATGCACTTTGCAGGGCAGCCCATGTTCACGTCGATCACCTCAGGCCCGTACTCCTCTTCCACAAAGAGCGCAGCCTCTCGCAGGGACTCCGGGGAATTTCCCACAATCTGGACCCCGAAAGGCCGGTCTTCTGCGGTTGCCAGCCCCTTCATGATTGCTTTCCGGTTCTCATTGAGCAGGGCGTCTGCGTTGATCATCTCAGTATAAGTGAGATCGGCCCCGTAATGCCTGCAAAGCAGCCTGAAAGCCAGGTTCGTCACGTCCGCCATGGGCGCAAGAAGAAGGTTTCCCGGAAGTTCGGTCCTGCCAATTGTCAGTTTTTTGAGCTTCATTTTTCGTGATTTTATTTTGCTGCTATTTTGCTGTTATTTTGCCTTTATTTTGCAGCGATTTCGTTTTTTTGATGCCTGCACTTCTTTTGATGCCTGCATTTTGTCTTTAGAGCGTTTCTGTTTTTTACGCTCATTTCAAAATTCTAATTTACCTGTGATCTATTGAAAATTCAAAAAGATTTCGAATTACGTTTTGAAAAGAGCATGCTCCTTTAAAAAGGTCATGGATGCGTAAGATGCATGGATTATGAAAATCATGGA
>DUKH01000085.1:0-1724 GCA_013329415.1 Methanosarcinaceae archaeon | reverse complement strand
ATGAAAATCATGGATTATGAAATAAGAGTTTATCCGGGTACCGGGAAATTGATGTCATGGGACCGGAATATGAAGTAAAGAGGATGAAGAGATGCCGTTACGTATCGGGAAATTCGGGTGGAAAAGTGAAGTGGGTCATGGAGGCCCATAAAGCTTCATAAATGAAATCATCAAAAAAAATGGAATCATGAAGTGTTCATGGATGGAATCATGAAGGGAAGGGAAGGAAAGGTTTATGAAAAGAACAGCCTGACATGTCCCAGGTAAGGAATCCTGTACTTTGCGGTTCCTATTATCCATTCGTCCTTTATGGGCACATGGTAGCTGATCTGTCCTTCCTGGTCAAAGTGTTTGTTCGTTACAGGGTTGTCCCCTTTGGTGATGTACCCTGAATAAGGGGCAATTGGCCCGTTTTCCCACATTGGCTCCCCGGCATCGACGTGGTACATGGCCCTGTGGATGATTGGGGTTACCCCTTCTTGCCCGTAGGGCCGGTAGAGGATAACGTCCCCGTAGTTTCCAAAAGATTCATAGCCGGAACTTTCCCCATCTTCGTTGGTGACCAGTTCTACCCTATCGATATTCTTGATAAAGATGATATCTCCTACCTGCATGTGAGGCTCCATGCTTCCTGACTCCACAGCTACCATGGGAGTCCAGAGCCCGAATGCCAGTTTGGACAGAATCATGAAAGCGATCAGGACAGCCACAACTGAGAGCATGTCCTTTCCCAGGGAAACCCAGAAGTTTTCTTCTCCCTGGGTCCTGTTTTCCTTGTTAGCTTCCCTCATAATCAGTCTTTTTCCCTTGATATCGCTTTAATTTTTAATGCCTTTTTATTTCTGATGTTGTTTTATATTTTATTCGGTTCATCAGTTTCTTTCGGCTCACTATTTAATTTTTCCTTTTATTATATTTCTATTATTATTTTTATTGGCAACCTCTGTCCATCTCATACAATTTATATCTTTGTCTTAATTTTCCCCACCCTACTCTTTTTAACGTAACTACAATTTGTTTTTATCATATATTAACTTTCAATTTATTCATTCAGTCATGATATTTATATAGTTATCATCTTCTAACGATGGACAGATGGTCCCACATAGAACTAGCCCTGTTCATTTTAATGGTACCCAGGCAGTCTACCTGTGACTTCTGGTATGTAACTTTTAACTTTTGATATGTAACTTTTAATATGTATGTACCTTTTAATATTATGCTGAAGGAAGCTCAGTTCTTCTTTGATGATCAAAAATTTCATCAAATTCTTCAGCATAATATTTCATGATAACTCAGCAGGATACTCACGGTTCAGTCGTGGGAGGAATGCGTCAACATTCCTCATACCTGCCTTACCTCAATGCTTCTCGTAACATTGCTCAGGCAGGTATATCTTGCCTGAGTAGGCTGTCTGTCAATCAGCCAAATGCGGGAACAGTTTAACCGTTATCTGCAAGCCTCTCACTTTTAGTGAGGGCAATTGACTAATTTTGTATCACATTAATTTTTATATTTTAAGCAGGTCTTTGCCTTGAGGCTTTGTTCGGTTAAAGTTTGATGATTAATGCTTCAGTTCAGCTTCAAACAACTTCAAATCAGCTTCAAACAACTTCAAATCAGCTTCAAATCAGCTTCAAACAACTTCAAACAACTTCAAACTCAAATCAGCTTCAAACAACTTCAAACAACTTCAAATCAGCTTCAAACAACTTCAAACAACT
>DUKH01000057.1 GCA_013329415.1 Methanosarcinaceae archaeon | reverse complement strand
AGATTGTTTGGGTTGTGAAAATGTGAAAAAAATGAAACGAGTTTCAAGGAGAAATTATTTCAGGATACAACAGCCTGTAAAATAGTTCAAAAACAGCTATTTACTGGGTATCGAGGGTGTTTTTTGGGCGCAGTGTATATTTTTTAGGTATCAGGTCAACTTGTTGGGTAGACGATTATTATCGACATCATAAGCTTTATTGTCTACAGTGTAAGTCTCCATTAGATCCAATCTAAGAAGATTAGCAGTCAAGTTAGATATTCCTTATAAAAATCACTGTAAAAAAGGTAACAACCAGACATGTAAAAGTAAAGGCAAGCACAAGAATTGTTCTTCTCTCTTCTTCCTTAGAAAAGTGTGTTGGCATTCCATTTACATATAACAGATACATCAATGGTAATAGGAGCGGAAATATCCAGAAGAAATATTTGACATCATCGTATGAAACCACATCCGCTTCTGTTATTGCAATTAATGTGATTAACAACCATCCTATAACAAGATAGGTCCTGATGATTGCCTTTTTATTTAATGAAGGAAAAAAAGAAAGAATGTCGAAATTTTTACTCACATATTTCACCTGCTTTGACTTCTTCTCTTACGTATAGATGCAATTACCATTTTGCCATATCGATCAATTAGTTTTCCCGTATTTCTTTTGAGGTACACCCTGATTTTCCGGGTTCACTGTGTATTTTTTAGATAAAATCGTTTTACGGGCAAAGCGGCTCAGTCAAGCTCTTTTCAGGCTCCGTGTTCAACCGCAATCCTGATAGGTCCTGAATTTATTGTTGAGTTCAGGAACGTTCTTGCCCAAACAAAGGTGATCATTGCCCCGATCCCGTTTCCTACAATAAGTCCCCACCAGATTCCGTTTTCTCCCATATTGAAGGTGAAGGCGAAAAGGGCGGCAAAGAGGGGGGTCATGATAATTGTCCTCAAAATGGTGGCAATGAGGGCGTTGATACCTTTTCCGGCTCCCTGGAAAAAGGAAGAGGAAAGCATCCCGAATGCGACCGTTGGATAGAAAACGCAGAGGATCCGCAGGAATATTTCCAGGTCTTCTGCAATATGGGCTGCTGTATCGGCCTGGGTGAAGACGGCAGCTATCTGGGGGGCAAAGGCAAAGGTGAGAATGCCAAGACCCGTCTCGATGAGCAGCCCCAGTTTTATAGAGTAGGAAAGAGCGGTTTCCGCTTTTTCAAAGGCCCGGGCTCCGAAAGAGGCCCCGGTTACGGAGACAACGGCTGTTGCAATCCCCATCAGGGGGGAAATCGCAATGGTGGCAACCCTCCAGCCCGTGGAATAGACCGCTACCCCATCGGTGTTGCTGACTGCGACGATAAGGAGGTTCATTATGATCATTGTAAGAGACATCGTAAGCTGCTGTACCGAAGCAGGCACCCCTACCCTGAATATGTCTTTTACGATACCCCTTTTGAAACTGAAGTCCCGGAAATCAAAGGAAACGTAGGTATCCTTCCTGAAAAAGAGCCAGTTGAACATAAGAAGGGAGGAAACCGCAAGGGAAAGCACTGTAGCCCAGGCTGCTCCCGCAATCCCGAGTCCCAGGGTGTAGATAAAGATTGGGTCCAGGATGATGTTCAGGACTGCCCCAAGCACCATAGCTTTCATCGCCCGGTTTGAGTCTCCTTCAGCCCTTATGATGGAATTGGCCACGTTCGTGAAGAAGACCACGATGCTCCCGAGGAAGATAACCCTGGCATAGGCCACTGCAAGGTCCGTGGTCTTCCCGGCTCCTGCCAGGGTGAAGATCTCAGGGGCGAATACATAGAACGGTATGGAAAAAACCAGCACGAGGATGAGCATCATTATTATCGTGTGCACGGCAACATTGTCTGCCCCTTCCTTGTCCCGGGACCCGATCCTGCGGGAAATTGCGGCTCCGCCCCCGATCCCGAGCCCGTTGGAAAGAGCCATGCTGATAAAAAAGAAGGGAAATACAAAACCCATGGCTGCCAGGGCATCGGCTCCGAGCCCGGCGACCCAGTAAGTATCGACCAGCTGGTAAACGGTCTGCACCGACATGGCAACCATCATGGGGATAGCCAGTTTGATGATGGCTTTTTTGGGGTCGCCAAGGAGGATGTCGACGCCTCTATTTTTAGGTCCGGTTCCGGAGCCTCCGAGATTTGCATTCTCTGGTGGGTTATCGTTCATTTTTTTATTCCTGTGATCGTCAAGTTTCTTCCAGCCTGAGTTTTTTCCTTTTGGCTCACGTTTTTCTTCCCCCATCTTTTCCCCTAATTTCTTTTCCCCCAACTTCTCTACAGGAGGCTGAAGTCAGATGCACTGGTTTTTGATTTCCAATCCGATGGAATTGAGTTCTTTTTGGGTTTCGTTAAGGGAATTCAGGAATTCTTTTTTGAGTTTCCTTGTCAGCTGTTCCGGGTCAAGCCCCTTGAAGTAAGTGGGATTTCCTTCCTTTACCTCTACATACCCTTTCCTGACCATCCTCTCCAGTACGCCATAGATCTTGGGCCTTGGGACGTGGGTATACTCATGAATTTCCCGGGCTGTAGCTTCGTTTAAGCTGAGAAGCCCAACGTAGGTCTTGGCCTCGTTTTCCGTAAACCCCAATTTCTGAAGGTTGTCTATGAGTTTTGAACTCATCGTAAGCCTCCGGAATTATTTTGTTTACTATTTTCCAGTTATCCGCTTTTTTTCTTTTTTGCGTTTTTTCCGTTCAGGACTTTTCTTCCAGCTTCTTTAAAACTTTCGTCATCGTTTCCAGGCTTTCCCGGTAACTGATGATGTCCTCCTCATCCAGCTTTTCAAGGACTTCGGAGGCTGTGGATTCGATCTCTGCGGTGAGCCCGTTTCTGCATTCTTTTCCTTTTTCGGTAAGGGATACCAGGGTTTTCCTGCGATCTCCGGGGTCCCCTCTCCTGCAGACCAGTTCCTCTTTTTCCAGGGCATCGATCATGCTTGTCAGGCTTCCCTTCTGGAGGTCCAGGCATTTTCCCAGGGCAGAGGGAATGATTTCTTCTTTTCCTCCGATGATCATAATGGCTCTTTTCTGGTTCTTGTTCAAATTGTAGGGCCCGCCACTGGCCTCGTGAAAAACGTTTGCAAAATTCTTATGGAAGAGGTGAAGCAGCTCAAACTGGAGGGTCACTGCCTCTTTAATTCTTTCCTGTTTCATGTGTCCTCACACCCCGGTGCTCCATTATTGCGGATCCGGACGATAAGATCAATGGTCTGTTTCATGGTCTGTTTCATGGTCTGTTTCGTGGTCTGTTCACAAAGGGTTATGAATTCATTTTTTTGAATTCACGTTGTTTTTGCTCTTGTTGTTTGGATTCTTATCGTCCTAATCCACATTGTCGCAAATCTTATCGTTTGTTTACTTACTGTTCGATTTCAAACCAAAAATGTACAGATTCTATTTATACCTTATGATTTTGAACGGAATTTGAAATATGATTCTTTAAAAATCATCATTATATCATCGTTTTTCCGGTTTTTTCCGCCCCGTTCATTCCCCGTTTATTCTCCGGTCATTCCTCGAAATATACCTTCACCTGGTAAAATATGTCCACGTTTCCGGCAGAAAAAATGGTTGAAAAAAGCTGGGTTGGAAAAAGTTGGGTTGGAAAAAGTTGGGTTGGAAAAAGTTGGGTTGGAAAAAGTTGGATTGAAACATATGGATATAAATGATAGAGAAGAGCCTTTTTTCAGGCACTAGCTTTTTTCTCAGGCTGTACTCTCCACTGCCACCGTTGTCGGGTTTTCGGTTTTCAAAAGCCCGCTCAGGTAATATCTTGCCCAGACATAGGCAACCATTGCGCCAAGCCCGTTGCCTGTTACCAGTCCCCACCAGACGCCGGTCTGTCCCATGTCAAGTGCGAAGGCAAAAAGCAGTGCAAAAAGCGGGGTAAATACAAGGGTCCTGAGAATGGTTGCCGCAAGGGCGTTCATGCCTTTGCCTGCGCCCTGGAAAAGGGAGGATGAAAGCATTCCCAGGGATACGGTGGGGTAGAAGATGCAGATGATCTTGAGGAAGGCGGTCAGGTCGGGAGCGATATGGGCTGCGGCTTCAGCCCGGGTAAAGGCTGCAGCTATCCAGGGGGCGAACACAAAAGTCCCGACTGCGATTCCAGCTTCAATCATCAGCCCGAGTTTCATAGCATAAGAATGGGTGGTCCTGGCTTTTTCGAAGTCTCCCGCCCCGAAGGCAGCCCCGGATACCGAGACCACAGCCATTGAAATGCCTATAAGGGGTGCGATTGCAATGGTTACGACCCTCCAGCCTGTGGAATAGACGGCAACCCCATCGGTGCTGCTGACCGCAACGATGATGAGGTTCATGATAAGCGCCATCAGGGCCATCGTGACCTGCTGCACGGAGGCCGGGACCCCTACCCTGAAGATGTCCCGGGCAATTCCCCGGTCAGGTCTGAAGCCCCGGAAGTCAAAGGAGACATAGCTGTCTTTCTTCACAAAAAGCCAGTAAAGCATCAGGGCGCAGGAAAGCCCGAATGAGAGCAGGGTAGCCCAGGCGGCTCCCGCGATTCCCATTCCAAGGGTATAGATGAAGATCGGGTCGAGCACAATGTTCAGGACTGATCCGATCACCATAGCCTGCATGGCTCTTTTTGAGTCCCCTTCGCTCCGAATGATCGCGTTTCCCACGTTTGCAAAGAAGACGATTATACTGCCTCCGAAGATCACCTCGGAATACGCAACCGCCAGGGGCGCTGTCCTGCCTGCTCCGCTGAGTATGAAGATTTCTTCCAGGAACGATAGTGAGAGTACGGTAAATACGACTACCATCACCAGCATTATGACGATTGTGTGCACGGCAACGTTGTCTGCCCCGGCTTTGTCCCTGGCTCCTATCCTGCGGGAAATCGCGGCTCCCCCGCCTACTCCCAGGCCGTTGGTCAGAGCCATCTGGATGAAAAAGAAAGGGAAGATGAAACCCATGGCTGCCAGAGCATCCGCCCCGAGTCCCGAGACCCAGAAGGTGTCCACAAGGGTGTAGAGTGTCTGCACGGACATTGCCACTACCATGGGAATCGCCAGTTTCATGATGGCTTTTTTAGGGTCCCCGTGAAGGGTTTTTACGCCCTCTGTCTTTTTGTCCGTCAAACTTGAAAGGTTCTCGGTTCCGGATATTTTTCCGGCTGTTTTTTCTTGCATTTTTAGCGCCCTGGATTCCTGCTTGTTTTTCGGTCAGGATTGTTTTTATAGGGATTGTTTTTAAGTTTGATTTCTAACCAAACATCGGTACTATATTTATATATTTGGATTTTTTTGAGGGTGTTGGCAGGTGGGGACCATGAGGGTAATTGTAGAGGGTAAAAAGTGAGGGCTGAAAGAAAGGGATGGGAAAAAGAGATTGAAAGTAGATAAAAAGAGCATCCCGGATTCCCACTGCTTACTCCACAATCTCCTCATTTTCTTCTGCCCAAGCAGGCTGGTCTATGACAAGAAGGCGAAGGGAGGAATTTCCCTTATTTTCGACATACTGAATTTCGCTTTCAGGGACATGGACAAGCGTTCCTTCATCGAGGCTTAAGGGCACATCGTTAATGTAAATCGTCCCTGAACCTTCGAGGACATAATAGACTTCGGGATTTGAAAGCCTGTGCTGAAGGCTCTTTTCCCCGGGTTCCATGAGCACGTATGCGATGCTGTAATCCGCCCCAAGTTCCGTGTCCGTCCTTCCGGGGTGCATGAGCTCACAGAGCAAAACACCGGTCGCATTGATGAATTCGCAGTCCCCGATATTTCTCGTGAAGAGGTAGTCCTCCACATAAAAACCGTCACCCACAAGGTACGTCTCTCCGCCAAATTCGGCTCTTTTTATGAAACTGTACTTGGTGGAGGGTTCCGTTTCCCCGGGTTTCGGCCAGTCGTAGGATACCCAGCCCTCCCCGCTTTCGCTGAGTGCGGTCTCGATGAAGAGTTCTCCTATAGGCTTTCCGTTGAAGTCCTTCAGCCCGCTCATTTCCTCCCCTTCCCCGCTCGGGTCAGGGGGATAAACAACCCTTGTCCCGTTAGTATTCCAGATAAAGATGTAGGAGTCACCCTGGAACCATTCTCCGCCTTCTTCCCTGAATTCCGGAAAGGCTTCTGTTCCTTCCTCTTCAACAAGATCCACAGCTTCGTTGACCTTCAAAGCAATCGAATCCTTCTGATCCGTAAGCCCGGACTGCGGCTGCTGTTCCGACTCATTTTCAGTTAGAGTTGACTCATCTTCAGGCAGTGCTTCTTCTGCTCCTTCTCCTTCTCCTTCTGCTCCTTCTTCTTCACTTTCATCTTCTTCCTGAATTTGCTCTTCCTGCTGGGCACAGCCTGAAATAGCTGATATTAAAAAAATTACCAGGATAAGCTGGATACAAAGTTTTGAGGTTCTCATATTCCGACCTGGAAAGGCTTGTTATAACCTAACTTTGACAGCATC
>DUKH01000061.1 GCA_013329415.1 Methanosarcinaceae archaeon | reverse complement strand
TTTCAATTGCAACTTTCAGTTTGCCATTTTTCAATTGCAATTTTAGTTTGCCATTTTTCAATTACAATTCTGGAAATTCCCGTAGAGCTTTTGGTATGACCTGCAAGAGCGTCTCTTTATAACCACGGCTATAGGCTCCGCAAAGCTGCATAAAATAAAAAGTTGCACAGAAAAGATGCACCATGGAGATGCACCATCTGTGCTTCGAGACCGTTTTTCAGGCTACAAGTGCCTTGATCTTGTTGACAACATCTGTGGCGTTTTCGCCGTGGATGTCAGCACCGATCTGGTCTGCCCAGTCCTGGGTGACAGGAGCGCCGCCGACCATGGTTTTGATCTGATCGCGGATTCCAGCTTCCTTGAGCTGTTCTTCGATCTGGATCTGGGTGACCATGGTGGTGGTCATAAGGGCGGAGGATGCAACAACAGTAGGTTTGATTTCCTTTGCTTTTTCGATGAAGGCGGAAACTGCAACATCCCTGCCGAGGTCCACTACTTTGAAACCTGCAATGTTGAGCATAGAGGCAACAATGTCCTTGCCGATGGAGTGGATGTCACCTTCGATGGTTCCGATAACAACAGTTCCGAGGCTCTTGGTCTCGGATTTGCGCCTCTCCATTTCTGGCTTGATAACTTCCATGCCTACGCTCATTGCTTCTGCGGCTGCAAGCACGTGGGGGAGGAAAAGGGTACCCTGTTCGAACTGTGCTCCAACTTCTTCCATCCCTGCGGTAAAGCCTTTCTCAATGAGCTCTACAGGGTCCATGCCGGCTGCAAGGGCTTCCTTTGCTGCTTCTTCAGCCAGTTCTTCATCGAATTCGGTGATTGCTTCTTTTGCTTTTGCAATAATCGCTTCGTTTGCCATTTTTAGATCTCCTGAATATCCTGATGTTATAATTACTCGCCTCTGAAGACTTTGTCAGCCCTGTCCACGACTGCCTGCATTGCTGCGAGGACGTCGGCATCGAGTTCCGGAACTACATGGTTTTTGAGGACGTCTACAACGATTTCGTGTGCGACGGATGCAAGGTCCTTGGAACCTGCGGCTTCCCAGTCTCCGAACATCTGCCTGTCAATGAGCATCGGGTCGGAGGGGTAGTTCACAAGTTGCCTGGTCTGCTTGAGAGCAAGGAAGTTGTTTCCGATACCAACTTTCTGGATGGAATCAACTGCCAGGGTCTCGGTGTTGACGGGGATTCCCTGCATTGCCTTTTTGGTCATCTTGATGATGTCGTTGTCAATTACCAGCTGTTCCATAGAGAAGGTCATACCAAGCTCAAGCATTCCGGCACCGTAGAGGGTGTTTGCACCAGAGAGGGCAGGAAGAAGACAGGTCATTGTCTTTTCGTGGCCAGCCTGGTCATCCGGAACCTTGGCGTCAGACTAAGTTCCTGCAACGAAGGAAGGTAGACCGTAGAACTGTGCGAGTTTTGCAACACCGGCGCTGATGAGGCCGAGTTCAGGAGATCCGACAGGTGCCGTACCCTTCTTCAGGTCGAAGGTGGTGGTGGAACTGCCGTACATACAGGAAGCGCCCGGGCAAGCAAGCTGAGCGAGCACGATACCGGAGAGAACTTCGGCGTTGTGGGTCACGAGGGTTCCTGCGAGGTAGACCGGAGAGGATCCGCCGGACATTGCCATACTCAGGACGTTGAGAGGTACACCGAGGCGGGCACCCTTCATGATGACCTGGCAAGCGTTGACACTGAGCTCGAGGGGGCTGGTCGGGCAGACAAGCATGGAGAAGATAGGCTTCTTCTTTGCCATTGCTGCGTCGCCGCCGTAGAATGCGACTGCAAGGTCCCAGTAGTACTCGACATTCTCACCGACAGGGTCGATGTGGTGGAAGTGCTTCTGGGTGTTGGTCAGGGAGGTAAAGGTTTCGTGGACGTCCTGTGCGCCCTTGCCTGCCCAGTTCCTTGCGGAAACAGGGAGGGAGAAGTAGTCAATGTTTTCTGCCCAGTCACAGAGCCTTGCGATCTCTGCGATGTCGTTGTCAACGGAGTCGACGGTGGTGTACTTTCCGTCTTCGTACTTGCACATCTTGACACCGGTACCGAAGCAGGTCCAGTGTACCTTTCCGCCGCATTCGATGAGGGTGTTGTACTTCTTTTCGCGGCCCCAGAGGGTGAATCTTGAGGGTGCGAGCTGGAGAGCCTTTCTTACAACGTATTCAGGGATCTTTACGACCTGGGACTCTTCATCGACTTCACAACCGTTTTCCTTGAAGACCTGTCTTGCTTCAGGGTCAGAAACCTGGATACCGGGGTTCTGCATGACTTCCACGGTGGCGTAGTGGATTGCCTTGAGTTCGTCGTTGGTGAAAAGATTAAGTTCTACGCCATTAAGGGCGTTCATGCCAGCAACTGCATTGTTTTGTGCCATTTTTTAACCTCCAATAAGAATGGGATAATTCAGAAAAAAATTCTTATTTACAGTAACAGTTCTTTTGCCTTGGCAACAGCTTCGCTTGCGTTTTCAGCATAGCAGTCTGCGCCAATCTTGTCAGCCCAGGCCTGGGTTGCGGGTGCACCGCCGATCATGACCTTGACGTTTTCCCTCATGCCCTCTTCCTTCAGGAGTTCAATGACATCCTTCTGCCCGGGGAGGGTGGTGGTCATAAGAGCGGACAGTCCGACCATGTTTGCGGAAACTTCCTTTGCCTTGTCGATGAAGTTCTTGATAGGCACGTCTCTTCCGATGTCGTGCACTTCAAAACCTGCGGACTGGAGCATAGTGGATACAATGGATTTCCCGATGTCGTGGACATCTCCTTCCACAGTTCCGTTCACAATGACGCCCATCTTTGATCCCTCTGAGCCTTCAGGCATCAGGTCTTTAAGGGATTCAACACCGGCGGTCATTGCGTCTGCAGCCATCATTACGTGGGGCAGGAAAAGTTTACCTCTTTCAAAAAGAGCACCTACATCATTCATACCTGCTGCGAGTCCTTTGTCGATAATTTCGGAAGGCTCCAGTACGCCCTTTGCCTTTTCTACGGCAGCGAGCACTACGTCCTTCTTACAAGAGACAATCGCATCAGATAATTCCTGAAGCAATTCTTCGTTGCTAATAATTGCATCCTCCATTTTTATTTTTAAGAAGTATTTTCAGAGACGACCCAAAAACCAAAATAATCACGATTAATCATGATGATTAAGGCGCTTAACTCATGCTTCATATGGTGGGAAAGGTCCGCACGAGAAAATCTTATGGCCATCACAGGTGGGAGTCCGTGATCACCACACGTGGGAAATCATGACAAAAAAGTCATGACCATCACATTTTGGGGTTCACAAGTTTTTAGCTAAGGGAATTTTTTTCAATTGCCATTTTTCTTCCCGGCTTAGAACTCAGTTTTACAGATGTCTCCAAAGCAGATGTTCTTTTTACTAGTATAAATATTTTGTTAGAAAGGAAATCCAGAAATAGCAGTTACATATATAGTTTTTGGTTGAAAGATTTTTCCGGAAATTTTCCGGTGAAGAGAACCTGAAATAAAACACAAAATATAAATATAAGAATTTAAACGCGGACGTTTCTCACGAGACAAACAGTATACTATAATTGATATTTATTAATAGTAATTTGAAATTGTAAGCCAGATTCGGAGCTGGCAAATCCATCCACCTTAAAACCACCATAAAGATGTGACCTCTATGGATACTGTTTTTACAAATAGATATACATTTTCCGGAAGAAAACCGAAAAAAAGTTCATTTTCGATCGACCTTTAAACCCGCTGTAGAAAAAACATGATGTGCCTTACCCCACCAACCTCAAAAAGCGAAAAGATTATATATCAGAAATATTCCATCGGAGAGCCGGTAGTTCAAACAAAAAACCAGCATATCCATAAAAAATCTTTCTTGACGATGAAACCATGAAATAAATGAAAACAGAACCGGGCAAAAAATATAAAAAAATAGTTATTGCAGAGGAGAAAGGAGGGGTCTTATAAAAAAGGATAGGGGAGAAAGATCACCTCAGATTCCTGTGCAAAAACATATGGAAATATATTATGTCGTTACCGACTTGAGATCGAATATGTAGTTTATGGATAATTGCTTGTGAGTACTTTTTCAGGAAAAATCATTTATGGGGAATCATTTTCCCCGTAACCTGAAACACAGAGCCTGTAAGCCCTGTTGACAACTTCCAGCATTTCCTCATCATCACGTTCGATTTCAATTCCAAAAGTTAGGGCAAGGTACTCGGCAAGATCAAAAACCCTGAGATCCTCATCTTTTCCGGCTTCCACGAGGTTTTGCATGCAGCCGGCACAGTTGGTTATGATTAGATCACAGCCCAATTCCCCCGCAGCCCTGTAACGGTCCGAGGCCACGGCCATGGATTCGGAGGGATAGTTGATCCGCACCCCGCCGCCAAACCCGCAGCATGCCGAATTTTCAGGAGTTTTGTTTGCGAGAACCGTTCCCGGAATACATTCCAGCAGTTCCCTGGCTTCCCGGTAAACGCCCATTCCCCGGGTAAGGTGGCAGGGGTCGTGATAAAAGACCCTGTTTTTGAGGACCTTTTCGGGCTTGAGTTTGCCTTCCCGGACCAGGCGTTCGAGGTACTGGGAAATCTGCAGGACTTCAAAACCCGGGTCCCCAAACATCCTGGGATACATTTCTTTGAAAGCCTTGAAACAGCCGGGACAGGCAGTTACCAGGATTTGTCCTCCCCTTTTCCGGACTTCCTCGATATTCTTCTGCCCCTTCCGGCGCAGAGGCCCCGGGTTACCCGCACCTGCGGAAACCGCCCCGCAGCAGTACTCCACCCCACTCAGGACCGTGTAATCTACTCCGGCTTTTTCAAACAGGGCGACGGCAGCTTTTGCCATATTGGTGTTGATGTAACCGCCGGCACAACCAGGGAAATACACAACGGACCCTTTCCCACCCCGGAATTCGGGAACCTCGCTCATTTCGGCAATCTTTTTCACCAGGTTGTTATCAGCATCCGGGTCCATCAATGTCTGCCGGTCCGTAAGGCCGTGTTCATCCACCCACTTCTGCCGGGCAGGGGAAATCAGCATTTTGATTCCCAGGTCCTCGGGACAGGCCTCGCCGCAGAGTCCGCAGGTAAGGCAGCCAAGGAGGGATCCGGGATCAATTTCAGAGTCCCCTCCCAGATATCCGTATAAGCGTTCAAGCAAATCGATGTCATCGTAACGCGGGCATACGTCCAGGCACTGCCCGCACTGTGTGCACTTTGCCCTGTGATTGTCTACAAGATCCATTTTTTCATCTCCGCATATTCAGAAGAAAAATTAAGCAACCAGATCAAAACTTTATCGGAATCCCGCCGGCACTATTTAAAAGCCCGGCTGTTTCCTCCATCTTCCCAAAAAAGATAAGCCCAATAGTAGAATATTCAATGGAAGAGACCTTATCATATTCAGCAAAGTTATTAGATTCAGCAAAGTTACCGGATTCAGCAGAGCTATCATATTTAAGAGAAGATAACTTATTATTTCAACGACTCAAAATATCATAAATTCAGACTACTGCTATAAAGGATCATTCCAGCCAGGAAAAAGGAAGGGATAGAAATATTCAACGATCTGAAAAACAGCGCAAGAGATAAGATAACTCCTCTAGCCCGTTTAATCCCCCTTTCCCCGAACACCCTGACCCTGCTGGGGTTTGCGGTGAGCGTGGTCGCAGGGGCGGCATTTGCCCTTGGCAGGCCTTTTGAAGGAGGACTCCTGATACTCTTCAGCGGGGTCTTTGACATCCTGGATGGGGGAGTCGCAAGGGCAAAAGGTATCACCACCCCCTTTGGAGGAGTGCTTGACTCGGTTTGCGACCGCTACTCCGACGGGTTGATGTTCCTCGGGATCATAGCCGGGGCTGTAAATGGAAAACTTGCGCTTCCTCCCATTCTGGGGATTGAAAGCTGGCTCTGGGCAGGTTTTGCTCTGATAGGCTCTTTCCTGGTAAGCTACACCCGCGCCAGGGCAGAATCCGCAGGCTGCCGGAAGCTCAGTGTGGGGGTAGCCGAACGCACCGAAAGGATGCTCATCCTCGCCTTTGGAGCCCTGACAGGACTGCTGAGCTGGGCAATTGTGCTTATAGCCGTGTTTTCCCACATAACCATAGTCCAGAGGGTCCTCCGGGCAAAAACACTCCTGAATGGCCCTTCAGGCCCCGGTTTTTGAGAATCCGGAGCGAGGAAGGAAGGACAAATAAAAAAATGAGGATAGCTTTTCCTCACAACAACAACCAAACAAAAATACTAACAAAGAACCCAAATTTCATATTCTTACCGATATACATTTATACTACATATTTGATTACAATAGTTTACGATGGCAAGCAAACCAAGAATTGTCATCTAAGAAGCAAATTCTACTCTGCGGGGCCGTAGGGTAGCCTGGTCCATCCTGCAAGGCTGGGGGTCTTGCGACTTGAGTTCAAATCTCAGCGGCCCCATCAAACTCTTATTTTCTAATTGTTTTTCTTACAGAGAGTTCTGGCTTTAGTACTTCGGTTTTTAAAATCGAATCTCGCTTTCTAAGAATCGGATTTCGATTTTTAAAATAGGACTCTATTGAATTATTATAAGGAATGCCGGAAACAGCACCAGAAAAAAAGAAAATGAAAGCTGATCAGGATTTGATCGGCCAACATGCAGTTTTTTAAAAACATCAGATAGACATAATAAAGGTTATAAGGTCAGGGCTGAGTTTTGTTTCTCCCTTAATCTGTTCAACAATATCCTGCTCGGAAAGCCCTTCGGACTTTAGTTCCGTTATGCGGCCAAGAACATGCGGGGAAACTTCCGAATATTCATTGATGTCTTTCCTGTGACCCCATACATCACCTTCAAGTAAGGCAATGTCCTGCATTGAGAGGTACATCTGGGCAGAGCTGGAAATGGTTTTCTTGTATGAAGAAGGGACATGGATCGCTTTTACATTCGGACACCTTATAATAAGTTTGAATACGTCTTTGTTGGACGGCCTGAATGCGAAGTGGATGAGTTCTTCACTTTCATTTAATGTATCAATTTCTTCTTTTGAACTTACAACACGAAGTTTCATATATATCACATTTTAAGGGATTTTTCAGAATTTACTGTACAGAGGGGGGGAATAACTTGCCAATAATTGCAAGTAAGAGAGCCTTCAGTTAAAAAAGTTGGCTTTTATTACACCACTAGTTAATTTTTTAAAGATAAATGTAAAATATTATCAAAAGATGGGCCTGCAAATAAAAAATCCCCAAATCGAGATCTGCTACTTAAACATGTGAACTGCCACCTTTTTTGAATTGATCATTAAAACCCGGTTCCAGTTTTTAACTCTGGATTTCAGGTCCCGGGGCACTCACCGACTGCGAAGCAGGCGGCCTTTCCAGGAAAGTTGAAAAAAAAGAAAAATGAATAAAAATACATGAGCTGTGACATTCCAAATAAGAAAGATTGTATCTTGCCAGCATATTTGTTAGTAACCACTTTTCGAATAGGCTCTTATTCATTTTCCATGCAATTTATTGGAAAAAGCCGCCCGCAGAGGCGGGCGGTGAGAACCCCGTTTATCCACAGGCGAATCCAAAAACCTTGTAGCTTTGGGAGAAGAATTCAAAAAAGATTACAGATATATTTCCCAGATGTCACTTTCTCTTTTTCCTGTAAAATAAGTAGAAAATGCAGAATATCAAAATGAGAAAAATTGCAAAAAACAACTCCCCTGGCATGACTTGAGTAAAGGAGCTTGTAACTAAAGTGCTGGAACTATTAATAGTGCTCATGATGCCTTAAATGACCAAGACAGTTAAAAATATTTCTATGAAATTTTTTTACCGGCTTACTTTTCTTCCGCCACCTTCTCCTTTTCCCGCTTATACTTTTCCCGGATTTTATCAACCATTTCCTCATTCCCCTCTACAATGAAAGCTCCCATATACCCGCATTCCTTGCAGTGGTAGACTTTGCCGGCATACCCACCGACCTCGTAGTAGAGATCCGAATTCCCGCAGACAGGACAGACCTCGATCAATTTTTCCCGGCTCAGAACAGGTTCCTCCTTTGATCGGCTTACAATTCCGAATTGTTAAATTATATATAAGAAGCAGGATTCACATAAAGGCATAGCATTCAAAAAGCATAAAATTCAAGCTGCAGCAATCCGGCAATAGCGAGCATCGGCTGGGCTGCGGCAGCAGGTTTAAGCTAATTTACCGGGGATAATTTGACCGGGATAATTTGACCCTACCAACTGCACTCGACTTTCTATTTTATACCAAACCGACTTAACAGCTTACAGTGGAATAAAAAATGAATGACCAGATGACCCCTGCAATGCGCCAGTACTATGAAGCAAAGCAAGCACACCCTGATGCCCTCATCTTCTTCCGGATGGGCGATTTCTACGAGTCTTTCGGGGAAGACGCAAAGACAATCGCAAGGGAACTGGAAATTACCCTTACCGCCCGGGGGAAGGATAAGTCCGGGGAAAAGATGCCGCTTGCAGGAATCCCATACCATGCCATTGACACCTACCTCCCGAGGCTGATCAACAAAGGGTACAACGTGGCAATCTGCGAGCAGCTCGAAGACCCGAAACAGGCAAAAGGAGTCGTGAAACGGGGTGTTGTCCGGGTAGTGACCCCGGGGACAGCCATAGATTCCTCCATGTTTTCCGACGCCTCGAATAACTACCTGATGGCAGTAGCAGGCCGGGAAAGCGGCAAAAGCGGCAAAGGCGGGAACGGGAAAGGCGAGAAAGGAGATAAAGCAGGGAAAAGCGGCAAAGCCGGCAAAAGCGACAAAAACCCCGGGGAAATGGAACTCGGTGTCTCTTTTCTGGACATCTCCACAGGGGAATTCCTGACCACCCAGTTCAGGGACTCTGAGGGTTTTGAAAAGCTTATGAGCGAACTTGCCCGCATGCACCCGGCAGAATGCATCCTGCCCCCATCCCTTTACGGAAACCCCGAACTTGCAGGCCGGCTCAGGGACCAGACCATTGTCCACGAATTCGCCCCCGAACTTTCCGGGACAGGAGAAGCGGGAGAGATGCTTAAAAAACACTTCGGGGTTGCGACCCTGGAAGGCATGGGCTGTGAAAACCTGGAGTTTGCGGTATATTCGGCCTGGGCAGCCCTGGAATACGCAAAGACCACCCAGATGCGGGACCTTGCCCACATAAACACCCTGCGGACCTACTCGAACTCCGAGTTCATGGTGCTCGACGCAATAACCCTGCGCAACCTGGAAATCGTGAAAAATGTGCGGGACGGCGGGAATGAAAACTCGCTTTTTAAGGTGCTGGACAGCACAAAGACCCCCATGGGGAGCCGGGCCCTGAAAAAATGGCTCCTGAAACCGCTCCTTTCCGTCGAACATATCAACCGGCGGCTGGACGCCGTGGAAGAACTGGCAGGAGACGCCCTGCTCCGCTATGACATCCGGGACTGGCTCTTCGAGGTCCGGGACATCGAACGCCTGGTCGGCCGCATCGTGTACGGGAACTCAAACGCAAGGGACCTTGTAGCCCTGAAAAAATCCCTGACAGCCGTTGTGCCCGTAAGGGACTGCCTGCTCGAGAAGACCAGCTCGAAACTCCTGGAAGAGATAGGAAAGGAACTCGAGGCATTCCCGGAACTCGAAACCCTGGCGGAACTGATCGAAAAGGGAATCGCGGACGAAGCGCCTCTAACGGTCCGGGAAGGCGGGATGATCAAAAAGGGCTACAATGAAGAGCTGGACGAACTGAGGGACATTGCAAGCAACAGCAAGCAGTGGATTGCCGCTTTCCAGCAAAAGGAGAGGGAAAAATCCGGGATCAAGTCCCTGAAAGTCGGGTATAATAAGGTCTTTGGATACTACATCGAAGTTACCAACGCTAACAGCGCCCAGGTGCCCGAAGACTACATCAGAAAGCAGACCATGACCAATGCCGAGCGCTTCTTCACACCGGAACTGAAGGAAAAAGAAAGCCTGATCCTCTCTGCAAACGAAAAAGCTGTGGCCCTGGAATACGAGATCTTCGCAAAAATCACGAAAACCGTTGCAGGATACTCAAGGAAACTGCAGCAGACAGCGGAAAGCACCGGGACCCTGGACGTGCTAGCCAACCTGGCGGAGGCTTCCGAAAACAACAACTACGTCCGCCCCCAGCTGACCGAGGACTGCAAGATCCTGATCAGAGACGGAAGACACCCTGTTGTGGAAAATACCGTTCCAGGGGGGTTTGTCCCTAATGACACCGAAATGGACTGCAAGGAAAAGCAGTTTTTACTGGTAACGGGCCCGAACATGGCAGGAAAGTCCACTTACATGCGCCAGAGTGCCCTGATCGCAATCATGGCCCAGGCAGGCTCCTTTGTCCCGGCGTCCCATGCCTCCATCGGGACCGTGGACCAGGTCTTTACGAGGATAGGGGCCTTTGACGACCTGGCAAGCGGGCAGAGTACTTTCATGGTAGAGATGGTTGAGCTTGCAAACATCCTGAACAACGCAAGCCCAAAAAGCCTGGTCCTCCTGGACGAGATAGGGAGGGGGACAAGCACCTACGACGGGTACAGCATCGCAAAAGCCGTTGTTGAGTACCTGCACAACCGGGGAAAGGTCGGGGTAAGAGCCCTTTTTGCCACGCATTACCACCAGTTGACAGCTCTTGAAGAAAAATTAAAGCGGGTCAAAAACTACCACATCGCGGTAAAAGAAGAAGGCCACGAACTGGTTTTCCTGCGGAAAATCGTCCCGGGGGCAACGGACCGGAGTTACGGGATCCAGGTTGCAAGGCTTGCAGGGGTCCCGGAAAAGGTGATAGACAGGGCAAACGAGATCCTGAAGGAACTGGAACGGGAAAACCTGCTTGAAGAAGCCGAAGAAGGGGAAAACGGGAAAAGGAAAAAAGGCAAGGCAGCCACGCGCTACACCCAGATGCTGCTTTTCGACCCCGGCAGCGGAGGCGGGACCCAGGCGCAGGCAAACAGGCAAAGTCCCGTGGAAGTCGCCCTGAAAAGGCTGAATGTGGACGATATGACCCCCCTTGAAGCCATGAACAAGCTTCACGAACTGAAAAAGTTGCTGGGTTAAGTTTCACTAATTGAAAAGCTGCCTGGTTAAGTTTCACTATAGTCAATGACCCAAATTCCTTCACCAATCTCAAGTGAAAATTTAACCACAGAAAGCACGGAAAACACGGAATAAAGGAAATAGAGGCACATACCTTCCGTGTTTTCTG
>DUKH01000215.1:24029-26347 GCA_013329415.1 Methanosarcinaceae archaeon | reverse complement strand
ACATACGCTACAAATGCTACGTTCGGAACTCTGATGGGAAATGAGTTCACATGGACTCCGAATTATGAGGAAAGTGGAACTTACTATGTAGAGTTCAACGTAACTGACGGAGTCCTGAATGATTCCGAAAAAGTGACCATTACTGTAGAGAACGTAAACAGACCACCGGAACTTGAATCAATTGAAGATCGATTGGTTGCAGAAAACAGCTCATTGGCATTTACACTAACGGCTACAGACCCTGATAACGACGAGCTGACATACGCTACAAATGCTACGTTCGGAACTCTGATGGGAAATGAGTTCACATGGACTCCGAATTATGAGGAAAGTGGAACTTACTATGTAGAGTTCAACGTAACGGACGGAGTCCTGAATGATTCAGAAACAGTGGTCATTACTGTAGAAAACGTAAACAGACCACCTTTGCTCGTTGAGATTGGTGATCAATCTATTGACGAAGGTTCAGAACTTGTGATAAACCTCTCTGCAACAGATAAAGATGGAGACACTATTACTTTTGCAAAGAACGAAAGCAGCGTTGGAAAGCTTACAGACAAGAACTTTACATGGACTCCGACGGATGAGGAAGCAGGAATATATTACGTAAATTTCAGCGTTTCGGATGGAAAGGGAGGTCTGGACTTTGAGGTAGTTCAGATAATAGTGGGAGACGTAAACAGACCACCTTTGCTCGTTGAGATTGGTGATCAATCTATTGACGAAGGTTCAGAACTTGTGATAAACCTCTCTGCAACAGATAAAGATGGAGACCCTCTCACTTTTGCAAAGAACGAAAGCAGCGTTGGCACTCTTACTTACAAGAACTTTACCTGGACTCCTGAATACGATGAAGCAGGAACTTATTCCGTAAATTTCAGTGTCTCTGATGGGAATGGAGGTCTTGACTTCGAAATCGTGCAGATAACTGTAGAAGACGTGAACAGGAAACCTGTTCTGGCTGAAATAGACCCTCAGTCAACTGCTGAAAACACGGAACTCAGGATAGAGCTTTCAGCAACAGATCCGGATGGAGACCCCCTGACTTACTCCACAAACGCAACCTTCGGAGAACTTGCAGATAATATTTTCCGCTGGACTCCGGCTTATGGGGAAAGCGGCATTTACTATGTAGAATTCACAGCTTCAGATGGGGAGCTTACAGATTCTGAAACAATAACTATAGCAGTTGGAGATGTCAATAGAGCCCCGGCACTAGACTCAATAGGAAACAAAGCTGTTGCAGAAAACAGCCTCCTGGCATTCACATTAACAGCTTCCGATGATGATGGTGATGATCTTACATATGGTGCCACAGGCCTTCCCGGTGGGGCTCAACTTAACACGACCAGTGGCCTTTTTGAATGGACTCCGGGCTCTGATGATTCTGGAGTCTATTTGGTAGGGTTCAATGTTACGGACGGAGAATTAACAGATTCTGAGACCGTGCAGATAACTGTTAGCGATGTTACAACCGTCAAGAAAAGCTCAGGTGGCGGTGGTGGCGGCGGTGGCGGCGGTGGAGGAGGGTCTCCTGAACCTGCAAGCAATGTCCAGGTTAAGGAGCTTGCCCAGCAGTTCGTTACTAACGGGAACCTCATCAGGTTTGAGTTCACGCGGAAAGCCACCATTGTTGACTACGTGGAATTCGACGCAAAGAAAAGTGTCGGAAAAACCACAACCATTATCGAGGAACTGAAAGAGATCTCCGTCCTGACCCCGGCTGAGCCTGATGGGGAAATCTACAGGCACATCAACATCTGGGTAGGAAACGGGGGCTTTGCAAGTCCTGAAAACATTGGCAACCCCGTTGTTGGTTTCAGGGTAAACAAGACGTGGATAGCCGAAAACGAAATTATCGAATCCACGATCGCCCTGAACAGGTATTCCGAAGACAGGTGGAGCGCCCTCCAGACCCGGAAGATCGGGGAAGACGAGGGGTTCATGTACTTCGAAGCCAGCTCCCCGGGATTCTCCCCATTTGCAGTCACAGCCGAAAACAGTAAGCCCTTGATTTAGGTTAGAGAGGTAGAAGGTCAGATCCCTACGGAAACAGAGCAGATAAAGGATACCGATCCTCAGGATACCGATCCTGCGGAAACAGAAGAAAGTACCGGAGATGGGGAAAAGACAGGAATCTCGAAGAGTATCATGTCAAAAGTTTTTAATTTCATTATCGGGTTCATGATAATAATCCTGATCGGGCTGGCCGTGATAGAGAAAAGGAGGCAGTAAACTGGAAAAACCCCTGAAAAGTAGAGGATAACATTTCTTCTGCTTTTCAAAACTATTCTCGAAAAAAATACTATTCTTAAAAA
>DUKH01000215.1:0-23699 GCA_013329415.1 Methanosarcinaceae archaeon | reverse complement strand
AAATACTATTCTTAAAAAAATATTATTCCGGAAAAAGGTCATCAAAGGGTTTTAAAACCCGGTTCCTTTTTTATAAACTTCCGAAATAGCCTCTTTTTCACTAAATTCCCACCATCCAGTTCTCCTTTTTTAGAATATTTGAAGTCGGAATATCTGTCAAAAAATGACGAGTGTTTGACAAAAAATGATAAGTATAAGTACTTTGAACCTGAAAAGTATTAATAGGGAGTTTAGACAGGGAGTTTAAGATCCGGGGTCTGGAAAAAGGGGGAGAACAGAACCCTTGCGCTATTATGGGAGAGGTGCTTTTATGAAATTTAAGGTATTCAACGGAGGTTTTGGAAAAAAGACCCCGGTCTTTCTTTTTTCACTGTTCATGTTTATCACAATGGCCGTTTTTCCTGCAAGCGGGGAAGTCAGCGGCTGGGAAATAAGCCCTGCAAACCCTGTGGCAGGAGACACTATCCAGATCACCGGGAGTGCCTCTCCGAGGGAGGAAGTAGGTTTTCTCGTCTATTTTGAAGAAGATGTCCCGGTGATCGGAGGCACTTACACTTACGAATTGCAGAATGTGGAGGTCCCTGACTTCAACAACTGCTTTTCCGTCCGGGCAGAAGGCGTGGAGGACCTGTACGTAAGAGGTAAACTTGTCCTCTGGAGGCATAGGGGTACAAAGGCAAACGAAGGTGTTGCCGTCCTTTCCGCAGAAAGGATCCCTCCAGGGGCTTACCAGCTCAAGCTTGACGGAAATTCAAAAAATGGGGAGACGCGGGTGAAGCTGAAAGTTACGGCCCTGCAGGTGGTAAAGGCTGATTCGGAAGGGAAATTCAGCTATACGTACAACACGGGCTCCGTCCCCCCGGGTAAATACGAAATCACCGCAGGGAACTATGCAGTAACTTTCACCTTGCAGCCAGAAGGAAGGCTGGTCTCCGACCCGTCCTGCACCGGGACCGCCCAGAAGATCCAGGGTTCGAGAATCACCCTCATGCCTGAAACGGACCCCGTCAGTGAAAGCACTTCAGTTATAGGAACAGCCCAGGCAAAAAGCACATCCCTGCAGGAAGAAGCTCCCGGATCTTTGCAGGAGCAAACTCCGGGTAGCCGGGGAAGTGAAAATCCCGAGACTCCCGGAATGATTGAAAACCTTGAAAATTCCGGTATAATCGAAAACCTTGAGAAGATCGGAATAATCGGAGATGGAATATACATGCTCGGAGGAATCGGGGTAGGAATTATATTCCTTTTTGCTTATTCGAGAAAAATAAGTTGAATGAAACCGTGAGTTAAAAGCCAACCCTCCAGCCTCATTGCATATTTATATAATGTCTGTCATATGTTTTTCCGGGGACTGTTCCAATGTACAGAGCTCAGGGCCGTTTCTGGGAAATAGACTTTTTGCGCGGGCTAGCCGTCGTGCTGATGCTGGGCTACCATTTTCTCTACGACCTCGACTTTTTCAGGCTGGCAGAGTTTGAACTTAATTCGGGGTTTCTCTCCTACATCGGCAGGGGTTCGGCAGAAATGTTTATCCTGGTTTCCGGGGCAGCCCTTTCAATAAGCTATTCCAGGGCAAACGGGCCGGGGAGTTCAGCCTCGCACTCACTCTCATCTTCAACCTTACACTTAACCTCCTCTTCCGCCTTTCCCTCAAAACTTTTCCGGAAATATCTCAGAAGGGGGCTCAAACTCTTCGCTCTGGGACTCGTACTCACAGCCGTAACCCGGGTTTTTCTTCCCGAAAGGTACATCCTTTTCGGAATCCTGCACTTTTTCGGGGTTTCGGCCATACTCGCTTACCCATACCTCAGACTGAAAGAGGCAAACCTGCTTATGGCTTTACTATTCCTCATTCCCGGCTACTGGCTCGGGACAAGGACTTTCGGGTTTTCAACCCTGGTCTGGCTGGGTTTCCGGCCCGAGCACTTCCAGGCCCTGGACTATTTCCCGGTTTTCCCCTGGTTCGGGATGGTCCTCCTGGGTATCTACCTGGGAAATTCCCTGTACGCCGGGGGCATCAGGCAGTTTGCAGTTCCTGCCCTCTAAAGTTCCGGAGCCGTGAAAGGCTTTTCCTGGCTCGGTAAGCATTCCCTTTTTATCTATTTCATCCACCAGCCCCTCTTTCTCGCCCTGCTCTGGACCGCCGGATACCTGGACCTTAACCTGATCTGAAAATTTGAGAATTATGTATAAATAATCTCCAGACCACTTCTTTTTGGGGGAATTGCTCTGTTCTCAAGACCGCTAACACTATCAGATATTTCACTGCTCGTACAGCTCATAGCTTTTTTAATTCTAGGCTATGCCCTTGCAAAGAAAAATAAAAATCTCCGGCTGCACGGAAAAGTTGCAACTGTTGCCTTTATCGTGGCCCTGCCTTCGGTCTTCTACATGTTATACTCCGCAAGCCTGGGCATTTTCCTTCCTGCTTACGGGTGGCTGCTAACCCTGCACAGGGTAATCGGCTTCCTGACCCTTATCCTGGGGATTATCTTTGTCACAAACCAGTGGAAATGGAAAGGCAAAAAATACATGGATATTGGCATATTGTTCTGGACAGGAACCCTTCTTCTCGGAATTGTAGTCTACCTGATACTTTTCGGGTTCATATCTTCCTGAGCCGCAGAGCCAAAGGTATATAATGCCGCAGGGCTGTGGACAGGAGTGCCGCAAAACGACTGGTTTTATATATTATCTATACCCCTAACATATCTTACACTTGATTTTTAGATGTAGCCAGGCACCCGAATAAATCTCATGGGTCGGCAGGCTGCGAAAAAAGAACAGTGGAGAACGGAATGTATCTTGAAATTGCAATGTTTGCCTATTTTGTAGTGCTCTTCCTCACCCTCCGGGACATCCGGATTTTCAAGAGGACAGGCTACCTCTCCTACCGGAAAGGTGCCCTCAAGGGGCTTGCAGCCTCCTCCCTTATCCTGATAGGGGCCATTGCCGTGGAGGCAAAACCCGAACTCGGGCTCCTGATTGTTCTGGCAGGTCTCTTTGTCAACCGCAAAGGGCCCAGGGAAAAAGTCTTTACCAGCGCAGGGACTCTTGACCGCTTCCTTGGAAAAACGGATTACCTGAAAAAGTAAGGTAAACTCAGAGGAAAGCCTGAGGGAAAAAGGAAAGGGCATTATCCGAAAATCTTTTTTACCCCAAAAGTTATAAATCGGAAGTTACCTATTAGTCGACAAAATCAGTAATTAATCCAAATTTTTACATCCGGTTTTCGGAGAAACCTTCCCCGGAATCGGGTAACACTTAACAACTCAACATTTAACTTAACTTAACTTAACTTAACTTCACTAAACACTTAACTTAGCACTTACTTAACTCAACACTTAACTCAGGTAACGATTCAGCGCATTTCTTGCTTTACGTTAACCAGGTTCACAGGAAACATTGTGAGCTATATCGAATAACTGAATAAATCAAATAAACCGTAAACCAAATAAACCGTAAATCTTGACGCCTGGAAAAAAACGGCGAAAAACATAGAGGAGAAGATATCATGGGAAATATTAGACAGACCAACATCAAGAGAACCGCATTCAAATTAATTGAAAACTACGGAGACGTCTTTACAAAAGATTTCGACACAAACAAACTTCTTGTGGCCAAGTACACGACCATCGAAAGCAAGGTTATCAGGAACCGGGTCGCAGGCTACGTCACAAGGAAAGTTGCACGCGCAAAAATTATCTGAGCGCCACCCCGGGATACCGGGAAGCAGTTGGGGATCTGTATGTTTGAAGGAGCAATGCCTGCCCTGATCACTCCTTTCACGAAGGATGACAGGATTGACGGGGAAGGCCTGAGAAGAAATATCGCGTTTGTGGAAGCAGGAGGAGTCACAGGTATAGTACCCTGCGGCACCACCGGGGAATCAGCAACCCTTTCCGCAGCCGAGCATGAAGAAGTGATCGACATTGCCGTGGACTGTGCAAAAGTCCCGGTGCTTGCAGGAACAGGGTCGAATAATACAGGAGAAGCCCTCCAGTTTACAAAACACGCCGCGGATGCGGGTGTGGACGGCGCTCTTTTAATTTCACCTTACTATAACAAACCCAACCCTGCAGGGCTGCTCGCGCACTTCACGAAAATCGCAGAGGCTGTGGACATACCCATAGTGCTGTACAACGTCCCGTCCAGGACAGGGCAGGACATGCCCGTCGAAGTTATCACCGAACTTGCAAAGGTGGGAAACATCGTAGGGATCAAGGAAGCCAGCGGGAGCCTCGACAAGGCCACCAGGATCCTTGAAGGTACCGTGGACGAGGACTTTATAGTGCTCTCCGGGGACGACGGTTTGACCCTCCCTCTCATGTCCATAGGAGGCAGTGGGGTCATCTCGGTTACAGCTAACATCGTGCCTGAGAAAATGTCCGGGATGGTGGAAGCAGCCCTCAAGGGAGACTACGAAACAGCCAGGAAGTTCCATTACGAAATGGCTCCTCTGATCCGCGCGCTTTTCCTGGAGACAAACCCGATCCCTGTAAAGAAGGCCGCCGAACTGGCAGGGCTTGCCAGCGGGGATGTCAGGCTCCCTCTGGCCCCCCTTGCAGATGCCAACACTGAAAAGCTTGCAGAAGAACTCAGGAAACTGGGGGTACTGAAATGATCAACGCAGCAGTGGTCGGAGCCTGCGGCAGGATGGGCTCTCTTATTATCGAGAATATCACGAGCTCTCCGGACATGCAGCTCGTTGCCGCCTTTGACGTAGGTAATATCGGGAAAGACGCCGGGGAAATGGCCCGGGTAGGGACGCTTGGAATCGAAGTCTCGGACGTAAAAGACATGGAAGCGGTCCTGCAAAAGACCAAAGCCGACGTCCTGATCGATTTTACAGTAGCCGGTGCAACCGTGGTAAATGCACCCATTGCCGCCGGATGCGGAGTCAACCTGATCATAGGGACAACAGGCCTGGCCCCTGAACAGAGGGCTGTGGTCGACGGCGCAATCCTGGAAAACAGGGTCCGTGCAGTGATCGCTCCGAACTTCTCGGTCGGAGTAAACGTCTTTTTCAAGATCATAAAGGAAGCCGCAAAGTACCTTGCCGACTACGACATCGAGATCATCGAAGCCCACCACAACCAGAAGAAGGATGCCCCAAGCGGCACCGCTCTTCGGGCAGCCGACGTGATCAGCGAAGCCCTGGGAGGCAAGGAATACGTCTACGGCAGGGAAGGAATAGCTCCCCGGGACAAGGAAATCGGCATCCACGCCGTTCGCGGCGGAGACATCACCGGAGACCACACAGTACTCTTTGTCGGAAACTCCGAAAGGATCGAGATCAACCACATGGCCCACTCTCGCCAGATCTTTGCCAAAGGCGCAGTCCGTGCAGCCGAATGGGTCTGTGCACAGAACCCCGGCATCTACAATATGGACGACGTCCTCGGGCTTTAAAAAAGAAGTTTAGTTTAAAGCAACAACTTCACTTTAAAGCAACAATTTCAAAATACAAACGTTTCGGGCTCTGAATCCTATCAGGCCCGATTCCCGAACTTTTTTTTCTTCAAATTTGACCCGAGCCAGCTTCTTTTGAATTAAGCTTCCTGCCATATTGCTTGAAATGATCCTGATTTTTGTGACCAGGTTCAATACTTATACCAATTCCGGGCATTTTCTTTTTCGTATCGATTACAGGGCATCTCACCGCTTGCGAAGCAAGCGTCCCTTCTCGAAATTTATGAAAAAAGTGTTTTCAAGATAAATTGCCCTTATAAGATTTTACTTTTGTTCGACTTATTTCACGTCAATGTTCTGATTTTTGATTGCTTTTACTTTCTGCCTTTTCTTTTTAACTCTGGGAAGGCCGGTCGCCTTCGGCGTCCGGGGACAATAAAGACGGAAGATGTCTAATTCCGGTTACATGGGGTTAAAATTCGGGAGTTCGAGCAGGCCATTGTTTTTTCGTTCATTTACTTCCGGAAAACTCATAATTGAGCGAAATTTATATATACTATTAAATAGGAAAAGGGTTAGTGCTTGCTTGCAAGCTCCCGGCCCCTGAAGTCATAAAATGCCCAAAGCCCCACAGTACACCTGGCCGTTTGTTTGCAGGCAACTCCTTCAATACAAAAAAATTACTTTCCATGTTATTGCACAGGCTCCCTGAAACAAAAAATAACCAGACCACCAAAAAATTTCACCAGAAGGACAGACTATCAAAGTCAGACCATCAGAAAAGTATTAGAATTAAAGGGAGCCTGTGTAAAAACACATAGGATTCATTCTTTGCTGAAAATTAACCCTGTACTGAGATTTTCTACCCTGTCCGCAACAATCACATTTCCTCTTACTCCGATTTTTTTCCCAGAGTACCATTCCCCGGTAATACTAAGCCTGTCTCCTTTCGAAACCAGACAGACCCCACGATACAGCACAACTGCCGATCCTCCGTCATAGTCCATGGAAAACAGGCTCTCATACCTGCTAAAAACCCCTCCGAGCACAAATCCGAAGGGTATACCAAAGAAGAAAGACGGTCTTTCATAAACTTTTGAGTCGCTCAAAGCCTCTGATTCAACTCCCTCCGATTCAACTTCCCCTGACTTAATTCCCTCTGATTTGACTCCCTCTGATTCAACTCCCCCTGATTTGACTTCCGGAACCTCGAATTTACCACCCTCACTTTTCCAGGGAAAGGCCAGGGAATCCGTAAAAACGAGATAAAAAAGAAGAGAACCCGCTACAATCAGTCCCGCAGCTATGATTCCCCAGAGGAGCTGGGCTTTAAAATAGGAGTAAATAAGAATACCCAGGATAAGTACGGCCAGAGCCGCAGAAGCGGCGATCAAATAAGCACGGTCTCTTTTGTTCAATATTAAACCTCCTGAATCTAACAACAATTTATTTTCCAGCCAGTTTCCCGAAGGAGTCTGAAAACCATATTTTCGTGTTCATCGGAATAACATCTCAAAAGATACGGAAATGACCTCATTCTCCCCTTCGAGTTCGTTTATTATCGCATCACTTTCATTTTGAAGAACTTCAGGTTCATAGATTGCCCACATCCTTAGCGTTTTCTTTAAAGTGATGCCTTCTTGCTTTAACTTTTCAACGTTCTCCTCCGGGTGTACGGAGAGCACGGCGACAAACCTGCCGTCGAAGGGCTTTTCTGCCTTATAGGAGACATAAGGTTCAGGGTATTGCTTTTTGATATACTCATATTCCTCTGCTGAAACGTTAATATAATAATCCCGGAACCTGCGCTGGAAAAGCAAATAAGGTTCGGGGATGTCCGAAGCAGAAATAATCCCCACTGCCTCGGGCAAGGAGATATTGTCCTTGAAAGTAATTTCAATAACACCATCAGGAACTTCTCTTTCCGGATGTTCCGCATAATAGTTATAGCGGGTTCTATTTTCAGAATACGGGACCACTGTCGGGACCACCGTTATATTGTTGATCAGCATATAACCCGCCCGGGGATAAACGGTCACCGTTTCGTTATCTTCTGTATATACAAGCATTTCAGCTTTCGAAAGAGACTCTTCCGTAAAGGCAGTAAACCAGGGAGCCTCCTTTCCCGGCAAAGAGGTGATGTCATTTTCCCCTGTAGTTTTGTTTTCCTTTATCAGAACATTATGGTTTCCCCTCTTACCGATAATTACAGGATACCGGGGTTTTGCGCCTGAGAAACGGACCAGTTCGAGTGGAAGAAGGCTCCCGTCCTTAAGTACAAAAATATCATTATTGAGCCTCCCATCATAACTGGCTCTCCACACCTTATCAACCTCAATATAGAGCCCTTCTTCTCCAAAGGTGAGTTCCCTTAACCTGATATCGTCGACTTCCTCCAAAAGCTCCAGGGGATGCGGAGCCTCCCGGGAACTATCAGTACTTTCACTGGAATACCAGCTTACGGCCCCCAGGCTGTTCACCTCCACATGGAAAAAATTCCACCTGCCTCTCCGCTCTCCCCAAAATTCCAGCAGGATATGTTCAGGGGACCCCTGAGGCCCGATCCTGACCCTTAAATTGCTAAAAGCTGCGGTCTCGTTTTCAACCCCGGTTTCATTAACCGTAAGAGCCCAGAGCTCGGAGAGAGGGAGTTCGTAAGGCGTAGAATTAAGGTAGAGATCTTCCGAAAGCCTCTCGGGCTCGGAAAGCGGGAGTTCGTAAGCAGTAGAATTCGGGTAGAGATCTTCCGAAGGACTCTCGGCACAGCTCGTAAACATAAGGAAAGCCGAAAGCAGAAGAAATATTGAAATTGGTTTTCTCATCGAATCCCCCATTTCAAACAGTGATTTCAAACAGTGATCTCACCTACGGAAAGGGGCCGACCTTCTGCATAATCCGCATAGAGTTCGACTTCAACAGTATTCCACGGCCGGACACTCGTACTGTACGTTTCCGTAATCCTGCCGTCCAGTGTGAATTTGAACGTATAGTCCATGATTTCAAACCCCGGCACCCGAAACCTGAAGGATTTGGGATGACTGATTCTTTCATCAGGTGCCAGTTCGTATGTTTCATCAAGCACGGAATTATTCTCCGAATCAAAGACCTCCACCCTGAGTTCATGCACTTCGGTGTCATGGTTCCTGGCAGTAAAAAGCGGAGTCGGGGGCCGGCAATGAAATAGGGAATGGCTACGAAGAACACCACAAACAATATCACTAAAACTGTGCTTCCAATCAGGATTTTTCTCTTCATACTCTTCACCTGTACCCTCCAACCTGTTCTCAATCATCGCCGGCAGTTCTTCGGCATAAGAGCTTCCCCTGCCAACCACGACTTCCCTGCAGACCAGGTCCTTCACCCCGGGACCGGAAAAAACCGGGTTTCCTCCTCGTATTCCACGATAGCAGCCGGGGCATCAATGGCCCCTCGGTTCCGAGATCGATATCGGCTGGTCTTCTTCCCCGTATACCACAATCTCAACATTAGTCCAGGTAGAAACTTTCGTACTGTACGTTTCCGTAAACCCGTCTTCCAGCGTGACTTTGAACGTATAATCCTCGTCCCCAATACCCGGAGGAACCAGGAACCTGAAGGGTTTTGGATGGCTTATTCTTTTAAGCGGGGTAAGTTCGTATGTTTCGTCAAGCACGGAATCATTTCCCGAATCAAAGACCTCTACCCTGATGTCATGCACTTCGGTTTCATAGTTAATGGCAGTAAAAAGAGGGCTCGGAGGCCCTACTATTAAATAGGGCCCGACTATGAACAGGACTGCCAGCAGCAAGAGCAGTATAAACGCGCCTATAAGGGCTATCTTTTTGCGATTTTTCATTGACTTTTGTCCCTCCGGTTAACTCTGGTCCACATCATTAATTATTTCCAGTAGTTCTTCAAGGTCAACGGTCTCTCCGGACTTTACGGCTTTCCCATCCCCGGTAAGAGTATATTTACCCTGGGAAATCCCGGTGACCCGGAAGTGCTCGGGCTTCAGGTCCTTCGTAGCCGGAGACGTATCCTCCACCAGGTAGAGCAGGACATCTTCCCCGGGTTCAAAAGAAGCTTCGTCTTCAACATCCATTCCAAGGTTTCCGACTATACCTCCCAGCACCCTCACAACAACTTCATTTGAAGAGAGAGAATTCTTGAGATATTCGTCCACTGAGATCACAACATCCCTGTAGATCACCTCATCCCGGCCAAGGGCCTCAATGGCGTTTTCAGGCTGCCCCCCGTCAGGAGTGCTCCACCTTGCAGGCAGAATTTCCTTTACCGAGCCGATGAGGATCAGGTCGGATTTTTTAGCAAGTTCTTCAGGGCTCAGGTATATGAGCTCATAGCTGACCTCAGTGGCTACTACAGGTTCATCTGAAGCATTTAGCTCCTCAACTGCTCCTTTTTCGGGAGAAGAGCCGGACTCCAAAAGAGAAGAATCGTTTTTGTCCTTCACAAAAATACTGCCATTATTTGAACGAAGCCTGCCTATCCAGTAGGGTTTTGTGATGCTTTCCCCTGCTGAAGTGTGGTACTCTGCAAAGAGGGTGTATTCCCCCGGCGGTAGAGTCCAGCAACTTGAATCCCGCCATGACTGCAGGAACTCTCCGGGCTGTAGTTCCACAAGGGCCTCGTCCGTCAGCGGGACTCTTTCAATTACGCCGCATTCATAGGGGACGTATGAACCGTTTGAATCCAGAAAAAAAATGTCATAACTAACCTGTTCCTCCATCTCCCACACGTTTACGGGCGTATCGCCCGTGTTTGCCAGGCAGAGTTCAATCTCAAAAATTTCTCCTTCAGCCACCCGGATATTTTCCGGCATCACATTGAAATTCAGCTCCCCTTCCTGGGAAACCTGCTCTTTGTCCCCGATGCAGCCCCCGGCACCCACAATAAAGCATAAGATAACAACAGAGAGCAGCCCCATAGCATAGAAAGCTTGCTTTGATTTTATCGCGTTTACCAGGTGTTCAAATTTTGAGAAAACTGCCCCTTTTCTTGCTTGCATTCAAACTTCCCTCCTTTTTGTGTCGATCCGATACCTATCCTCGTCCGAGATATTGATCCCTTTTATGTAGCCTCCGATGAAATTGCCTGTCAGGGTATTGTTTTCGGAAGCATTTTCCCGGATCCAGGCCTGCCTCTTATCAGAACCATCAAAGTCCCGTGCCCCGCCCATCATGTAATTGTTTAAGAAAAAGAGTTCGATTCCGTGCCTGCAGTTTATGCTTACAGTGTTGTTACAGAGAAGATCCCGGTCCGAAAAATTCAGGCCTATGCCCCAGCGGCTGTTCAGGACAGACCTGCCCTCAAATTCGGTCCCCGGGTTTCCTGCAGCAGGATTCCGGAGTATGCAGTGTCCAGGATCGTGTTGTTTTCCAGCCGGTTACTTTCGGCATTCTCAAGCCGGATGCCGTAGCTGCCGTTTACCTCCACCGTATTATTCCTCAGGCGGCAGTCGTCCGAATTTTTCAGGAAAATGGCACAGGTATTGTCCCTGAACACGTTGTCTTTAATTGTGCAGTCCCGCGCCCCATCGAGGAAAATACCCACACTTTCTTCAGGATCATTACTCCCGTTTGCCCCTTCCACAGTAAACCCCCTGATCTCCAACACCCTCCGTGTAACATGGAAAACGGGAGCTTCGGGATCTGCTGCCCTTATCACCGTATCCTCCGGGTTCCCGGACTCAGCCCGGATAGTTACCTGGGAATCCACAACAAGGTTTTCAGTATAGGTCCCGGGGGCAACAAGTATTATTTCCCCGGCAAGAGGATGCTTTAGGGCCTCTCCGATTGTCAGGAAGGTCCCACCCCCTCTTCCGTCCACCCTTACAGTTAAGGGGGGCCAGCCAAAACTCGCAAAGGCTTCAGCACCGACAATCACACATTCTTCACCGGAAAGAATCTCTCCGACATGCGCAGTTGTGCACCCATAGGCATCCTTCACACCTACATCGGATTCTCCTGCATTGAATTGTTCAAGAGAATATACGGGAAGTTCAGCATCTTCCGTGCAAGCTGCGGGAACTGCCGTCAAAAACAACATAAGGGCTAGCAGAATCCCTGCTTTCAGACTTTTGTTCAGCTTCATTTCAACACCTTATTTAAAGATCCTGCATTTCTGGAGTTTTGTGAAAAATAAACCCTGAAGGAAAAATCAGATCGGGCAGAGGTCCGGATCTTCCTCCATACACTCCTGAAGCAGGCCGGAAAGGGCGGTTCTGTTGAAAGGGCTTCGCCCCGGAATAAGGATTATCAACTTATCGACAGGTTCATACACCTTGATTTTCCGGCCTCTTTGGCTCCATTTTACTTCCGAGACCCGTATAAGGTCGACTTCAAGCAGAGAATCAAGGTGGTAGTGGAGGGTGTTTAGTCGCAGGTCAAGCCTGCCTGCAAGTTCGCTTGCCGACATGTCTCCGGATTTCAGGACCTGCAGGATTCTTATCGAAGTTTCGTTAGAGAGGGTCTTTATAATTTTTCTGGAATCACTCGAAAGGGGTAGAATCCGTATTTTTTCTTCAGAAGCTTGTGTTTGCATACCTGACCCTCTTTTCTTTCATTCCTTGCCGTTCATTCCCTGCGAGCTCCGGGAGTATTCCGGTTATTTACCAATCCTTTCAGGAAGGCATAGTACCGGTCGTTTCTTATTATAATGAGATAATACAGAAATGCCCCAATAGGATGCCAGAAAAATACCACCAGGCACCAGGCCAGTTTTTCAAACTCGTTTCCTGCGGGAAAGTACTCTACAGGCCGCCGGAGGCAGTCAGTTAGCATCGCGACCCAGAATATAAAAATTATTATTATGACGACAACAAACAGTACCATTTGTTCTTCCTTTATTTCACAACCTTTTCCCCGGAACTTTCCTCTTATCAGGGAACCTCAATAAGTTTTCCAGACATTTCCGGACAATTCAAAGGGCCTGCACGGCCATTCAATTCGGAGCGTATATTTTTAATTTTTTAGATAAGACCAATGAAAATTGATTTCTTTTACATATACCTTTTATGGCCAAATCATCAAACTGTTTTTGTAACAATTAAAGGATCCTGGATAAATAACGTCGGATATTGTAACTTTTTCCCGGGAAAACTTAAGAAATATAAAAAGATGGCAAAGTATATATAGTCAACATTCATATGTTTACTCATGTTCCTTCCGGCAGGAGATAAACAGTTCAAGTTCTGGATTTTGCGCCGAAGCGGGCTCCCTAACATCAACATCGCCAAACAGTTCGGGGTCTCCAGGCAGGCCGTATCCAGGGCCCTCCTCAGCATGGATAAACGCATCGAAGAGACCCTGCTTGAGATGGCCCGGGCAAACCGGATAGAGGTGGAAAGGGTCAACCCGAAGAAGGGAGTCCTCTTCGGGCACTCGGTCCCCTTCAAAGCCAGTGCAATCATATTTATCTCGGCCAAACACGGGATGCAGGTCTGGTACGAACACGAAGGAGAATGCGGGTCCTGTGAGCGGTACAGGGAATGCATCGAACTGCTCTGGGACTTTGCGGAGGAGATGCAGATAAAACTCAAGAGTTCCGAGGACCCCACAAAAATTGCGGACGAGTTGTTCGGGAAATTGAAGGAGATGACGGAGTCGGAATGATTCCGGGGGGAAAATATGATTCAGGGTATGGGACAGTACATAAGGGAATTGATGGGATGGTGCCCTAACGCTAAAGCACTTGAAACCAGGCATTCCATCTGCCCTGAATATTTGGAAGCTAATAACCAATCCGGGGGGAGAGATACCGGAAATTCTCCGTTTTCACCTCCCGGCTGGTGGAACAAACGTCATAATAGGGCATTAATAATATCCTCCGGGCTTACTCTCCTTTCTGTATTCGGGATTGCATTTCTGGGAGTCAACTTCAGGGATGAGCCTTTCGTATGGGGACTGATTCCCGGAACCATTTTTATACTGCTTTTTTGCATCTGGGACTGGCATTTCTTGAATAAAATGAAAAACTCCAGCAAAAAGATACAGACAAAAAATAATTTAATAATTTTAAGTGGGATACTTGGCCTGACAGTGCTGCTTATGCAATCTTCATTGCTTGGCTGGAGAATCATTTTGACGTTTATTTCCGGTTTCTGCCTGACAGCTTTTCTGTATTACCTTTCGAATGTATACTGGGAAAAGAAAAACAGAAAAATCGTGCTTCTGGAAGGGTATTACGCACCAGAGATCTACGTTATAGATGCAGTAGAAGAGTAGTGACCATGAACCAGAAATATATCAAAAAACTGATGGGCTGGTGCCCGAATGCAAAAACTGCTGAAGCAGGACCCCGGATTAGCTCTGTGAATTTTGAAGCACCTGCCCAATCAGGGGGAGGAAAAACCGGAAGTATGGGGACCATTTCCCGATTTACCAGGCAATTTGCCAGGCTAAGAAACCGGATCCTCCCGGTAACCGTTTATCTTACACTCCTCTATTTCATCCTGCTGGCTCAATATGGGATAAAACCGGAGGCTTTCCTTGAAGGGCTTGCCTTTGCCCTGTTGCTGGGCACCCTCCTTTAGAAAAAACAGATGCACAAGTACGACGCCCTGGCAAAAAAACCGACGGTCTACACCTACAGCAAGAGAAAGGCTCTCAGGACATTTTTTGTAATAATTCTGCTTATGGTTTCATGTCTGGTCTTTTTGCCACATGTGGTTCGAACTCTTTTCCATAACATGCAAACCTTCTATTCATTCAGTGCAGGCACCATATTCTTCATGTGGATCAGCTACCTGCAAATCGTTTACTGGGAACGGAAAAACCAAATGAGAATTTGTACGAAAAGTGAAGGCGGGTTCAGGACAATATATTCCCGGGAAGTGTCTCCTGAGGGAAAGAGGGGACTGGAATGAACGAGACAGGAGAATACATCAAAAAGCTCACGGGATGGTGCCCCTATGCAAAAACATCTGAAAGCGGGTGCCTGATCCCCTCCGGGAATTTTGAAACAAATAGACGGGCCGGAGGCAGAGATTCCGGAGACCCGGAAAATCCCGTTTGGTCCCGGAAACTGAGCAGCAGGATCCTCCTGGTTGATTCTTTTCTTACACTTGTATATATCCTTGTATTGGCCCAATTGAGTGTAAACGCAGCGGCTTTACTTGCCGGATTTTTCATTTCCGTAACGTTTTTCATTTTTGCCTGGAAGAAGCAGATGCACAGGTACAACACTCTCGCGCAAAATCCGGTCCTCGATTATTCCGACAAGAAAAACCTGTATAGAAGACTGTTTCGAATAATGACTCTTATTTTTTATGCCGCATTTATTTGCTGGATTTTTGTAGGAGGTCCGGAAAGGGGTTTTCTCATGAAAGAAACCCTGTCTTTCTTTGCAGGTGGGCTTGTTTCCCTGTGGCTTTGCTATTTCCAGATACTCTACTGGGAGCGGAAAAACCACAAAACGATCTATCTCAACAAAAGCTTCGGAAAGTGGAAAAAATCTTACATCGTTCGGGAGGGAAGATAAGTGCCTTCCAAACCTGTTGTTTTCGAGCAGGTCAAAAAGCTGATGGGCTGGTGCCCCTATGCAAAAACACCTGAAAGCGGGTACATGATCCCCTCCGGGAATTTTGAAGCAAATGCCCGGGAAGGAAGAGAAAAAGCAGGGATACCGGAAACCCTGTACGGGTACAGAAAAGCAAGCAGACGGATCCTCCATATGAACGCAAGTTTCACCCTCCTGCATCCCGTGGTGCTTGCCATAATAGGCCTGAACCGGGAAGCTTTCCTTGTCGGACTTGGCATTTCCATGCTGATAGGCATCTTCGACTGGAACAGGCAAATGAAAAGATACGATGCCCTGGAAAAAGAACCGATGTTAGATTACTCCGGCAAGGTAAAGCTGTTAAAAAAATGGCATGGAATTCCGGGTTACATATTTTTGCTCCTGATTTTTTACCTGTGGGCTGAAATCAAGGCGTTTGCCCTGATGGATCTCTATTCTTTCGTTGCAGGCACTCTAGTTTTCCTCTGGTTCAGTTACCTGCAGATGATTTACTGGGAGCGGAAAAACCATAAAATATTTTACTACAAAAGCTGCGGGACTTGGAAGACCTCGTATCTGATCAGGGAGAGGAGGTAAATGTCTTCAGGGAGAGGAGGTAAATGTCTTTGAAAGTTGTTGCTTTTGAGCAGATCAAAAAACTGATGGGTTGGTGCCCGAATGCAAAAATTGCTGAAGCAGGGTCCCGGATTAGCTCTGTGAATTTTGAAGCATATGGTCGATCGGGAGAAGAAAAAGCAAGAAGTACAGAGGTTTTAGGCCAGCATTCCAGGCTTGATACCCAACTCCTCCTGCTACCAATTTTCTTTGCTTATTTTTATATAAACCTATTTCAAAAAGGTATAAATACAGAGGCTTTCCTTCTTGGTCTTTCACTTTCATTACCGATATATCTTCTCGGCTGGAAAAAGCAGATGCATCAATACGACGACGCGAAAGAAAAGCCTGTTGTTTCTCCTTTCTTTAGAAAATCGTTATTCGGTGTTCTCTTATTCCTGTTTTTGGGTTTTACTTTGCTCATGGTCTTCCTGCCTTATATCTCATCTTATGCAGCCCATCTTAACGATCGGACACTGAATTCTTTTGTTTCAGGAACTCTGATTCCGATGTGGGGCTTCTATTTCCAGCTAATTCACTGGGAGAGGAAAAACCATATGAAAATGTATATGAAACGAGAAAAGGGACAGCAAAAGCTGTATGCCCTTGGGGAAAAGGGTGGGAAACTGTGAACCTGAATACCGAATACATTAAAAAACTGATGGGGTGGTGTCCTGCCTGCAAAAAAATAGAGCCGGAAAAAGAGCAAACTTTCTGCTTTGCAAACCAGGCCGCAGTTTCCGGTAAAACGGGAAACCCTCAGGATACCCTGACTTCAAACGTAACCTTCCCTGCAAATACTTCCCTCTTCGTCCTCCTGTACACGGTAGGCTTTAACCTGATCCTGAGGGTCGAAGACCTTTCCCTCTTTCTGGCCGGCCTCGTCCTGCTCAACGCAATATATTGCCGGCTTGCCCTCAAGACCTTCAACACGGCGGTTCGGACAGGTAGCAAAAGCCTGTACCGGCGGGGCTTCAGGCTGAAGGATTTTGAAATACCTTATGAGGAGATTGAAAGCGTTGGAGCATACAACCTCGAAAAACGTTCAAAGAAAAGCTCCCTGGTCCTGTACATACTGGGAGGAATCGCCCTTTGCGTCGCCCTTGCCTATCCGGCTCTGGAAGGGGACTGGAGACCTGTTCTGCTTATAATATCCATTTTCCCCTTCACCCTGTTTCTGCTGGCAAAGCAAAAAAGCCGGTATCAGGACCTGGATATGCAGCTTTACATTAAAACAAGGAATAAGAAATGGTATGAGTGGACTCCTTACTATTCCATAATAACGGATGAAGCCTCGGCTATCAGGCTTAAGTCCTTTATTGAAAAGCACCCGGAGAGAAGGTAAAATGGTTTTTCCGGGATACTTAAGAAAACTGATGGGCTGGTGCCCGATGAAAGACTCTTTCCGGGAAGAGAGGAAGGAAGCCAACTTCCCTGGCTTTAAGTTGGAAACTAGGAGCATTCAACCAGTACGCTCCACCACGGATTCGCACGAAAGTAGAATTCTTAGGGCGCGAGTTACCTTCCTTGATTTCTGGACTATAATAATTATTATTTTTGCATTAATAACCTCGCTAATAATATCTTTTATTCTATGGGCCTATATTCCTGAAGATTCTTTTTTAATTGCATCTTCAGGCCTTATTATATTCCTTATGCCTCCCATATTACTTCTTAATCGCCCTGGTACTGTCGCAGTAATGTCTGGGAAAATCATAGTCAGGAGACCTATACGTAAGCCAGTTGTGATTGAAAAAAAGGATATCATGCAAATATCGGTGACAAGGAGCAAAGATTATTCCCTGCGCTGGCTGACCCGTTTGTTTTCTGTTATTTTCATACTATTTTTCTTTGTAGGGGGGATAATGAGTACTTTGCGGAATCTGGAAAGATCATTTACAGACTACGTTGTACTCAGTCTATTCATGGCGCACCTTTCAGGAGTATTAATGTCCCTTGTGCTGCTTTACAACGCTGAGCTCCTGATGCCTTATCAGCAGACCCTTAAAGTTATTACGCGCTCCAACCTGGAGCTCAGGTTCTTTACTGATGAACCGGAGGAACTTACAGGGTTCCTCAAAGACGAAAAGGAATAAGAAAAGATGATAAAAAAATGAATCATCACAGATTAAGCCTCAATTGAAGAGATTAAATCACTTATTGCAAGGCAATATGAAGGCATGTGAAATGGCTTTTATCGAATATATCCAAAAATTGATGGGTTGGTGTCCGATGAAAAACTCTCTCAGAAAAGAAAAGCAAGAAAACTACTTTTCCAGTTTCAAATTGGAAAGCGGAAGCCAGCTAGCACCCTCTCCGGCAAGTCTGCAAGAAAGTAAGGCTCTGAAAGGACGGGTTCTGTATAGAGGCTACGGAACTGTAAAAATCATCATTACAGCGTTAGTAATCAGTTTAATATTGGGATTATGCAGTCCTGCAGGCTCTTTTTCCCATCTCTTCTCTTCCTTAATCCTTTATCTGGCTTTTTTGGTTTTTATTCGTAACTACTCAGCCATAGCTTTGAGTAAAGACAATTTTACCTCGTTCCGAGGAAAAATTGGATGTAAAATAACTCTCTTTTTTCAGTATCATGCTTACACGTAAAGAGATTCTTGAAATCTATGAAGCTGGTCCTGAAGCAGTTATTACTGTAATCCAGAGACCTGATCCTATCATAGAGAAACAAGCTTCTCAGATTTCTGAACTTGAAGAACGTGTAAGAGTTTTAGAGGCTCGTTTGAATCAAAATAGCCAAAACAGCAGTAAACCCCCTTCTACCGATGTTTTTTGTGGTGAGAAACCTAAACCCAAGAGTACCCGCAAGAAAAGTGGCAAAAAACCTGGTGGTCAAAAAGGTCATCCTGGAAAGACTCTTGAAATGTTTGAAAATCCTGATTAGATCATAGTCCATTCTCCAGACTGCTGCGAAAATTGTGGTCATAATCTTGAAGATACTGAAGTTCAGGACTATGAACGCAGGCAAGAAGTTGAAATTCCTCCTGTACAGACTATAGTAACTGAACATCGTGGTGAAATCAAGAAGTGTCCTCACTGCGGGAAAGTTAACAAAGGTTCTTTTCCAGAGTCTACAAAATTCCCTATTCAATATGGTCCTCGTCTTTTAGCCTCAATTCTGTATTTGAGGAACTATCAATTGATTCCTTATGAGAGGACTTGTGATTTAGTTGAGGATTTCTACGGCATACGTATCAGCCCTGCGACCATAAAAAGGGCGGAAAAGGAATGTTTCCAGAACCTGGAACCTTTCGAAGAAACTGCTATGAAACATCTATTAGCGTCCCATTCTGCCCATTGCGACGAAACAGGAATGAGAGTTTTAGGGACGAGATGGTGGCTTCATGTTGTCTCAAACAGTCTATGGACCTACTATTTCCCGCATCCTAAAAGAGGGATAGAAGCAATGGATGCTCTAGGATTCCTTCCGCAATACAATGGAGTAGCAGTTCATGACAGATTTGCTTCATACAACAAGTATGAATGTGAACATGCTCTGTGCAACGCTCATCTTAAGCGGGAACTTACTGGGATTGAACAGAATTTTGAGCAACGATGGGCTAAAAAGATAAATGAACTCCTGAGTGAGATGAAAAAGTATACTGATGAATGCAGAGAGATGGAAATTCCAATTGATCCAGAAAAGGTAAGGAAATTCGAGAAAGTATACGATGAAATTACTCAAGAAGGAATTGAGGAAAATCCACCTCCTGATCCCCCAAAAGATCCGGTGAAAAAGAGAGGAAGACCAGCACAAACAAAAGCAAAGAATCTCCTTGATAGGTTTATACTACACAAGGAACCGATTCTGAAATTCCTCAATGACCTGAGAGTTTCGTTTGATAACAATCAAGCAGAGCGAGACATCAGGATGACGAAGCTACAACAGAAAATTTCAGGAACTTTCCGAAGCATAGAAGGAGCGGTAGCTTTCTGCAGAATTAGGGGATACATATCCACAATTAAAAAGAATGGCTTGAATGTCATGGATGCTATTCTAGCGGCGCTCAATGGAGCGCCGCTATTATCCTGAGAATTGTAGCGTTTTGCTCAAAACATACTTTTTTTATCAGTAGACTGAATAGTTACTTTTATTCTTTATAATCGTACTACTGTGCTGTTAACTCCTGAAAAAATAATTATTTACAGGCATCTGTTCAGGTCTCTCGTGTTAAGGAAAGAGGATATCGTGCAGACTTCAGTGTCTAAGAACAAAGGCAATTCTTTGCGTTGGCCACTACGTTTGTTGGTCCTTGTTGCCCTCGCAATTCAACTACCTCATACCGTAGAAAGTATAACCAGAGATTTGCAGATGGAAGCAGCTCCGGTTTTCATAAAACTAAGCTCAGTTATGACAGATTTCTGGATAGTTGCATATGTCCTTGTTATTTATTTTTACATATTCGAGCCCACAGTGCCTTATCAACAGATCCTTAAAATTACTACACGCTCAAACTTAAATTTGGAATTCTATACTGAAGAACCGGAAGAGCTTGTATCTGCCTTCAAAAACGAAAACGAATAAGAAAAGAAGAGTCGGAAAAAAGAATTGGCTGAGAGCAAAAAGAATTACCCTGTAATTATGGCTTTTCAGAAGCTAAAAGCAAACAGGGTAAACAGAAAACGAACTCATTATTTTATGCTCTTGATAAACTGCTGCCAGCGCTTCTCATCAGCCACTTTCTGAGCAGTGAGCATCCTTTTGAATTCTTCGGCGGAGGCTTCTCCTCCCTTCCCTCCGAGTTTATCCTTAAGCTCCATTACCGCCCGCAAGAGCCCCACGGCTTCCTCATAGAGCTCGGAGGCTTCGGCCTTTGTAAGCTCTTCCGTTTCCAGAAGTTCCTCGTTTGCCTTTGCCCGGGCTTCGAGTTTGGGGAGAATAGCTCTTATTTCGGCAGCTTCTTCAGGTTCAGGAAATTCCTTTTCCCCGAGTTCCCGGACCATGTCCCGCAGCCTGTACTCCTTGCCTTCGATTTCCACATTTTCCGGGATTTTCTTTCCGGCCCAGGCAAAATCGCTTCTAAGGCTCCAGAGCAGTTTCTTTCGCTCCGGTTCGGTGATAAATTCCATATCTGCGTTTTCCATCTCTTTCCCTCCCGGGAACATGTAAAGAATTTCCTTGAAATCTTGATAGGTTTCTATAGTTTCTCTTCCTGATTTCTTATTCCTTTCGATCCATGTTCTAAAAGGCTGTTTCTGCCTGCCGTTGAAAAGAATATTCAAAACTTAATATGCATTAATATATATTATTTGCTATTCATTGAACACATAATTATTATATTATTAGCTCCCCCTGCACTGGTTTCTGATTTAAAATATGCGAAGAATTAAATAATTACACATATTATAATCTTTGGGGAAACCCAGCCTGCTGGTATTCAGGTTGGGATATTGGGGAAGATACACGACTATTCATTTTTCCTGTAGGATCTGGCAGTAGCTGAGCTTCCCAATAAATATCTAATGGGGGAATGAAAGAACTGAAACATCTAACTCGATTTTTATTGTTGATAGCATGTACAGGCTTGCTAATAGGGACAGCCTCTGCTTGTAATAATTTCTGCATTAAAGGTTATGTATGGGAAGATGCAGACTGTGATGGACTACAGGAATGCGGAGAAAACAGCCTTAACGGAGTTACAGTTAAATTATACGAATGTGGAGAATACTCTGCTCAGACGACAACGGATTATGATGGCAAGTACAGTTTTGAAGGTTTGTCAGAGTCATGTGAATATTACGTCAAATTCATTGTTGACGATAATTGTTACTGTTTTACCCAGAAAGATGTCAATAACAATGGAAATGATGGTATAGATAGTGATGTCAACTGTTATGGAATCTCCGATATAATAGAAGGGTTCGATGGGTGTGCAGTAGTAGACGCAGGGCTCTGCTACTGCTGTGTCTGCGAACCCAGAAGCCCCGGGTACTGGAAAAACCATGATTGGCCTGAAGGAATCGACGGAATTGAAATTGGCGGCGTGTACTACGAAGAAGCTGAAGCAAAAGCCATTATGAGTCAATCTGTAGAAGGTGATAAGGCTATTACCATGTTCAAAGCACTGGCCGCTGCCAAACTAAATGTCCTCAACTGTGCACCACGCTGTATCTGTGGTACTATTGAAGAAGCTGATGAGTGGATGGAAGGAATTGAATTCGAAGTTGAGTTCGAGATCGTTAAACAGGGAAAGAGTGGAAAAGTAAAAGAAGCATGCATTGTCACAAACTGTAATTATAAAATAGAAGCGAGCAGTGATGCCTGGAAATGTGGAGAACCTCTCTACGAGTGCCTGGACGCTTACAACAACGGAAAGTACTGATATTATTGCTGTGATGATTAAGACATCAGAACCTCAAATTAGGAAAAGTTCTAACGAATTTAACTGAGAAAAAGTTCTAACGAACTAAAATGTGGAAAAGTTCTAACGGGATGAGGACCTAAATGTTATATAACCGGGGTGAAACTAAACGGGGTCGAAACCCGGAATATATTATCCTTCCTGCAACGAACATAATAAATAGTTCAAAGGACCTCAGCGTGATAAACGCCGGGGCACTCCTTATTTTTAGATCGTGCCAGAGCTATCTGGTTCAATGGGGCTTTTCTGACATTTTTCCTGGCATTTTTCCTGGCATTTCTTCAATTTTTTCCTGAGATTCCGCAGGGAATCACACCAGGTTCTCGGCAATATTCTCCGAAATTACGTGTTCGCAGTAGAGGCAGCGCAGGACTACCCCCCCATCTTCGGAGTGAACCACGGAGAACCTGGATTTTATGGGCTCGGTGCTGTTGGAGATGCAGTTCAAATTGGTACATCGGACCACGCCTTCCACGTAAGTCGGGAGGACGACTTTCTTTTTCTGGAGCACTTCAAAGTCCCGGATGATATTGACGGTGGCGTTCGGGGAGATCAGGGAAATCCTGTTGAGTTCCTCTACATTGAGTTCCCGGCCTTCGACTTTTACCACGTCTTTCCTGCCTCCGGAGCCCGGAGCGTTCATGACAAAACTGACCGTACCCTTGCAGTCCGTAAAAATTCCCAGGATGCGCAGGACGTTTAAAGCCTGACCGGCTTTGATATGGTCAATGACAGTCCCGTTTTCGATTGCCTGGACTTTCAGGTCCCGTTTATCTTTCATTCGATGACCCCCATAGCCAGGGCAAGCAGCGCCATCCGGGTAGGGACGCCGTAGAACGCCTGCTGGAAGTAGCATGCATACGGGGTATCGTCAACCTCCGGAGAAATCTCGTTGACCCTGGGCAGCGGGTGCAGGATCTTCAGGTCCGGGGCAGCATTTTCCAGAAGCTCGCCTGTGAGTTTCAGCCGGTTTTTTACCTTTTCGTATTCCTCAGGGTCAGGGAAACGTTCCTGCTGGACCCTGGTCATGTAAAGGACCTCGATATCCCCTATCACATCTTCAAAGGAATCGGTTTCCCTTACTTTGATGTTATGTTTTTTCAGGTCACGGACAATCTCTGCGGGCATCTGGAGTTCGGGGGGGGAAACGAAGGTCATTTCCGCTCCGTAAAGGGAAAGCGCATGACAGAGGGAGTGCACGGTCCGCCCGTATTTCAGGTCCCCCGCCATGGCGATTTTCAGGCCTTCGAGGTGGCTTTCCCTGCGGATGGTGTAAAGGTCAAGGAATGTCTGGGTCGGGTGGTGGACAGACCCGTCCCCACCGTTGATTATTGGCACACTTGCGAATTCCGAAGCCATGCGCGCCGACCCGTCCTGGGGATGGCGCAACACGATCAGGTCTGCATACTTGCTGATCACGCGGATGGTATCGGCAAGGTTTTCCCCCTTCATGACCGAACTTGCTTCCACGGACCCAAGGTTGATAATCTGCCCCCCGAGCCTCTGGGTCGCGGTTTCAAAAGATAGCCGGGTCCGGGTGCTCGGTTCGAAAAAAAGAAGTGCGATGATCTTTCCGTCAAGAAGGCGGGACTTTTCCATCCCCCTGGCAACCGGTTCAAGTTTTTCAGCGGTGTCCAGCACGTGGTCGATTTCTTCTCGCGAAAAGTCTTTCATTGAGATGACGTGTCGGTTCTTAAATGACATCCGGTTTTCATAAAGGATTCTCAGAGATATAACCTTTGCTCCGGAAATTTAATGAGTTAGTTTCCATTCTTTATTTGCTTATTTTTTCCACTTATT
>DUKH01000223.1:13093-21421 GCA_013329415.1 Methanosarcinaceae archaeon | reverse complement strand
TTAAAAATGTTTTTACAATCCCCACTTTTCTTTCTGCGGCCCGATGATGCAGTAGTACTCCTGGTTCAACTCGAACTTTTCGCTTACCGGGCACTTCCCGCAGATGCATCCCAGGTCTTTCCTGATGCACCTGTTTTTCCCGACTCCGGGAAAACAAAAACCGATTTCTTGAGCACACTCATCCCAGGTCGGGCATTCCCTGCAGATGCAGAGTTCCTGGACCTCCTTCCTGGTAGCTTCGATTTCTTCAGGGCTCATGTTTCCGTATTTCTTGACGGCTTTATCAAGTATTTGACCACCCCTTATTTCGTAATCCTGTCCCCTTATTTTTCATATTGGAGTTATTTGTGTATAACCGTGTGCATTGTATTCCATTTCCATTTCCATTTCCATTTCCTGCTGATTTTCCTATTCTTTTCCACTTCTCTTTCTACTTCCCTTCTTTCTTTTGATTTGAGGGTCTGAATCAAGCCCCTGAATGATCCTTACAAACTCTGTAGGGTTTCAGGTGAAAAATTTAATCTCTTTGAGATAAAATGTAGTGTTGAATGATTTATATACCAAGAGTTTATATATTTACACAGGCAAAAATTTATACATTGAAGGAGAATTTATAGGCGGGGAGTTTATCAGGGCTGGAAGCTTTGGTCCCTGTTTTCCGGAAGTTTTGGGGTAAAGTCGCATGAATATAACCTTGATAGGTATGGCAGGTGTCGGGAAAAGCACGATTGGAAAGGCACTTGCAAAACGCCTGAGCTGCACTTTTATTGACGTTGATTCGTTAATTAAGGAAAAAACCTGCATGTCTCTGCAGGCCCTTATTGACACGCGCGGGGATTCCGCTCTTGTCAGGCTGGAGGAGGAAGCCGTGCTCAGCCTTGATTTGAGGGGGAACTCCATCATTTCTCCGGGAGGGAGTGTGGTTTACTCCGAAAAAGCAATGAATTTCCTGAAAGAGAAATCAACGATCATCTTCCTGGACACTTCCTTCAGAAGCATAGTACGAAGGATCCGAAACCCGGCTAAAAGGGGGCTTGTCGGCTTCAAGGACAGGAGCCTCAGGGAACTTTTCGAGGAGCGGCTTGTCCTGTACAGGAAATATGCTGACATGACAGTAAAGGTGAAGGGTCACGAACGCGTTCCCGTTGTCGTGGAAAAAATTCTTGAAGGGCTTGAGAGCTTGCCCGATTCCCGGTGCTGAAGGTTTCAAAAATCTTTAGGAACCACAATCTATTTAAGTTCTCTTCTAATTCAGAATTTCCTCAGTCTCTCTTCTAATCCAAAATCTATTAACGTTCTCTTCTAATCCAAAATTTCTTCCATCTCTCTTCTAAAGTATTACATATAACTGATACATATAACTAATAATAAAACTCAGAGAATATATCAAATTATTTCGTCTGGCTATCGAGAACTATTTAGAATTGTGCGAAAAGCTGATAACCATCGAGTCTAAGTAGAGGAACTCCGGATGAATAACTCCGGACGAATAAATCAGGGCTGAAGACAGGAACCTGTGGGAAAGCTTATAATTGGCTCCGTCCTCTTGCTGGATAGAAATTTCCTGCAGATACTTTCTAATATTCTTTTCCAGAACTTTCCGGGTATTTCCGGCCCGGGGTTTTGAAGCAGAGAGGAGATATATCATGACATCAAGTCGTTTCATAATCACGGTTATAGGGAGTGACCGGGTAGGGATTGTTGCCCGGATCACCACCGTAATGGCGAATTTCAATGTAAACATTGTGGATATAAGCCAGACCATCATGGATGGGATCTTTACCATGATCATGCTGGCAGAAGCCCCGGAGGAGAACTTCGACCATGCGGCTTTCCAGGAGACCATGGCCAGTGAAGGGAAAGAGCTCGGAGTCGAGGTTAAGGTGCAGCAAGAAGACGTTTTCCGCTTCATGCACAGGATCTGATCGTATGGAGGGGAAGGAGGGGTATCATGCTAATCAACCCGAATGAAATCCTGGAAACCATCCGGATGGTGAAAATGGAGCACCTGGACATCCGGACCGTTACCATGGGAATCAGCCTCCGGGACTGCAGCCACCCGGACATCGATATATTCAATGAAAATATCTACGAAAAGATCACGGTCAATGCGAAGGATCTGGTCCGGACAACGGAAGAAATTCAGAACCTTTACGGGATTCCCATCATTAACAAGCGGATCTCCGTAACTCCCATAGCCATCGTAGCCGAAAGCTGTAAAACTCCTGATTTTGTCTCCGTTGCCAGGACCATGGACGAAGCCGCAAAGGAAGCCGGTGTGGACTTCATAGGGGGCTTCAGTGCCCTTGTCCATAAAGGGGCCACGAAGGGAGACCTGAAACTGATCAATTCCATTCCCGAAGCCCTTGCCTCAACCGAAAAGGTCTGCTCTTCCGTAAACGTGGCCACCACCAAGGCGGGGATCAATATGGACGCAGTCGGCATGATGGGGGACGTGATCAAAAAGACCGCCCGGCTGACCGCGGACCGGGACGGGATCGGCTGCGCAAAACTGGTGGTCTTTGCCAACGCCCCCGAGGACAACCCCTTTATGGCAGGGGCTTTCCACGGCATAGGCGAGCCCGAATGCGTGATCAACGTCGGGGTTAGCGGCCCCGGTGTCGTCAATGCTGCCTTAAGGGAGCTTGAAAACCCGAACCTTACGGATATCTCGGAAACGATCAAGAAAACCGCCTTCAAGATCACCCGCATGGGCGAGATGGTAGGCAGGGAAGTTTCCAGGAGACTGGGCGTGGAATTCGGCATCCTTGACCTCTCCCTTGCCCCCACTCCCGAAATCGGGGATAGTGTTGCAGCCATCCTGGAAGCCATGGGTCTGGAACGCTGCGGGACCCACGGGACAACCGCAGCTCTCGCCCTCCTGAACGATGCCGTAAAAAAAGGCGGGGCAATGGCTTCCTCATCCGTAGGCGGCCTGAGCGGGGCTTTCATCCCTGTCAGTGAGGACGCAGGCATGATCGAGGCCGTAAACGTCGGAGCCCTGAGCCTTGAAAAGCTTGAAGCCATGACCTGCGTCTGTTCCGTCGGCCTGGACATGATCGCTGTTCCCGGGGACACGCCTGCCTGCACCCTCTCCGCGATCATCGCTGACGAAATGGCAATCGGAATGATTAACAAAAAGACGACAGCCGTCCGTATCATCCCCGCCCCGGGCAAAAAAGTCGGGGATTCCGTGGAATTCGGAGGGCTCCTCGGCATGGCCCCCGTCATGCCTGTGAGCAAGTTCAGTTCCGAGACCTTCGTGAAAAGGGGCGGCAGGATCCCGGCTCCGATCCAGTCGCTGACGAACTGAAATTTTATTTTTAAAATAGAAGGGGAAGTGAGAAGAGGTTTATAATTCCCCTTTTCTGGTTTTTTTTGTATTTCGTTTTTGATTTTTTTGTATTCCGGTATTTTTCTGATTATTTTTCAGGCTGGTGGTGAAATAGGAACATCACCCGAAGTTATTTCACTTTCAGTCGCCTTTTCCCGCTCCTTGAGCATCAGTCTGAGAATCAACCTGAGCATTGAGATCGCCAGCTAAACAGGTTTTTTACGGGAAAACTCTTGAGTATTTATTCATATAAAATTATATATTATTTCAGATACTATATAAGCTGTCATAGTAAAGGGGGAACCGATGGCAACCAGGTGGTTCACTTCATCCGTCATCTGAATAGCAGGTGCCTGGCGGATTGAAGCGGTAAAAATACGGGACTTATGCATTTCATTAATCCGGGTTATGCATCTCAGTTATATCCGATTCATTTTTTATTACGAAAACTATATATGGCTGGACAAATATGCTTATGTTGCATATTATTCATGGGATATTATGTGTTATAAGTTATATTTTGCTGGAATAAATAAAAATTCTCTCTGCAGGCATCGAACTTATTCGGGCTTTAATACCAATTCAATTTAACGAGGCTGAACCATGGAAGGAAAAACACACGGGCCTAAAACATACGGACCTGATACGCTTGCCCTGCACGCGGGGTTTACGTCTGACCCTGCAACAGGAGCTCATGCCGTACCGATCTATCAAACAGTAGCTTATCGCTTCGAGGACACCGAACACGCTTCGAACCTTTCCGGGCTCAAGGAATTCGGCAACATCTATACCCGCCTGACCAACCCTACCACCGATGTCCTGGAAAAACGGGTCGCAGCTTTTGAAGGCGGGACAGGGGCCCTGGCCGTTTCGTCAGGGATGGCGGCAATCTCCCTTGCGCTGCTCACCATAACGGAACTCGGGGACGAGATTGTAGCGGCGGACAACCTCTATGGGGGGACATACCAGCTCTTCAATCACACCCTCCCGAAACTTGGGAAGAATGTGAGTTTTGTCGATTCTACGAAGCCGGAAGAGTTCAGAAAAGTGATCACTGAAAAAACAAAGGCGATATATGCCGAGACAATAGGAAACCCCAAGCTTGATGTGCCTGACCTTGAAGCTATTTCGGAAATTGCCCATGAGGCGGGCATCCCCCTGATCGTGGACAACACGGTAGGAATCGGGCTTATCAGGCCTTTTGATTTCGGGGCGGATGTCGTTGTCATGTCCGCGACCAAGTTCCTTGGCGGGCACGGGACTTCCCTGGGAGGGATTATTGTGGATTCGGGGAAGTTTGGCTGGGATTCGGGAAAGTTCCCGGGGTTCACGGAACCGGACCCGAGCTACCATGGGCTGAAGTACTGGGAAGCTTTCGGGAACGTGCCGGAGCTCGGGAACATTGCGTTTATTATAAAGGCCCGGGTCGAACTCCTGCGGGACCTCGGACCTGCCCTGAGCCCCTTTAATGCCTTCCTCTTCCTGCAGGGGCTCGAGACCCTCTCCTTAAGGGTCAGCAGGCACAGTGAAAACACCCTGAAGGTTGCGCAGTTTCTCAAAGGACACCCGGCGGTTTCCTGGGTTAGTTATCCCGGGCTTCCGGACCACCCGAGCCATGTCCTGGCTTCCAGGTACCTCAAGGGGGGCTATGGGGCTCTGCTCGGTTTCGGAATAAAGGGTGGACTGAATGCTGGCAGGAAGTTTATTGAGAATGTGGAGCTGCTCTCCCATGTCGCAAACATCGGGGATGCAAAGAGCCTTGTTGTCCACCCGGCTTCCACAACCCATCAGCAGCTTACCCCTGAAGAGAGGGCAGCCACCGGGGTAACTGACGATTTCATCCGGATATCCGTGGGGCTTGAGGATGTTGAGGACATTATCCGGGATATTGAACAGGCGCTGGCAAAGTCTCAGGAGAAATAAAACAGCAGGATGCAGCAGAAAAAAACCGGGCATGAGAACTGGACTTAATGTTTGGACTTAATGTTTGGACTTAATGTTTGGACCTAATTTTTGGACTTTATGCTTGTACGTGATGTTTGGAATAGATGCTCAGGGATGAAGTAAAACGGAGGTTTTAATTTGAAAAGAGAATCTGTGGGCACCGTTGAGACCCGGTGTTGCCGGTTTGAGGGTGAGTTGCTGCTTGAAGGCGGGGGCAAACTCAAAGAGCTAACGTTAGCCTACGAAACTTACGGGACCCTGAACCGGGAGAAAAGCAATGCTATCCTGGTCTGCCACGCCTTGACCGGGGACGCCCATGCCGCGGGGTGGCACGCAGGGGATAAGAAGCCCGGGTGGTGGGACAGCATTATCGGGCCCGGAAAAGCCCTGGATACGGAGAAGTATTTCATGGTCTGTTCCAACGTCCTCGGGGGCTGCAAAGGTTCCACTGGACCGGCTTCAATCAACCCGGAGACAGGAACTCCTTACGGCATGAATTTTCCCGTTATCACTATCGGGGATATGGTACATGCCCAGAAAAAACTGGTTGAGCACCTGGGAATTTCCCGGCTTTTTGCAGTTGTGGGAGGTTCCATGGGAGGGATGCAGGTTCTACAGTGGGCGGTTTCGTATCCGGATATGGTGGAAAAGGCAGTTGCTATTGCGACCACGGCAACTTCTTCTGCCCAGCATATAGCCTTTAACGAGGTAGGGAGGCTTGCAATTATCTCGGACCCGGACTGGAAAGGCGGGAACTATCCGGCAGAAGCTCCTCCGGCTCACGGGCTGGCCATTGCCCGGATGATCGGGCATATTACTTACCTGAGTGACGAGTCCATGCACCGGAAGTTTGGCAGAGAACTGCAGGACAAGGAGGAATATGCTTTTGATTTTTCCCGGGACTTTGCGGTGCAGAGCTACCTGCACCACCAGGGCAGTTCCTTTACCGGGCGTTTTGACGCAAACTCCTATCTTTACATCACAAAAGCAGTGGATTACTTTGACCTTTCCAGAAACGGCTCCCTGATCGAAGGCTTCGGGGGCGTGAAGGCGGCTTTCCTGGTGATTTCCGTTAGTTCGGACTGGCTCTATCCCCCCTACCAGTCAAAGGCGATAGTCTCTGCTCTGAGTGCCGCTAACGTGGAGGTCACTTACCGGGAAATCGAGTCCCATTACGGGCATGATGCCTTTTTGTTGGAAGCCGGGCAGCTGAATTACCTTCTCCACAATTTCCTCTCCCGGCTCTGCGTTTCCGACGTCATGGCAGAAGATGTAATTACCATTGGGGAAGGAAGCAGTATTGAAGACGCGGCATGCACAATGTTCAGGGAAGGGATTACCAATTTGCCCGTGGTTTCGGAAAAACCAGGAAAACCAGATGAAAAAAAACTTGTGGGAATCGTAACCGCCTGGGACATTACCAGGGCATTTGCGTTAAAATGCCGGACCCTCGACGAGATTATGACAAAAGAAGTTATAACGGCAAACCCCGAGGAGGCTGTTGAAACTGCGGCCAGGAAAATGGATTTCCACAGGATCTCGGCTCTGCCGGTAGTGGACGGGGAAGGAAGGCTTCTCGGGATCGTGGGGGATGAGGCTATAAACCGGTTTATAGGAAGGTTTTAAGGTCTTTGCTCTTCATTTTCTCTTTTCATTTTCTCTCTTCATTTTCTTCTTCATTTTTTTTCTTCATTTTTTACTTTCAGGTTTCAGGCCTGCGGAGCCTATCCAGAGTCCCCTCATCGTTTCCCTGATTTCTTCTATCTTTCTTACGTTTTCTTCATCGTTGATTATGTCAAGTTCGTTGAAAGATTCCAGGGCCACCTTTGCTGCGATCGAGGCATCGTTAAGATACCTGTTTTCAGCATGCGCCATGATGGTCTGGAGGGATGACGTAGCCTGGAAAACGGCGTTTTCCATTTCTTCTTCCTCGGCACTCTTTCCTATTTCCTCAAGGGAATCGGCAATGCTTCCTGCCGCACTTTGCATGTTCTCTGCCATTGCCGCAATTGCCATTTCTTCCAGCATGAGCTCGATTCCAACCGCAGCATCTTCAAGTTTTTGCTGGGCTGCGAGCTTTCCCGTATCTCCCAGGCAGGAAATGCAGTTTGCGGTGTTTTCCGAAAAGTCAGGAAACCTCAGCCTGGCAACTGATTTCCCGATTTCCCCAAGCCCGACCGCAACGGCAATTGTTTCCCTTTCCTCGTTTCTGAGAGCCGCCGAATTTCCGCTTTTTCCAAGCACCGAAGCGGCAAGTTTGGCAACCGTTTCCATCTGCTGCTCCGCAGCAGCTTTCCCGATGGTCCCGAAAGAAAGCAGGATACTGATAGTTGTGCTTTCGGTTTTCTGTTCCACGGAACGCTGTAAAATCCTTTCAAGAGCCCTGATGGAATTTACAGCGGCATTTTCCATTCCCTGCATGGTGGCGGCTTTTCCAATCGCCTTTATTGAAACTACCGCATTTTCTGCCTCATGCTCTTTACTATCATTTAGATAAGCCGTCCCGACTTCACTCAAAAAATCGAGGGCCTGGCGCACCCCTTCGTCAAAATTCTCTTCGACGGAAGTCAGCCCCAATTCTACCATCTTGTTTTCTTCCTTTGAAAGCATGACCTGTAACCCCTTTCCAACCACCAATTATATTTATTAAAGCAGGTTGCCCGTTCGATTTGCACCTGTTATGTCTAATTTTCTTTCACTTTTTTATTTCGATTGTCTTCTAATTCTGTTCTCTTTTCAGTTTTCAGTTCTTTCTATATCAACAAGGCTCAATTTATAAACCTCAATCTACAAGGCGGCCGTCTGAGAAATGATATATGTAATAAAGAATCAGGAAAACAAGAATTGTAAGCACTACTTTGAAATCTATTTTCTTCAAAAAATCCATCACTATCAAATCCCCCCGAATTTTCTGTTATATTGCTCTATTCTGTTATATTCCTCTATTTTGCACTATCCAGATGTCCCTTAATAACTTTATGTCATCCTTTGTTCAAATATTTTCAGGTTATGTATTTCCGGGCAGGAATATTCTGAGAAAAAGTATTCTG
>DUKH01000223.1:11176-12785 GCA_013329415.1 Methanosarcinaceae archaeon | reverse complement strand
TTCTGAGAAAAAGTATTCTGAGGAAAAGTATTCTGAGGAAAAGTATTCTGAGGAAAAGTATTCTGAGGAAAAGTATTCTGAGGAAAAGTATCCCCGGTGGAAAATCCCTTGCAGGAGTAATCCCCGGTACATTATATTGTTAATATATTTTTTAAGTATCCAGAAGCATAAAATAACAAATATGCTGGTGCAAAGCGCCCTTTTCGAACCTTTAATCTACCCTTCGAGCTGAGCCGTTGTGCCGAGCTGTTTTGCCGAGTTTGCAACGGGCTACTCTACTTAGTGAGACTTTTGCATATGGGTTTTCGTGTTAGGGGGCTGTAGTGACGGAGGCAGTCTGTGAAGGGAACTCTGTGCAGACATCTCCAGCTATCCGGGTATAAATAATGGCTACAGGGATATTTGCTATAGGGATTACAGAGTTATCCGAATAACTGCAGTGAACTTACCCTGATCCCTTCAGGACGGCCTCTTTTCTGTTTACTCTTCTTATCAGGCTTTTCCTGGAGTGTTTCTCAGGCTATGGCGCCGGCTGAAAAGTGATATATGTAATATAAAATTGCAAACACAAGTAATGCAAGTACTGCTTTGAAGTCCATAATTGTGATCCTCCTTTTTTCTGGAGTGTTTCTCAGGCTATAGCGCCGGCGGAAATGTGGTAGATATAGTAAAGCATACAGAATACCAGTAACGCAAGGATTGCCTTGAAGTCCATAATTGTGATCCTCCTTTTGAAACTATCAAGAAAAATCCGTTTTGTAAGGTGAAAAATAGTAGTGAGGGGCAGGTATATAAAAATGTCGTTTTTGTGCCGCTATTGCTTCCTTTTCCGGGTTTTTTAGAGGATCTGCAACTCTTATGTCTGGTTTCATTTGAGGGCTAAATTCTTAAGTTATTTTTCAGGGAGTGAGGCCAAAGGAACGGAGCTTTATCAGCCGGAAAGTGACTTAATTACTTATTTTCCAAAAGAAATTTTATATATATTCCAGCAGGATAATTTATGGGGGATTATTCATAGGTAGAGATCTCTTGAGTATCCGTTTTATTTCCCTGATATTGATCGGACTTCTTCTATTCGCTGCGGGGTGTGTGGAAGAGGGTGCTGAGGAAGGAGAGGAAGCAGGTGAAGTTGGCGAGGCCGGGGAAAGTTCTCTTCCTGCCGACTGGAAAGACTACGAACTTGTGGATACCCGGACCGGGGAGACTTTCAGTGTAAGCGAATTCAAGGGGAAGCCTGTCCTGCTCGAAACCTTTGCAGTCTGGTGCCCTACCTGCCTGAAACAGCAGCAGGAAGTCAAGACGATGGTGGGTAAAGGAGGCAATGGGGTTATCCATATTTCCCTGGACGTAGACCCTAATGAAGATGAGGAAATCGTAAGAAACCATATGGAAAGCAACGGCTTTAAATGGTACTCGGCAGTGGCTCCCCCGGAAATGACCCAGAAGCTCATAGATGAGTTCGGGATAACGGTTGTAAATGCTCCTGCGGCTCCTGTGATACTTGTCTGCGAAGACCAGTCCACCCGCCTGCTTGAGCAAAGGGGAGTAAAACCGGTAGCTCTTCTGGAAGAAGAAATTGAGAAGGGCTGCTGACAGGTTTGATTGCTGA
>DUKH01000223.1:8679-10811 GCA_013329415.1 Methanosarcinaceae archaeon | reverse complement strand
TGATTGCTGACAGGTTTGATTGTTTTCAAGTCTTAGTGCTAATAATTTTGGTTGCGGCAGACGTTGATTGCTCGAAAATTAAATGTTGAAGTTTTCTGGGGTGTAAAACCAGATTCCCGGTAAACTTCGGATTGCACGGAGAGTTTCAAAAAGGGAGTATTGCCAGGTGAGTTGGGGAATTTCCTGTGTTGAAGGGGGGAGCACTAAACGACAAATTATTTACTGGAGATATCCAGGGCTTTTTTGCTCGGGCTGCTAACTCCTTTGACAGCGGTCTGCGTTATCCCGCTCTACCCGGGATTTTTAGCCTACCTTTCGAACCAGCTGGGCAAGAGCGGAGGGGAAGGAGAAGAACGAAACCGAAAAATGCTGGTTTTATTCGGACTGATCATCACGGCAGGAGTCATTACCTTCATGCTCATCCTGGGATTCGTGTTCACAACGGTTTTGCAGGTTTCCCTTACAAAAGTCATTGGCGTTGTGTCCCCTATAGCATTCGGAATCCTGATCTTTATCAGCCTCATCCTGATTTTCGACGTGGACGTGGCAAAGTACGTCCCGAGGGGCTGGGCTCCCAGGGTCGGGAACCCCTATGTTACTGCTTTTCTTTACGGTTTCTTTTTCGGGGCGATAGTGGTCCCATGTCAGCCGGCATTTATCGCGACCATGTTTGCAATTGCGGCCTCCAGCCCGGCTTTTGGCGTAAATATGCTGCGTTTTCTTTTTTTCGGCCTGGGGATTGGCTTCCCCCTCCTGCTTTTCTCGGCCGTTTCCACCCGGTCGAGCAGGCAGATCATCGGGTTCCTGGTCAAAAACAGGAGAAATATCAACCTGGTTACCGGGATTGTCATGCTGGTGGTTTCCGTTTATTATCTGGTTTTCGTGTTCAGGATATTCGGGTGAGGTGTTTTCAGGAAAGGTTGGACAGGCATAATGATACTTTGGAAATGGAATCAGGCAAAGTGGACTCCGGCGAAGTTGACTCAGGCAAAATAGTATAAGGAAAATTGAGGTAAGGAAAATCCATTGTATTATTAATTATTTTCATTGACGGGGGGATTATGAATGCTTATGCAAAGGGACAGGCGGCTTGGGATGTTCTTGATGTTTGTGCTTATCCTTGCAGGCATCCTGAGCAGCTGTTGTATCGAAAACGGGGAAGAGGAAGTAGTCGGTACGACTCCGGAGGGGCTGGAAATCAGGGTCGGTTCGGACGGGGAAAAGTTCATAATAGAACCGGATAAGCTGGTTTCCGGGGGGCCTCCTAAAGACGGGATCCCGTCAATTGATTCCCCGAAGTACGTGGGCGTGGAGGAGGCGGATGCCTGGATCCGGGATGACGAACTTGTGCTTGCTCTCGTCTACAGGGATGTAAAAAGGGTTTATCCGCTCCAGATCATGGTCTGGCACGAGATCGTAAATGACGAAATCTCAGGGGACCCGATCTTGGTTACATACTGCCCTCTCTGTGGCTCGGGCATTGCCTATGAGCGTACTATAGACGGGGAAGCCGTTGAGTTCGGAGTCTCGGGGAAACTCTATAATTCAAACCTGGTCATGTACGACCGGAAGACCGGCTCTTACTGGACCCAGATCGACGGGCTTGCGATTGTCGGGGAAATGGCCGGCATCAGGCTGAATCCGATCTCTGTTGACACGGTGGTCTGGAGGGACTGGAAAGAAGCCCGCCCGGATTCCGAAGTCCTGAACCAGGATACGGGCTTTGACCGGCCTTACGGGCGGGACCCCTACGGGAACTACTATGAGGACAGTTTCCTCTTCTTCCCCGTGGAAAACGAAGATGACAGCAGCGTGCACCCGAAAACCGTGATCTTCGGGATCGAAGTCGACGGGGTTTTCAAGGCCTATCGTGAGTCCGACCTGATTGAAGAGGGGGTTATTGAGGACACCGTGAACGGTGTCCCGATTAAAGTCGAAAGGGATGAGGCAGGCATCGTTACCGTCACGAACCTGGAAACCGGGGAAGAAATCGTAAAGGAGCGGGATTTCTGGTTCGCATGGTACGCATTCCACCCCGAAACCGAACTTTATGAGGCTGAATGAGGTAATTTGAGTTAGGTAAAAGTTGAGTTAGGTAATTTGAGACAATTTGAGGTAGAGTAAGTTAGGTA
>DUKH01000223.1:4299-8344 GCA_013329415.1 Methanosarcinaceae archaeon | reverse complement strand
AGAAGTTGAGGTAGAGTAAGTTGAATGGAGGGTTTGTGTCTATGAAGCGAGTGGTTCATACCTTGTATGTCTTGATTTGCATTTCTGTCCTTTTGTTCGCATCAGGCTGTGCGGAAGATGAAGGGGATGAAGGAATAGAGCCGGTTCCTGAAGATATTCCGCTTCCTGAAGAAATCCCGGCTCCGGGAGTTGAAGATGCTGAGGAAGCCGTAGAAGATGCTGAAGGTGCTGAAGGTGTCGAAGGCGTCGAAGGCGCTGAAGGTGTTGAAGGTGTTGAAGGTGCTGAAGGTGTTGAAGGTGGGGAAGTCAGTGTTGAGGTACTCCAAGCCCCCGAATCCGTGGAAACGGGGCAGAGTTTCCTGGTCCGCTGGCAGGTAAATAGTCCTGTTGAAACGGAAATCTCGCATACTGCCGTCCACTATGGCCCCGAACCCGTAAGCGGGGAGTTGACCCTGGAAAGCTACCCCTTTCTGACCGTCCCGAAAAACGGGTCGATTCCTGCCGAATTCGAAGACTCGCTGGTGCTTGAAGAAGCAGGTACGGTGTATTTCAGAGCCCATGCGATTGTTGACGAAACCAGTTACTGGTCTGATGAACAAAGCATAGAAGTGCTTGAACCCGGACTTGTCCCCGGGCTTGAACCCGGACTTGAACCAGAGATTGAACCAGAGACAGAAATTGAACCGGAGATTGAAAACGAATCCGAAGGAGTTTCAGGCGGATCTCAGGGGATCGAGGTGCTTGACTATCCCACGAGCATTGAGGGCGGGGAATACTTTACCGTCCGCTGGGAAGTTACGGGCGGAACCCCCGGAGAAATAAGTGAAACTGTACTTATAAGCGGGTCCGAAAGTGGGAATGAAAGCCTGGCTGACTATCCGACAAAAAGTTCTCCCCAGGGCGGCACCACTCCCAAAGAATTCGAGTTCAGGTTGAGGGCTCCTATTTCAGGAGACATATATTTCAGGGCTTATGCTGTGGTTGATGATGCAGAAATCTTCTCCCCTGAGTACGAGATTTCGGTAAGTGAAGCTTCAGGGTCTTCCGGGTATTGACCGGTTGATCTATTGATGGTTGATCGGCATATAGTGAATCTGTGAACGGTAAATTTATCAAGATGCGGGAAAAAAGCAAGCAGTTCCGGCGCTCTCCGGTAGAGCAGGACTCATTCAGGTGCGAACTGATCAGTTTCAGGGAAGCCTGCAGGCTTTCCAGGTTACTCGCCCGGAAAATCAAGGCTTCCGGCTTCCAGCCTGACCTTATCGTAGCCATAGGGAGGGGAGGCTATGTACCGGGGAGGATGGTTGCGGATTTTCTCCTTTTCAATGACCTTACCTCCATGAAAATCGAACACTACACCCGGGCTGCGGATATGCAGGAAGAAACCCGGATCAAATTTCCCATCTCTGTGGACATCAGCGGGAAAAAAGTGCTCATCGTGGACGACGTTACCGACACCGGGGATACCCTCTGCCTTGCGGTGGACCATGTGCAGAGCCTGAACCCCGCAGAAATCAGGACCGCAGTTCTCCAGCATAAAATCTGTTCTGTCTTCACCCCGGATTTTTACGCACAAAAAATCGTCAAATGGCGCTGGATCATCTACCCCTGGGCCCGCTATGAAGACCTGGCAGGGTTTGCGGAAAAGGTTATTGGGGACAGGACTCTGGACCTTGTCGGGATCATAGCCGGGTTTAAGGAAAGGTACGAGACTGAAATAGGGGGAGAAGAGCTTCTTGATATTCTGGCTGACCTGGTTGAAAGGGGGGAGCTTGAGAGGATTGAAGGGAAAAAGCCGGAGTGGAGGGTTTTAGGGAGATAACCGGTATGCGATATAATTTCTGGACTTATCTGTCATTTCTCAGAATGAGGTTTCTATTTAACAGTAAGTACATTTTAAGTGTTCAATCTTTAAAACAGTTATTTTGCTTTTCATAAAATTTATCCTGTACAGGAACCTGTAGTGGCCGGCTCTCAACCTGAAAAGTTCTTCCTTGCTCTCTATAATTCTCTTTGCTCCGGGAGGCACAGGGTCTGTTGTTAACTTTTTGATGATTTCCATGGTCCGGTAGTCCGTATACAGGTTGGATTTTTCCAGGAAAGATTGGGAGTCTTCATCAAGAAATATTTCAAATATATCTGAATCATGATCTTTCTGTAAACCCATTTCTTCTTCCATTTTTTTCAGGGATTTCAGTTTCCCTTCCGCTTCATTTTGAAAACTTGCTTTTAGGAGTTCATTTTCTTCCCAGGTAAGGATGGTATCTATGTCAACCATATGTTCCCTTATTTCCCCTAGCTGTTTTTTGATGAAGTTAAGTTCTTCCATAACCTTTTTCTCAAACTCCGGAGTTCCCATACTTAAATGTTGAATTGTCTGTTATATATAGATATCTTCAAAAACTTGCAATGATACTCAGCTCTATAAGTTCCGATTTTTTAGCTCGGCGATTGTGTTTTCAATGAGAAGGATCCTGTTTTGCGTCAATCTATGGTCACTTCTCGTTCGGTCTTCGTTTCTGGCTCTGGTTTTGCCGGGGTCAGAAGTGTCACCATGGGTTTTCAGGGCTTTCTACATAAAGAAAATTTTCCGCAATGTTTAAAATCTTTTAATATACTAATATAATATAATATGCAGACATCTGCCTATATTTCGTTTTTATCTCTTTAGTGCTGATTTTTATTACCTGTCAGCCTATCTTTATCACTTTCTTGCTTATCCCTGAAAGAAATGGATAAATAAAAAATGTTTGATCAAGCGATTCAATTACACTGCTTCGCCGGAGAACAATTATGGAATCATTGTTAGGAAACATTGACATCATACTTGGGGTTTCTATTCTTCTTCTTTCCATATTCCACAAATTTGCGGTTCCTTCGGTGCTGGGTTTCCTTGTAACCGGCATGCTTTTGGGGCCTTATGGACTGGGACTGATTGGAGAGACCCAGGGAGTGGAAATCCTTGCGGAGTTTGGGGTCATCTTCCTGCTATTTATTATTGGGGTTGAACTTTCCCTGAAGGAACTCTGGGAGATAAAGAAGACCGTTCTTGCAGGCGGTACTCTCCAGATCCTTCTGACAATTTTACTGGTTTTCCTGTTATGTATGCAGATGGGTTTCAGCAGGGCAAGTTCGGTGTTCATAGGTTTTCTTATTTCCCTGAGCAGTACTGCAATAGTGCTCAAAATCCTTCAGGAAAAGTCCGAGGTCTACAGCCCCCACGGGCGGACCTCGCTTGCAGTCCTGATCTTTCAGGACATCATTATCGTGCCCATGATCCTTGTCACACCTCTGCTGGCAGGGGTCTCGCAAGAACTCACAGGCTCACTTTCCACCCTCCTCCTGAAAGGGGTAGGGATCATCCTGCTGGTTATTCTCAGTGCCCGCTATATTGTTCCCAGGCTGCTCTATTACGTTGCAAGTACCCGCAGCAGGGAATTGTTCCTTCTAAGCGTTATTTTCATCTGCCTTTCAACGGCCCTCCTTACTTCCAGTGCAGGGCTGTCTCTTGCTCTTGGGGCTTTTCTGGCAGGACTGGTCATTTCCGAATCCGAATACAGCCAGCAGACCACGGGTTACATCATGCCTTTTAAAGATGTATTCATGAGTTTTTTTTTCGTGTCCATTGGCATGCTGCTGGATGTGCAGTATTTCCTGGAAAATCCCCATGTCTTCATCCTGATGGCTTTTGCCGTCGTCTTCCTGAAAGCACTTTCCGGAGCCATTGCAACCTTTTTACTCGGCTATCCTCTCCGCACCACCCTGCTCACGGGGCTTGCCTTATCCCAGGTGGGGGAGTTCTCCTTCGTCCTTTCGAAGTTCGGCCTGGAATTCAATCTTCTGGACCAAAACACTTACCAGACTTTCCTTGCCGTTTCCATACTCACGATGGGCATCACCCCCTTTGTTATAAACGGGTCTCCCGGAGTTGTGGACTTCTTCCTCAGGAAGGTTTCCGACACGAAACTGGTGCATGGGCTCTATTCCAATAGACTGCGCTCTGACAAACGGCATTTCGGCAAGCTGCACCCTGACAAACCGCACC
>DUKH01000223.1:0-3915 GCA_013329415.1 Methanosarcinaceae archaeon | reverse complement strand
CAAACCGCACCCTGACAAACTGAATTCCGATAAATCGTACCCTGGTTCCGGGAAAATTAAGGCTGGTGAAGAGCTCAAGCTTAACGACCACCTCATAATTGTCGGGTATGGTTTTAACGGCAGGACAGTTTCAAAAGCAGCAAAAACCGCGGGTATTCCCTATATCATTATAGAAATAAACCCTGAAATAGTCCGTCGGGAAAAAGCCAGAGGGGAACGGATCTACTATGGGGACGCCACTTACGAAGCTGTAATGGAACATGCCGGAATAAGGGATGCACGTATTCTTGTTATTGGGATTTCAGACCCTGCTGCTACCAGGAAGGCCGTGAAAATGGTAAAACACCTGAACCCTAAAATCCATATCATTGCAAGGACCCGCTACCTGCGCGAAATGGAACCTCTGCATGCCCTGGGCGCGGAAGAAATCATTCCCGAAGAATACGAGACTTCAGTTGAGGTTTTTGTCCGCCTCCTTGAAAAGTACCTTGTTCCCGGAGAAGATATTGAGAAATTAGTCCGAGAAATTCGGGCTGACGGCTATGGGATGTTGCGAAAGCTCTCCGATGGAAAGGCCGTCAATTTCAACATCAGAAAAGACCTCCCAGGCATAGAAATCATTGTCATCCGGGTGAATGAAGGCTCCGAAATAGCCGGGAAAAACCTTTTAGACATGGAACTCAGAAAAAAACACGGAGTTACAGTCCTTTCAATCCGGCGAGACTCCGATATGATACACACTCCCGACGGCTGTACTCTTATTCAGGCAAATGATGTCTGCATCCTGCTGGGGAAACCCCGTAAACTGCACGATGCCAGAAGATTTTTTGAATGAGCTCCGAAGGTAAAAAAGTAGAAGGTAAAAAGGGTTCTCCCTCCCTCTTCGGTTGATATTGTTTTCGTTAGTCAAGGAACTGGTTAGTCCGGGAAACCTTTAATTTGACCGATCTCATCTGACCCGGGAAACCTTTTTTCCGCGGAGAGATTCGAAAGCTTCCGCCAGCTTGCCTGGCGGCCCTCACAAAAAATAGAGGTGCTAAAAAAAGTAAAAAATAAATCAAAATTAATGTTCTTTTATTTGTGTTTAAAATTCTCGGTTTTGTCTTTTCTTCTTTTTAATCTCTTTAAACTTTTCTTTTGTAAAGGCCGGGCTCCTTCGTCGCCCGTGGACAAGAACGACGTGATAGGGCTATTTATGCTGTACGGGGACATATTTCAGGACTTTTTCCGGTTGTCCGGGGTCCTGATCCGGAATTTTGAGCCAGACATTGCTCTTATTCGACTTAATAACATCGACTGAATAATGCAGGGCTATCAAAAAAAAGTAGAAGGTAAAAAGTAAATTCAGGTCATAAGCAAATTTCGGTCATCCGGAAAAATCATCTCCAGATAATGTCCGCCTGCTTTCTTCCCGGAATCTTTTTGAATTTATATTTCGGATACCCTACCATCAGCGCGTATTGCGGGACATATTCTTCGGGAATCCCCAGTTCGTCTTTCAGAGGCTGATACTCCATCGCTCCGATCTGCAGGAGCCCTGCCCAGCAGGTGCCAAGCTCAAAGGAAGGAGCCATCAGGTCAAAGGTGCTCAGGGCGATGATGCTGTCGGTATATGCAAGCGTGTTTTCGGCGTAGGCGTATACCAGGCAGGGTGCTCCCCGGCAGATGGGGTCGAGACCTGCGTCCCAGAGGCCGACAAGGGCGGGGAAGACCGGCTTTAGCGGGTGTACAGCGTCTTCGTTTTCTGCCATCATGCGCATCCAGTCGATCGTGAGTCCCGCAAGCTTTTTGACCTCGCCGGGATCGGTTATCACAAGCCACTTCACGGGCTAGGCGTTCATGCCCGAGGGGGCAAAACGGCCCGCTTCCAGGATTCCGGCTATCTTTTCTTTTTCGACCGCTTTGTTCTTGAAAGTCCTTGTTGAGCGCCTGCTCTGTACATATTTCGTGAACACTTCGGGACTGAGCTGCGTGGTATCCGCGATGTCGTTTTCCGGAGGGAAGGTCTCGTAATTTCCCTGGATAGCATCTGCCGGGCAGGCGGCTTCGCAGTGTCCGCAGCGGGAGCAGAAGGGCTCATTTTCAGCGGGTAGGGATGGATAACCGTCCTCACCGGGCATAATAATGTGCACAGGACAGATCTCGGAACATGTCCCGCAGGCTGTGCACTTTTCCAGATCAAAAGAAATCAGGCTCATTTCAGGTACCTCACTGATCAGGTTATTTCTCCTGAATTGATGATATAATTAACTTTCAAAATGAGGTGTGGGAATCAGAATGAAATAGAAATCAGAATGAGGTGTGGGAATCAGAATGAAATAGAAATCAGAATGAGGTGTGGAAATCAGAATGAAATAGAAATCAGAATGAGGTGTGGAAATCAGAATGAAATGGAGATGAGGCATCTGATTTTGGGGTATGTTGGGTGGTTGAAGGGGGTGAGAGATTGGGGGATTTTAAATCAGAAAAGAGTATTTCTCAGATGCCCAATCAATAATAGGACTGCAAATTATATAAGGCTGGGGAAATAATGATTGTTTAGTCTATTTTATGGCAGTACTGCTACATTTTAGAAAAATACAGCAGTACTCATATTTTTCTCTGCTTATTTTTCAAACTCCTTTTTATTTCCATTTATCATTTCGTTTGTGAGAGTGAGACAAATGAAAAAGGGAGAACTCTAAAACTAAAATAAAAATGGAGGGAATATTTGAGATTAAAATAAAAATGGAGGGGATTAGTGAGAGAGGAAAGGAGGGTTCTTAAAAATCCTCACATCACGGTTTCAGCAACCAGTTCCCGGTTCCCTTCCGAGAAGATCCTGGAGACGCGGACCTTCCAGTTCCCACTTTCTATTTTTCCAGCTTCCCATTTTCCGTCTTCATTTCTGCCTTTCTCGGCCTCGATCAGGTTATAACACTGGGTGGTCTTGCCCCGGGTTTTGGAGGAGCAGATGGTCCCTGCGTTTATCACGAGCATGTTGTTAAGGTTCCAGACCCAGGGGATGTGGCAGTGCCCGCAGAGGACAAGGTTCACCTTACAGCCATTTAAGAGGTTAAGGACGTCTCCTGCGTCCACCAGGACGGTGTTTTCCCTGCCCGCAAGGGGGATCGGGACTAGGTGGTGGTGCAGGGCAAAGACCTTGAATTCGTCTCCGGTAAAAGCTTCCCTGATCCAGCCGTAATTTTCTCTTCCCACATGCCCTTCGTCAAGGTCCGGCTGGGATGAGTCAGCCCCGACAACGGTAACGTTTCCGAGCCTGTGGGTGGAGAACCGGTCGTCAAAGAGGTCTTCAAAATGGAGGTATCCGGCATTTTTCGAATCGTGATTTCCGGGGACAAGGACCTTATTTTTACATTCGATCCTGTCAATAAACTGTTTTACCCCGTCGTATTCGGCGGAAAACCCGTTTTCCGTCAGGTCTCCCGTGATCACCACGATATCAGGGGAAAGCCCGTTTATGCTCTCAACCATTGAATCCGCAATTTTCGGCACAAAGTACGTTTCTGAAAAGTGTATGTCTGAAAGGTGTACGATCTGTATAATTTCTCATTCCTTTTTTAATAAAATTATAATATAGGTTTTATACGAGGGGTCGAATCCTTCCATCTTATATATATTTATCCTGTATGAATCTACATTTGTCTTAATCTAATTATAAATCATTAAAAATACATACTTGTATTGTCAGATATAATAGAATGGATCATCATATCCTAAATTTTAATTCATGACAAAATAGCTGTTTTGAGCCGGATACTGGGAATTAGGTTCCTTTCCTTCTTTTTTTTCAGAAATAGTTGCCACGTGCGCGGGGGTTGGGAGAGTTTGGGGTTGTGTGAGGTAAGATGCGATAAAATCATCAGCAAAAAGAAGGTCGGCAAAGAGAAGGTCAGCAAAGAGAAGGCCAGCAAA
>DUKH01000123.1:6916-12947 GCA_013329415.1 Methanosarcinaceae archaeon | reverse complement strand
ATAGATCACAGTCTGCCATATCTTTTCCTCCTTGTTTCCTTAGACCAGTACACTTGCTGCTTCGAGAGCCCACTGCACGAAGGGTTCGGGCCAGATTCCGATTACCAGTACGCCTGCCACTGCAAGCAGGAGAGCGAGGGCATACGGGAGGGGAGTTCCGATCTTTTCGCCTTCGGGGGGCAGGAAGTACATGTACATCACGAGCCGTGCGTAGTAGAACAGGGAAAGGGCACTGTTCAGGATCGCGATCACAGCCAGCCAGGTCATACCTGCCTCGATGGTCGAGGAGAAGAGCACGAACTTTGCCATGAAGCCCGCGGTTGGCGGGATTCCTGCAAGGGCGAAGACAAAGACCATCATTGCAAAGGCAGCGATGGGCATTCTCTTGCCAAGGCCCTTGAAGCTGTCCAGGTGGTCGGGGACTTCCAGGTTGCCTTTCTTTTCGGAGGTCACCATCCAGACCACGGCACCTGCTGCGATGAATGCGCCTGCCTTCATGAAGGCGTGGGCAAGGGCGTAGAGGATACCGCCTGCAAGAGCCATTGGGGTCATTACCACGAAAGCCATTGCGATGTACCCGGCCTGGGCCAGGGAAGAGTAGGCGAGCATGCGCTTGACACTGGTCTGGGCGACAGCCACCACGTTTCCGAAGGTCATGGTAACGACCGCCAGGATCGTAAAGGCAAGCTGCCAGTCAGGCTGGAGGGCGATGAGAGCCACGATAAAGATCCTGAAGGCTGCCACGAAGCCCATCTTCTTGGACCCTGCCGCAAGGAGGGCGGACACGACCGAGGGGGAACCCTGGTAGGTGTCAGGAGCCCACATGTGGAAGGGCACAAGGGCCATCTTGAAACCGAAACCTGCAATCAGCAGGACCACTGCCACAAGCCCGATCGGGTTGTCTACCAGAAGGCCGCTGTTTGCAGCGATCAGGGGGATGCTGGTCGTGCCGGTTGCCCCGTAGACAAAGGAAAGCCCGAAGAGCATCAGGGCAGCCGAGACCGAGCCGATCACGAAGTACTTCATAGCGGCTTCAAGGGACCGCGGGTTCTGTTTCTCATAGCCTGCAAGGGCGTAGGTTGCGAGACTTGCAAGTTCGAAAGCGCAGAAGAGCACGATCAGGTCATTGGCTGAAGCCACGAACATCATGCCGAAGGTTGCAAAGAGCACCAGGGCATAGAATTCCTCAGTGTGTTCGCTGTCCTCGTTATACTTAATGGCAGCTACCGAGACCAGCAGAGCGACTGCCAGGAAGACCAGCTTGAAGAACTGGGAAAGGGCATCGATACTGACCGTTCCCGAGAACATCACCGCTTCGCTTCCGAAGCTTGCGACCGTAAGGCCAAGGGCAGCCAGGACCCCGAAGGTTGCCAGGTAGCCGAGCATGTTCTTTGCCTGGGGGGACATGAAAATCCCCGTAACCAGGACAAAAAGGCCGGTAACCGCGATTGCGATTTCAGGTGCGAGTAACATAAGGTCTACCATTTTTCACACCCCCGCTCCAGCCGCCAGGCTGACTATTGCTTCCGAATTAGTAATCATCATATCAAGCACCGGATTCGGGTGCAGACCGAAGTAGAGCACCAGGAGGGCAATTATTGCCATGGAAAAGACCTGGAGGGAGTTGATGTCCTTCACGTCCCCGAGCTTCTCATTATACACTCCGAACATTGCCCGCTGCATTGCCCAGAGGTGGTAGCCAGCGGTAATCACGATTGCCAGGAGAGCTATCACCACAAAGCCTGGCAGGTTCGCGAAAGTGAAGGTCAGCACCAGGAACTCGGCAATGAAACCGGTCAGCCCGGGAAGGCCAAGCGAAGCCATGAAAGCAAGCATCATGATAACTGTCAGCTTTGGCATCTTCTGGGCAAGCCCGCCAAGGTCGTTGATGATCCTTGTCCCTGCACTGCTGTGGATCGCTCCTGCCGACATAAACAGGATTGCCATAATCAGCCCGTGAGAAAACTGCTGGAACATTGCGCCTGAGACCGAAAGGGCAACCAGGCCTGCAGCACCGAGGGTCACGTACCCCATGTGGCTCACACTGGAGTAGGCGATCATACGCTTGAGGTCCTTTTGCCTGAGCGCCAGGAGAGCTCCGTAGAGGATGCTGACCGACCCGAGCAAGCCCATCAGAACAATGAACAGGTCAGGGCTGCCTGCGTTCGGGAGCATAGGGAGTATGATCCTGAAGAGCCCGTACCCTCCGATCTTGAGCAGGACAAAAAGCACGCTGCCTGCGGTGGGGGCTTCGGAATAGGCATCCGGAAGCCAGGAGTGGAAGGGGAAGGACGGGATTTTTGCCAGGAACCCGAAGAGAAGCGCCAGGAAAATGGCGTCTTTCAGCATTCCGGACTCAAAGAACTGGTACTGGGAGATCAGTTCCCTGATGTCAAAGGTGGGCACCCCGGTCTGCTGCCAGGAGGCATAGAAGATCCCGAAGATCCCGAGGAGCATCACCAGGGAAGCGACATGCGTGTAAATGAAGAACTTGTAGGACGCATGGGCCCGCTTTTCTCCTCCCCAGATGTTCACCATGAAGAAGAGGGGGATCAGGGTGAGTTCCCAGAAGATGTAGAACATGAAGAAGTCAAGGGACACAAAGACCCCTATAACTGCTGCCTGCATGGCAAGGATCAGCCCGTAGAACCTGTTGGGGGCTTCTCTGTCCTCGCTCCAGGAATAAACAACAAGCAGCGGGATTACTATCGCGTTCAGGAGGATCAGGGGCATGGAAATGCCGTCAATCCCCACGGTATAACTGATCCCGAGGGAAGGAATCCACTCCATCGACTCAAAGAACTGCATGGCAGCCGTGCTGCTGTCAAAGTTCATGTAGGCGTAGAGGGTGATTCCGAGCGTTACAAGCGAACCGAGCAGGCCCATGCCTGCAGCCTGTTCTTTCGTTTTTGTGAAAAAGGTCACTGCTGCAAAAATCAGCGGCACCAGAATCAGCAACGATGCTACCGGCAGCATTAAAGCACCTCCATTATCAACTTAACAAGTATTATCAACAGGCCCACACCCGCGATCACGACGGTTGCATAGGTCTGCACGACCCCTGTCTGCACCCGCCTGAGTGCATCGGCTGCTGCGACCGTAACGATTCCGATTGCTTCCACAATGCTGTCAATAATCACGTCAACCACCTGTCCCAGGAAGGCAACAACGCCGTAGACCACCCCGATTGAGAAGAATTCGGTGAAGATCTCGTGCTGGTAGTAGCGCCTGTAGAGCAGCTTGTAGACCGGGTTCTTCATAGAAGCCACAGCTCCGAGGTCCACTGCCCTGAGGTAGTAGAGCACGAAGGAAATCCCGAGACCTGCAAGGGCAATAATTACCGGCATCCAGAGGATAAGGAGCGGCTCGTGCCCTGCGGCATGGACAATTTCGTTTCCTCCAAGCCCTGCAAGGCTTCCGATGTCCACATTTACAAAACTGTTTGTAAAGGTTTCCTCAAGGAACTCCATGAAACCGGTCCTGGTAAGCCCACCGAAGACAAGGGCAAAGACTGCCAGGATGCTGAGCGGAACGGTCATAACTCCCGGGCCCTCGTGCCCGCCGTAGTTGCTCCTCGGCTTTCCTGCAAAGGTCATGAAGATCAGCCTGAAGATGTAGACTGCGGTCAGGAGCGCGGCTACGATTGAGAAAATGTAGGGAATCCAGTTACCGCTGTGTTCTCCAAGCAGGTAAGCGTTCTCGATTATCGGGTCCTTGGAGAAGAAACCGCTTGTCCCGATTGAAGTCCCCGGAATCCCGAAGCCTGCAAGGGAAAGAGCTGCAGCGGTCATTGTAGCCGCAGTTATCGGCATGACTTTCGCAACGCCTCCGAGTTCTCTCATGTCATGGGTGCCCACTGCGTGGATCACACTTCCGGCACAGAGGAAGAGAAGCGCCTTGAAGAATGCGTGGTTGATCAGGTGGAAGAGGGACACGCCCACTGCTTCAAGCCCGATGGTTGCCCCCAGACCCAGGGCCAGCATCATATACCCGAGCTGGCTGATGGTTGAAAAGGCAAGCACACGCTTGAGGTCGTTCATTACAATGCCCATGGTTGCTGCAAAGAGAGCTGTAAAGCCTCCGAAGTAGGCAACTACCATCAAAGAGTCGGGAGCTGCAATGAACATCGGGAAGGTCCTTGCGACCAGGTAGACCCCCGCAGTAACCATTGTTGCTGCATGGATGAGGGCTGAAACGGTTGTCGGGCCTTCCATTGCGTCAGGCAGCCACACATGGAGCGGGAACTGCCCGGATTTACCGACGGCGCCTCCGAAGAAGAGCAGAGTAATAATAGTAAGGTGGCTCACTTCAAAGCCGAGGAAGTTTGCCTGCATAGCCGAGAGTTCAGGGATATAGCTGAAGATCTCGTCAAAGCGGAGCAGGTATACCCCTTCGGTGAACCCGCCTGCAAGCTTCAGGAGGTCAGCGGTGAGTACGATAATTCCTGTAAGGAACATCACATCTCCGATCCTGGTGGTCAGGAAAGCTTTCTTGGCTGCGGATGCTGCCGAGGGTTTTGCAAACCAGAACCCGATCAGGAGATAGGAACAGAGCCCCACAAGTTCCCAGGAAACGAAAAGCTGCAGGATGTTGTCCGAAAGGATCAGGGACAGCATTGCCGCGGTGAAAAGAGCGGTTTCTGCAAAGTACCTGGGTTTAGCAGGGTCGTGGGACATGTAGCCCACTGCATAGATATGGATCAGCAGGCTCACAAAGGAGACCATGCAGAGCATGACTGCAGCCAGGGGGTCTATTAATACTCCCAGGTTTAGCACTGCAAACCACGAAACGGACTGGCTGACAACCTCTTCCGGGTTTGCCAGCAGGCCGAGAGTAATCATTAAAGAGATTACGAAGGAGGCGGCAATGGCTGCTATCGGAATAATTGCCCCTCCCGAGGGCAACTTCTTCCCGAAGAAGAAGGTGATTACAAACGCAAGTGCCGGAAGCACCGGGATCAAAAATGCAAGTTCTTCCAGTGCCATTTTTACCACCTCAGAAGGTTAAGTTCGTCAAGGTTGATCCTGTCATGCATCCTGTAGATTGCCATGAAGATCGCAAACCCGATCGCTGCCTCAGCGGCTGCCAGGGCAATGGAAAACAGGGCAAAGACCTGTCCGTTCAGGGTATCCGTGTAGCTTGAGAAAGCCACAAGGTTCAGGTTTGCGGAGTTGAGCATGAGTTCGATGCACATGATCAGCCTGATACCGCTTTTATGCGTCATTACGCCGTAGAGCCCGATGGAGAAAAGCAGGGCTGCAAGGCCGAGGTAAAAGTTTAAGGGAATCATTTGCTGCCCTCTCCTTTTGCCATATAGATTGCCCCTATCAGGGAGGCTAACAGGACTATTGACATAATCTCGAAGGGAATCACATACTGGGTGAAGATCAGCATCCCCAGGCCTTCAACGTTACTCGGGTCAGCCGGGTTTTCAGGCAGTTCGGACACGGTGTTCCAGGAAGTCCCGAAGGTTCCCAGGACCACAACGGCCAGGAAAAGCAGGACCACTGCAAGGGCTGCGGGCCGGTTAATCTGCATTGGAACTACCTCCGAGTTCACGCTTGGTAAGCATCACGGCAAAGAGGATCAGCACCCCGATAGCTCCGATATAGACCAGCACCTGGACAACTCCGAGGAACTGGGCGTTCAAGAGGAGATAGAGCGCTGCCACACCGAACATGCACATGATAAGGGCAAGCCCGGCTCTCACAACATCCTTTGCGATAACCACAAAGATTGCGAAGAAGACCGTGATTACGGAAAAAAGCCCGAAGGCGGCCATTTCAACAAAGGCTCCGATCGTTTCAAGTCCGATCATCTCTCATCACCTTCCGCAATATCGACTTCCCTGGCAAGTTTGTCAGGGGTCATGAGCATGTCTTTGTGAGTCCACTTGACAACGCCCTTGCAATATTCCTTCCCGCTGGAAAGGGCACCTTTCGGGCACTGGTCAATGCAAAGCCCACAGAAGAGGCAGTGACCGATATCAATTTCCGGGAACCAGCGCTGTTTTCCACTACCCGGCGCAATA
>DUKH01000123.1:0-6502 GCA_013329415.1 Methanosarcinaceae archaeon | reverse complement strand
GAACCTGTCGGAAAGCGGGCTTTCCACTTCGGGGCACAGCCTGGTTACGCGTTTCTTAGGGATGTTTTTTAGCGCATATCTGATATTTTTAAGAACCATGCTTTCACACTCCCAGATAGAGCCCAAGGCCCACTGCCCAAACAAGGTTCAGAAGGGATAGGGGCAGCAGTCTTTTCCAGCTCAGGTCTACCACCTGGTCGATCCTGTATCTCGGAACAGCCCATCTCATCATGACGATAGTACACAGGACAAGGGCAGTTTTAAGAAGCAGGAAACCTGTGGGGGCAATCAGGCCCAGCACCGGGTTGTTTGCAACAAAAGCCGGTACGTTCCAGCCGCCAAGGAAAAGAAGCGCCACAAGGAAAGAACCCAGGATCATGTGGATATACTCGGCAAAGAACCCGAGCCCGAAACGCATTCCGCTGTATTCGGTAACCCATCCTGCGACCAGTTCTTCTTCAGACTCGTTCTGGTCGAAAGGAAGTCTTCCCATATCAGCCATAAGGGCAATAAAGAAAACAACAAATCCTATCGGCTGCAGGAAAATGTTCCAGACAAGCCCCTGGCCCTGAGCGATTTCCACGATGTTCAGGGACCCGGTCATAACAGCAACACTGATAACCGTAATTCCGAGGGGGACTTCATACCCGACCATCCGGGCAAAGTTCCTGAAAGCCCCGAGCAGGGAATATTTGTTGTTCGAACCGTAGGACATCATGAAGATCCCGAAGATCGAAATAGAGGACATTGCCTCGATATAAAGGATACTGATATCCATTTCGGTGACTGCCAGCGGGTATTCGACGCCGCCTATGAAGACCGCTCCCACGGGGATTGCAACAAGCATCAGGAAAACCGAGCTCATCAGGAAAATAGGGGCATTGTCGAAAAGAAGGCGGTCAGCGTTCTTCGGCCTCAGGTCTTCTTTAGTAAAGAGCTTGATAGCGTCAGCCACGAGCTGCAGGAGCCCGAACTTGCCTACTCTCATAGGCCCGTACCTGAACTGGATGTCGGCTGAGAGTTTACGCTCAATCCAGACCGCACCCATTGCGCCCAGGAAAATGGCACCAACAAGAGCAAGGCCCACAACCCCGCGGATCCAGGGAATAAAAGGCACTATTAATTCAGGAATTTCGATCATTAAAATCACCTGTCCGCTTCACTGGTACATCCGTCCATACTGCCTGAAATCGCTGCCACGTCCGCAACCGTCGTGCCTATGATAAGCGGAGGCAGGGCCTGCAGGGTCGGAAAATAAGGTCCTCTTACCTTTACCCTGTGCGGCTTGTCCGAGCCGTCAGAGACCATGTACATCCCCATTTCTCCCCTGGGGTCTTCCACTCTGTGGAACACTTCTCCGGGGGCCACTCTCATAACAGGAGTCCTCCTGCCGTAGGGAGAGTTTACGGGGAAAATAGGCCCGTCAGGAATCCGGTCAAGGCACTGTTCGAGGATGTAGATACTTTCCCGCATCTCGTTCAGCCTGACCCGCGCCCTTGCAGCGCAGTCGCCTGCGGTCTCGGTGCAGACCTTGAAGTCCAGGTCCTTATAGACAAGGTAGGGCTCGTTCTTCCGGATATCGAAAGGAACACCCGTTGCCCGAAGCGCAGGCCCGGAAACACCCAGGTTCTTTGCAACATCTGCGGTAAGGATGCCCACACCCTCGGCACGTTCCCTGTAGATAGAGTCCGACGCAAACATTTCCTCGTAATCGTCAATGACCTTCTTGAGGTTGTTCAGGACAGGAAGGGCTGTTTCCTTGAAGCCTTCGGGCAGGTCGTCGCGCACTCCTCCGAACTTCAGGTAGGTGTGTGTAACCCGGGCTCCGGTAACCATGTCGATAAGGGTCAGGATATCTTCCCTTTCCTTGATCGTGTACATGAACATGGAAACAAAGCCGATGAATTCTCCATACTCGCCCATGCCGAGCAGGTGGCTCTGCAGCCTTGAAAGTTCCTCTATAATGACCCTGATATACTGGGCCCTTTCGGGAACCTCGATTCCTGCAAGTTTTTCCACACAGCCTACAAAACATTCCTCGTTGGTCAGGGCTACCAGGTAGCAGATCCTGTCCACGATCGGGATTCCCTGGAGGTAAGTCTTGTTTTCCAGGATTTTTTCAATACCTTTGTGAATGTAACCCAGTTCCACATCAGCATCCACCACGGTTTCTCCTTTCAGCCTCAGGTTCAGTCTGAAAGGTCCGGGCTGCATAGGATGCTGGGGGCCCAGGTGTACGATCATCTCATTAGGTCCAACCATTTCTTCCATTTTTCACCCCTCACACAAGGTTTCTGGCTGTCTTGTTCGGGAAACCCTCGTAGTCTTTCCTGAGAGGCCACTCGCCCAGCATCTCTTCAGGAAGCACCAGGGGCCTTAAGTCAGGGTGGTTTTTGAACATGACCCCGTAGAGTTCATACGTTTCCCGCTCGTACCAGTTTGCGTTCCAGTAAACTGGCACAACTGACTCAATTTCCGGGTTTTCCCGGGGAAGTTTTGCCTTCAGCATCAGGACCACAGGGTGCTCATATGAAGCAATGTGGTAGACAACTTCGATTTCCCCACGCTTCGGATAGTCAACTCCGCAGACACTGCAGAGGTGGTCAAACTGAAGGGAATCCTTAAGGTACTGGCAGGTTTCCTTTGCCTTTTCCGCAGCCACGTATGCCCTTACGCGAATTTCGGATTCGACCTCGGATTCGGAAATTGCCTCCGGAAATTCACTGGTCAGTGATTCGATAATTGTTCTGGCATCCATTATTTTCCCTCGAATAATTCAAAACCTTTGGAAAAACCTTAATATTCCGATCCCAGGTCTTTCTTGGCTTTGATTTTTTCCTGGAGCTCCACGAACCCCTGGATCAGGGCTTCAGGCCGCGGAGGGCAGCCGGGAATAAACACATCGATTGGAAACATCTCATCGATGTTCTGTACCGTGCTGTAGGATTCGTAGAACGGGCCGCCGCTGATAGAGCAGTCCCCCATGCAGAGAACCCACTTTGGAGCCGGCATCTGTTCCCAGAGCCTCTTCAAAGCCGGCAGGTATTTCTTTGTCACGTAGCCACTGATGATCATGACATCCGCATGCCTTGGAGAGTTCCTCGGAATGATCCCGAAGCGGTCCGTATCATAGTGGGCACAGCCCGTAGCAATCATCTCCACCCCGCAACAGCCCATGGGCTGGGTCATGAACCAGAGCGAGTTTTTCCTTCCCCAGTTTATAACGTCCTGAGCTTTGGACTTCTTGAGGAAGTTGTGGATCGCACTGGTGGTGGTGGTGATTACCCCCGGGATTTCGTCATCCGGAGTGTTTTTTATATCACTCGTTTTTTTCGCCTTCACTTCACCCATGTAAGGGCCTCCTTCTTCCAGAGATAGAGGTATCCGAAGAGCAGCACGAAGATAAAGACAAACATCTCGATTACTGCGACTGAAGTGATCCCGTGCCCTTTGTAGACCGTGGCCCAGGGATAGAGGAAAAGCACCTCAATATCAAAGAGAACAAAAGCAATCGCATAGAGATAATACTCAACGTTGAACTGGATCCTGGCAGTCCCGGTAGGGACGGAACCCGATTCGTATGTTGTGTATTTGTTTGCTGCCTTGCTCCTCGGACTCAGTTGCTTTACAATAAACATCGTCATGGGCGGCATAATCAACCCCACGGCGAGAAAGATTGCAACCGGTATGTAGCTATCGATTATTCCAGACATTGTATCACCTTTTAAAGTACGGCAATCTGAAACTGCAGCATTTTATGACCTGGATTCTATAGGGTTTTCGACATCCCTGAGAAAAATCTGCATCTTCAGGAGAGAGAGTTTCCAGAACCCGAATTCAACCAAATGCAGATCCCATCACAGGGCCTATCATAATACACCTGTACTTCGGACCAGGTTTTTGAAAAAACCTGACTCAGTACGAAACAGGCATATGATTTTTGGGCTGTGAAAAGATATTTTTCAGAGCCCGACCGTTTGAAATAAATTACCGAAAGTTAAGGACAATTCCTCATCCGGCAAAGTGGTCAAATTGTCATAAGATTATTATTATTAATAATTAAGATTCCAAATAACCACTATTTATTTCTGCAATGAATCAGGGGATATTTATAGGTATGTGCTAGATAATTAATATTATATAAATATTAAGTTTAAATATTTGAGAGACTGTATGAAAAAATAATTTTTACGGAAAATTGACATCGGTAAAGCAAGATCTTGCCCCCTAAATTATATATACAGCATAAATATGATATTTACAAACAAATTTCACCCCACATTACCCAAATAAATTAACCATTCAGACAAGATATTTCAAAGAGACGATCGAGAAATATATATAGTTAATAATTATTTTAGTGGGCATAAAACCCCCCCCAATACATTACAAATAATAATGACAAATCCGGATCCTGAAATATCCCGGAACCGAAAATAATAAAGAATCTTCCATTTGTCATGCCACCCCGACACCCCTCGCAGGAAGGAAGAGGGATTTCACCAGCACTTCAAGGGGCTCAGCCCTGAGCCGCCTAAAGGCACGGCAGATATAATATAGGCAGCAAATCATAAAGCTTCAACCGAAACTCCTGCAAGAAACTACAGGAACCGAACAGGAGTACCTATAAGATATTATAATCAAATTGATATAAATAAATGATATATCATCAACCACATGAATATGGCAGATGGCAAGTTTTTCAAAGAACGTGTCAGCTCAACTGCCCCCGGGTACTCCGGACAAACGGACACTTAAAACGTGGTCAGAAACTTAAAACGTGCCCCGCCCTTTAAGCATCCTCCCGAGATTCAAGCTTAATCCGGGTATTCAAACATCTCCGGCATTTAAGCTTAATCCCGACATTTAAGCCTCCTCCCGGAATTCGAACTTTTCCGGGATTCTAATCTTATCCGAACGAAAAAGAGACAAAACGTCATACCAATACTTTATAATAACTCCTTTCATGATAGGAAAGCTGGTGGAAATCGTATGAAAATTAACGATAACTGTGTAGGGTGCGGACAATGCACATCCTTTTGCAGGCAAGGCGCAATAGAGGTCATGGGAAAAGCCCGGATCACCGACGCCTGTGTGGAATGCGGGATATGTGCCCCCTACTGCCCCGTAAAAGCCATAGAGGTGCTGGTATGAAAGTAGTAGTCATCGGTGCCGGGCTGGGTGGGCTTCTGAGTGCCGCCAGGCTTTCGAAGGCAGGAAATGCCGTTGAAGTTTTCGAACGCCTCCCGATTACAGGAGGCAGGTTCACGAATCTTGAGTACAAGGGATTCCAGCTTTCCAGCGGAGCCTTTCACATGCTCCCCCACGGCCCGGGTGGCCCCCTTGCCAAACTTCTCAAAGAGATAGGAGCTGACGTCCGGATCGTACGCTCCGAAAAGACTACGATCCGCCTGCCTCTGGAGAAAGGGGATGCTGACTACAGGCAGGGGTTCAGGGATATTCCTTTCAACGAGTTCCAGAAACCGCTCTCCAACAGAGACCGCCTGAAAAGCGCTTATTTGATCGTTAGCACAAGAAAGTACCCTCCCGAAGGGAGCACTCTTAAGGAATGGATAAGATCCCAGGTCAAAGATGAATGGCTGGTGAAACTTGCGGATTCCTTCTGCGGCTGGTCCCTGAGTATGAGAAGCGATGAAGTTTCCGTGGAAGAAGTCTTCGAGATCATTGAAAACCTGTACCGCTTCGGGGGGCCGGGCGTGCCCATGGGCGGCTGCAAAGGTATAACCGGCGCTCTTGAAAAGGTGATCACGGCAAATGGCGGGACAATCCGCACGAAAACCGAAGTCTCGAAAATCCTGGTGGAAAACGGAAAAGCGGCAGGAGTTGTGGTGGACGGCACGGAACATAAAGCCGACCTCGTAATAAGCAACATAGGCCATGCCGCAACTGCCGGGCTCTGCAGTGAAATCCTCTCCGAAGAAAAACATGCCGAATATCTCAGGACCCTTGAAACCCTGAAGCCCTCAGCCGGCATAAAAATCTGCCTTTCCGCAGAAGAACCCCTTATAGGGCACTCCGGAGTGCTGCTGACCCCTTATGCAAGGCGCGTAAACGGGATCAACGAGGTCACCCAGGTGGACCCGTCCCTTGCACCTCCCGGAAAACACCTGACCATGTCCCACCAGCATGTGGCTCCGGAAAATGTAGGGAAACTGGAGGAAGAAATCGAAATGGGCCTCCGGGACTTAAAAGATATCTTCCCGGGCAAAAAATACGAAGTCCTGCTCATCCAGTCCTATCATGATTCCTGGCCCGTAAACAGGGCGTCCTCGGGAACTGACCCCGGCAACAATACCCCAATCCCGGACCTCTACGTCGTAGGAGATGGGGCCAAAGGAGAAGGAGGAATCGAAGTCGAGGGAATAGCCCTCGGAGTTGCCAGGACCATGGAAAAAATTCTTGGTTGAGTCCCATCCTTAAAAATTCCATACTTAATAATCACATAAGAAAACCCGGACCCGAATCCCGGAGTATAATAATA
>DUKH01000206.1:933-4372 GCA_013329415.1 Methanosarcinaceae archaeon | reverse complement strand
AGTAAGTGTAAATATTTACGTTAGGGACTATAATCCTTTTTTCACGGTAATCTTGCCCGGATTTCCTTCAGCCGCTCTTTTCCGAGTTCAACTATCTCCATTAATTCCAGGTACTCTTCTTCGGAAAGCTCGCTGCCTGTAAGGACTTTTCGGACAAAACCCCCATCCGAATACAGTAAAACCCGGTCCCAGGCAGTAAAATGCAGTCCGCTCAGGTACTCGCAGGGAAGTTCCCATTTGGGCTTGACGTTTTCGAAAGCTTCAAAACGGTAAAGGGTTTTTCCGTTTTTCAGGAGAGGGGTGAATTTCAGAAACACATTATCTTTAACATCATCCATAGTTCCATCTCAAGCTTCGTTTTTCTGGGGGGAAGTTAAACAGAGGTGGGAGACAGATACGGACCATAAAAAACAGGGAAATGTTTTTTAGTGGGTCCGTAAGGACCCTTTAAGAAAACAAATGTTCAAAACTCGAGGTCCGAAATCAAATGTTCAGAACTCAAGGTCCGTTACCTTTGCTCCCTTGGCAGAGGTGACCGTGGCTTCGATGTCCTTGAACTTAGGGACGCCCGTGCCGTTGGTTTCGTCGGAGACCAGCATGTTGGACCAGGGGCTGTTTGGCATATACGCAATGCCCTTGTGGGGGGTCTCGTAGCCGGATTCTTCGACTTTGACCACGATGTTCCCGAAAGAATTTTTCACTATAACCGTGTCGCCTTTCTTTACGCTCATTTGCTTGAGGTCCGCGGAGTCCATTTTTATGAGGGCAGAAGTATTTTTGTACTCTTCCCCGAAACGGTCCTCGATCATTGCCTTGTTCTGGAAAATGTCCCTGTAGGTTACGATTTTTACCTTTATTTCAGGGGCTGCCAGGAAAGATCCGAAATCCATCAGAGCGCCTCCATGATTTTTGTGAGAATTTCTTCATCCGTGGGACGTTTTGCCTCAAGAATCGGGTCGAATTTTACCTCAACCCCGTCCATCCGGGTCGCACTGCCTCCGCACTCGACCCCTGTAACTGCCGTGCTGAAATAGACCTTTGCCTTCCTGGAGGTAAGGGTCTCGCAGGGGTCTATTGAAATTATGGGAATATCGAGCAGGTTCTTCACAATCGAACGGGGCAGGCTTGCCAGGGGGTCGGAACCGATGATAAGGGCTGCGTCCACAGCCTTTGCTTTCAGGGCTTCCACGGTTGAATATTCGGGCCCGTGCTTTGCCTCCCCGTTTTCGAACTTCACGCAGTTCACGTAGCCGGTCTCGGCAAAGAGGTTCTCGTTAAAGCCCCTCATGTTGTAATGTCCGACCACGGGGATCAGGTGGAACTCCCCTTTCGCCTTTTCGTTCAGGACTTCCACGAGCTTGATTATCGGATCCAGGCTTTCCAGGGAATAAAGGAGGCCAAGGCCCATAAAGATCGTCCCGAACTTTGCTCCTTTCAGGATATTGGCAAGTTCCAGGAGCCTTTTCGGGGGGAATTTGTAGGAAGTTTTGGGCAGTTTCCCGGAAACCCCGTCAATCAGGGCATTTATGAACTCGGTGTCCCCACCGGGCGGGATCTGGAAGAAGTTGCTCCCGCAGATCTTTGCGGTATGGGACTTCCTGATATCAATTGCAATGGCGGTCCTCTCTTCTTCCCAGCCCCTTTGCTTCTGCTCCCCGCGGGGGAAGTAGGAGAACTTTGAAAGGTGACGCGGGTGGGAGTCCGAAGGGTCTGCGCCCCAGAAGATCATTACATCGCCTTTGTGCCGCACATCATCAAGGGTGCAGGTATTGAACTTCTCCTGAAGGAGAGCTTCCACCACCGGCCCCAGGCAAAAGGAAGAGGTGTCGTCCAGGGTTGCATTCAGTTTTTTTGCAAGTTCGATGGCTTTTTTCTGGGCCTCGTTCGTGGACGTCCCGAGCCCGAAGATGAGGGGGTTCTTTGCGTTCTTCAGGATCTCCGCAGCCTTTTCGATTGCTGCGGCTTCTTCTGCGGGCTTTCCGTCAACCTGGGAGACAGCTTCCCTGCTGCCTTCCTTCATATGGGCAACCCCTACCCTGCAAGCTGTGTAAACCTTGCTTACCGCGTCTTTCTCCAGCTCAACCTCAATATCGTCACAGAGCAGGCCGCAGCCGGTACATACATAATAGTTCCCTTCCATCAGCTTCACCTCACACAAACTCGATTGCCTCTACCGGGCAGGTCACGATACAGCCAGTGCAAAGGATCTTGTTTTTCCCGAAGCGCCGGCACTCGTCTACGTTCTGGGCTTTTACGATCCCGTCCTCGATTATCAGGATAAGCTTACCGGTGCTTTTCGGGGCTTTTCCCGAACCGACGCCGTAAGGGTCGTTTGCCACGTTTACCGGACAGGCAACCACACAGTTTCCGCAGCCAAAGCAGAGTTCCTCGTGCACGATCAGGCCGGTTTCTGTCGCACCTTCGGTAGTGGAGAACATGCCGCTTACGGTTTCGTAGTTCTCTTTATACTTCGGGTCATTCTTCATGGGAGGGCAGTCATCCGGCGTGAGCTCGCGGGCCATGAGAGCAGCTGCAAAAGCCATACAGGAGTTTTTCCCGCATTCCTTGCAGTTGGTCTTTGGAAGCAGTTGATAGAGTTCCATTGTACTTGTCATTTTCACATCACCCTTGAGTCAAATTCCATTGGGCATAAATCCACTGGACATTAAATCCACTGGACATTAAATCCATGAACCAAATTTGTTGAGTGAAATCCCTTAGAATTTAAATCAAATATTATTTAATTAAAGTGTATTATGTACCTTACCTTAAATTATTGCTTTTTAATTTGCAGCGTTAAGCCTTATTTCGGCTTTAAACCCCATTTACAGCGTTAATCCCTATTTACAGCGCTGGACCCGATTTGCGGCGTTAATACTTCATTTAAACTTTTCGGCTCTTATTTTGGAACCCCTCCCAAATCAGGAATTAATAGAAGCCGGATCTTTAAAGTCACGACTCCCGGAAAGGGAAATATATTTAAACAAGCCGGAATGCACCTTTCCTCCCCGAAAAAGGCATTCGTCCGGAGGAAACCGGGCAAAAGAACCTTGCCGGAAGTCCTGAAGGAACCACAGGTCAATCGGCTTTGAAGAAGAGCTCACAGTGGCAATTGCCGTCCTTTTCGATTTCTTCTTTGTGGTAGATGCAGGGACAGACTATTTTCTTGTCTTCCTCCTCGTTCCCAGTCACTATCCTGCAGGGACAGTACCTCTTCCCGAACTTCTCAAGCCTTGCAGCAAGCCCGTCAAGCACGTAGTCAAGGCCCTCGTTGTCGGGATTGAGCCGGTAGCCTGCTTTGGTGGCGTATTTTTCTGTCCATTCGTACATTTTATACTTTAAGTCTTCATGTTCACTCATGTGAAATCCCTTTGTTTTTGGTTGGAAATAACAATAATAAGTTAGCCGAATTCTTAGTCAGGTAACCGAATTTCAGGTA
>DUKH01000206.1:0-600 GCA_013329415.1 Methanosarcinaceae archaeon | reverse complement strand
GGTAACCGAATTTCAGGTAACCAAATTTCAGGTAACCGAACCCTTAATCATGTAATCGAATTTCAGGTAACCAAACCTTTAATCAGGCAACCGGTAATTCCAAAATATCATCAGTTGCTTATATAATCATTAAATTAAAAGAAGCAACCGGTAGAATTGGAAATTGCTTGCTAAACTACAATCAAATTTCAGCCCTTAAATTCGATTACGAATAATATCTCAAACTATAAAGTAGTTGGGAGATACCCTGTCAAGCAGATGGTTCAGCGGCAAATGGCAGAACAATACTTGCAGGATATCAGTTACCGAATAGCAGAAATCCTTAATATGAAGTTTTATATATAAAACGTGTGTTATAAATATAGGCAGATAGATATTTATTGTTAGGTCCTGCCAATAAAGCCACCCGGTGTTTATCATACCATACGATTCCCTGAAACCATGACCTCAAGCCCGACGGAAATCATTTCACTTAAGGCTTCCATGCTTTTCTCCCGCAACGTTCTCTGAAACGTTTTCTCACAACATTCTTTGCAACTTCCTCTGCAACGTATCCTCACAACATTCTTTGCAACTTCCTCTGCAATGTATCCTCACAAC
>DUKH01000018.1 GCA_013329415.1 Methanosarcinaceae archaeon | reverse complement strand
TCCTGATTTGATTCCCCTGAATTGATTCCCCTGTTTTAATATATTAACCGGTACCGTGGCGAATTCCCCCTCCATCTCCCGGCTCCCTCAGCAAAATGTCTTCCTTTTGATTATATAGTATTGACCTTTATTAACCTTACATACCCTATTCATGCCCTGAAGGCCTCATCAAAATAACCCTGCAATATACAGGTTTGTAAAAATAGGTTTCACTATTTATTAATTATTTGTGGAGTTCACCTGACCTTTCACCTGACAGGTTCCAAACATTCCAGGGCTTCTTTGATCAGATAATCTCGATAGCTTTCCTGGTGAAGCCTTGCTGAGCGGAGCAGTCCCACACTCATATAGAAAGGCAGGCTTTTTGTAATTCTTGAAAAATCCTTCTCATCCCGGCTGTATTCCCAGAGAAAATGTCCTATGTAAGGTTCGGCCTTCCACCCTCCTCCTTTGTTCTGCTCGAAATAATTTTTAAGTTCCGCAGAGAGAATTCCCAGGTCCCTGACAGGGTTTGCATGGAACCAGGAGCTTTCGAAATCAAGGGCATAGGGTTTGCCTTTGTAAAATATGTAGTTTGAGGGGTGGACGTCCCGGTGGATCATGCATCCTTGTTTTCGGTCAAGCAGGTCGCCGTACCACCATTCTCCAAGAAAATGGTTGAAAGTTTCCCGGGTTTTATAGTCAAGCCCCAGATGGTCCAGAACGTCGTGGTAGTTTTTGAACTCATTTTCCTTGTTGTATGAGGAAAGGGTGTTGTCGTGAAGCCTGCGGAGCATATGCGACATTCCGGTAAGTACCTCGTAAAGATTTTCATCATGTTTGAAATACCAGCCAAGCGATTTTCCTGGCACATGTTCGGTTACAAGGGCACAGTTGAAATCCTCATTCACGGCAAGGGGCCTTGCAACATTTATATAAGAAGCTGCAAGCTCAAGCTTCTTGAATTCGTTCTTCATGGCTTTGCAGGCGTCATATCTTTTTTGCCTGTCTGTGGGTTCGGCAAAAAATTTTGCCATTGCACTGAAATGTTCTCCTTTGAAGTGATACCTGCAGACGGTATGGGATGAGCGCCCATTCTTGAAAACCTTAACACAGCACTGTTTGTCCCTGACTCTTTGTCCCACCACTTCTTCGACAAGCCAGTCCCTGAAAGGGTCCCCAGGCTTCAGTGTATTTACATGGCACTCTGCCACTCAAATTGCCCCCTTCTATTTTTTAACTCGAGCTCCTTCAGGATAGCTCTCCCCGGTAATATGTAATACTTTCTTAGAAAATATACATTTATGCTAACTACATACCTATAGTTCAGATTACTTATATACATTGTGAGCTTTTGGCTTTTTATGGGGCATCCGGAGTCTTCTATGATGAAATCTACTCATTAAAGTTACCGACACAATGGTAGAGAGCCGGCGATTAGGAAGGTTCCGGTTGAAGCCGATATTTCCGATTTTTCAGGATGGCTGATTCATCAAGATGGAATTGTTTTCCGATTACGAGCTTTATCTTCCAAATGCGGGACCTCCGACATTTCCACCCCTCATCTTTCAAATGCCGGTCCCCCGACGTCTGCCCTATTATTGTAACCCCGTTCTTCCCAGTATCCTCTGTATTCGGAATCACTGAGTTCGATTCTTACGATCCACTTTGCCCATTTGTACCCGTATTTGCCTTCGGCAACGAGCTGGAGGGGAAAGCCTCTTTCCGGGGGGAGGGTCACATCGTTTAGCCCGTAGGCGAGGATTATATTGTTCTCCAGAAGGTAGTCCAGTTCCAGGGCAGTGGAATACCCGTCTGCACTGTAGAAGATAACCGTGCTGGCATTTTCCATGACTTCCACTTCCTCAAAGAGGTCGGCTATTTTCACTCCTGTCCACTTCCCGGTAAAACCCCAGCCTTCCACGCAGTCCAGGTTCACGACCTTCGAAGTCCGGGGCAGTGCCTTAATTTCTTCATAACTGAATTCCCGGGGGTTTTCCACAAGGCCGTCCACCTGCAGGCGGTAGCTTTCCCTGTCGATATACTGGGTCCCTTTTATGGCGTTGTTGCGTTGTTCGGCTATGGGTGTCAATTCCTGCCCGGCGTAAAAGGTAGTCTCTGACTCGTTATCATAGACTCCTGAACTTTGCTGATCTTCGGAAACACAACCTGAAAAAGTACTGAAACTGAAAACGAGTATTAAGGTTATAATTAGTAGGATTCTTTTCATGATCTCCCTGCTTCTCCCTGTTTCCTCTGCTTTTATCTTACTAAAAATATATTCCGGCCAGGATAAAGCCTTATTCAGGAACGAAATTTTTAAGAGCTTTATCTCAGGAAATGAAGGACATCCGGAAAAGGGGTAACTATAAAATGATAGATATTCGATTTTTGTAGAGGTGTAAGCGTGCTTAAAATCTATAATGAAATTCCCGATTCCTGTAAATGGAAAACAGTGGAGGCAATTAATAAGGGTTGGTCGAATGATCAAAAATATTATGTCCGGACGGCGGATGATAGGGAATTATTACTCAGAATATCGGACATAAGCCAATATGAAAATAAGAAACAGGATTTTGAAGCAATAAAACAGCTTGATAATATTGACATTTTAATCTCGCATCCGATTGATTTTGGAATTTGTAATAACGGCCAATCCGTATATTCTTTACTGACCTGGATTAAAGGGGAGGATGCAAGGACCGTTCTTCCCAGGCTAAGCAATAAAGAACAATACCAGCTCGGTGTTAAAGCCGGAGAAGTATTAAGAACCATGCATCAAATTCCTGCGGCAAAAAATCAGATGCCATGGTCAGAGCGTTTCAATCGTAAAATAAACAGAAATATTACTCACTATAAAGCCTGTGGGATTCATCTGAAGGGGGCAGATAAAATAATCGAATATATCGAACAAAATCGATACCTGCTGGAAAATCGCCCCCAATGTTTTCAACATGGTGACTACTATGTCGGAAATATGATTGTTACAAAGTCCGGGGAACTGGGAATCATTGATTTCGACAGGCTTGATTATGGGGATCCGTGGGAGGAATTCAATCGCATTACCTGGTGTGCAGATATAAGTGCCTCATTTGCCTCAGGACGTATAAACGGATATTTTGATCATGATGTACCTGCTTTATTTTTCAGATTAATGGCTTTATATATTGCAAGTACCCAGCTTTCATCAGTTCCCTGGTCAATTCAATTCGGACAGGATGAAGTCAACACGGCGCTCAGACAGGCCGAAAATGTTCTGGAGTGTTATGACGGATTTGAAACATACATACCAGAATGGTATATTTCCACCCCTCCTTAATGAGCACAGTTGATACTTTAATTCAGATGCACGTACTCTCCTAGTCCTCTTTCTTTATTGGGCTATGTAGAAATTCCGTATATTGCTTGAATTGGCCCTGGTTTTTGTGACAGGCTTTAATGCGGCTGATTCAAATTCCGGGAATTTCCTTTTTTCGTATCGATGTCAGGGGCCCTCACCGCTTGCGAAGCAAGCGGCCTTTCCCGAAATTACTGAAAAAAGAGGCTGCAAAATAAATTGCTATTATTAGGTGCTATTATTAGGTGCAATTATTAACTTTTACTTTTATTCGATTCACTTCTTGCCTATGTTCTGATTTTTTAGTTCTCCAAATATAACTTTTGACAACTTCCATACTATTTTTACTCTTTTTAATATAATTTATGGAAAAGCCGGTCAGCAAGCTGACCGGTGAGAACGCCGGTACCTGAAAAGCAAATCGAAAAAGTTTGTCGGGAATATCTAAATAGGGGGATTTCAGCTAGCTTGTACAGGTTGATTTTTATCGTTTTTCCACAAAGCCAGTAAAAAGAGAACATAAAATAAGAGTAAAAATAAGAGAATAAAAGAAGAGATTATAACTGGGCAGAAAAAAGATCGTGGGAAGCCTTTTCAGGCCTCGTCATATCCGATCTCTTCTTTTGTAAGGTAGCAGGCAGGGTCATCCGCCCAGACGTTCCCGTAGACGGCTTCGGCCCGCACCCGGAAGTTCCCGTTGCAGACATCGAACCATTTACAGTGGGCGCAGCGGTCCCCGTTTTCCTTGGTCAGGGGTTTCCGGTTCTTGAGCCCGGCCATCAGTTTGTCGGAAAGGTCGGTCCAGATCTCGCTGAAGGGCCTCTCACGGACGTTTCCAAAGGAGTAGTGTCTCCAGAACTGGTCAGCGTGCACGGAGCCGTCCCAGGAGACACAGCCGAAGCCTATCCCTGAGGAGTTGCCCTGGTTCATGGAAAGGAGCTCGAAGACTTCGGCTGCCCTTTCCGGGTTTTCTTTCAGGAGCTTCAGGTAGAGGTAGGGGCCGTCACAGTGGTTGTCCACGGTCAGGACTTCTGCGGGGAAGCCCTTTTCGTGCAGGGCTTTTGTCCTCTCCATGATAAGGTCCACGGCTTTCCGGGACTCTTCAAGGGAAAGGTCCTCGTCCACCATTTTAGAGCCCCTGCCGGCATAAACCAGGTGGTAGAAGCAGACCCTGGGGATATTTTCTTCCTCAAGGAGGTCGAAAATGGCAGGGATGTCCCGGACGTTTTGCTTGTTGATGGTAAAGCGAAGCCCGACTTTGATGCCCTCGGCCTGGCAGTTGTGCAGGCCCTCAAGAGCGGCATCGAAAGCTCCTTTTACGCCTCTGAATTTGTCGTTTGTCTCCCTGACCCCGTCAAAGGATATACCTACGTAGGAAAGGCCCACTTCCTTCAACTTTTTTGCCAGGGTTTTGTCGATGAGAGTCCCGTTTGTGGAAATTACGGCCCTCATACCTTTTTCCCTTGCATAAGCCGCAAGTTCGGGGAGGTCTTTTCGCATTGTCGGCTCGCCTCCTGAAAAGAGCATTACGGGAGAGCCGAAGGCTGCAAGGTCGTCGATCAGGGCTTTGCCTTCCTCTGTTGAGAGTTCGTCTTTGAATTCGACATCTTTTGCCTGGGCATAGCAATGAACGCATTTCAGGTTGCAGCGGCGGGTCATGTTCCAGACCACGACCGGTTTCTTGTCCTTTGAAAACTGCAGCAGGTGGGAGGGCAACCTCTTCGAGTCCCGGCCGTAGCGCAGGGCGTCGGAGGGTTCCACGGTTCCGCAGTAAAGTTTTGAAATGCCTATCATGTTTAATCCTTCGAAATGAACATTATTTTTCAAAATTTTAAATGTTGTTTTTTGAAACCGGTTTTTACACTGTTAACTTCCGTTTCAATCGGTTTCAACCGGTTTTAGCATTTTACTTAATACGGGTTATGCTTCAGACCTTTTCCAATTTGTTTTCGAAGTTCTGAACCGGTTTTTCAGGACTTCGGGCAGGGAGTTCAGAGCTGTTTTTTCAGGACTTCGAGCAGGGCTTCAAAGGTAAATTCTCCGGGAACCGCATCCACGTTTACCCCGAGACTCTCCAGGGTATTTGCGGTCGGGGTCCCGATAGCGCCTACAACTGCCCGGCTCAGGGCTTCTTTTATTTCTTCCCCGGCTCCCATCTTTTCCGCCTGCTTCATGAAACCCCTGACCATCATGGAGCTCGTAAAGGCAAAAGCGTTTACTTCCCCCGCAAGGGTGCGCTCGATGAGCTCTTTCTGGATGTTTCCTTCAGGTATGGTAAGGGTGTATACTTTTGTCTCAAATACCGTAGCTCCGCAATTCTCCAGGCCCTCAATGAGCAGTCTTGAGCCATACTTGCTCCTTGCAGTGTCCACGGTTTTTCCCTTAACTTCGGGGCAGAGGGCTTCCACAATTCCTTCCGAACTGTAGTCCCCGGGCAGGGAGGGTTTTTCCACTCCTATTTTCACGAGTTCTTTTTCCGTGTTAGGGCCGATTGCAATTACCCGGCTCTTTTTCAGGGCTTCGATAAAGTTTTCCCTTTTGCCTTCCGGGAGCTTGTTCAGGGTGAAGGTGATCCCGTTTGCACTTGTGAAGATCACGTAGTCTGAAACCCCTTCCAGGACCCTCTGTACGAAGGGCTCGAAGCCCTCGTCCTTCATGTCCTCCAGCCGGATCATGGGAGCGTAAAAGGGCTCAAAACCGTAGTCTATTGCAAGGGCTTCGGACTTTTCCCGATAGCTTTCGGGCCTCATGATCGCAAGTACGGGGAGCTTTGCTTCTTTTGTGTCTCCTGTCGTTTCGCCTGTCATATGCCTGATCCTCCGGAGTCCCGGTTTAAAACTCAGCTCCCGTAAGCTGTTCCCCGAGGATGTCATGGAGGCGGACAACGTCTCCTACCACTGTGATAGCAGGCGCTTTTACACTCCTTTCTTCTGCAAGGTCCGCGATGGTTGCAAGAGTGCCCACGGTAACCCGCTGGTCGGGCCGGGTGCCCCTTTCGATAAGTGCGACCGGGGTTTCGGAGTCTTTCCCGTTTTTCATGAGCTCTTCGGCATTCCGCCTGAGCATCTTTACTCCCATCAGGATCACGATAGTCCCTTCAAACTTTGCCAGGGCGTCCCAGTTGAGCCCGCTTTCTTCCTTTGTGGGGTCTTCATGTCCCGTAATGAAGGTGACCATGGAGGTGCTTTCCCTGTGGGTCACGGGAATTCCGGCATATGCAGGCACTGCGATTGCGGAGGTTATCCCGGGCACTATTTCGAATTCGATGCCTTCCTGCACGAGGGCCTCTGCTTCCTCTCCGCCTCTCCCGAACACGTAAGGGTCTCCGCCTTTCAGCCGGACAACCATCTTGCCTTCCTTTGCTTTCTGCACAATCGCTTCATTGATTTTGTTCTGGGTGAGGGTGTGCTTCCCGGCAAATTTCCCGGCATCTATCTTTTCCGCACTATCCGGCATTGAACCCAGGATCACTTTTCCCGGAAGCTGGTCATAGATGATGACGTCAGCTGTGTCGATTAACCGGCGGGCTTTCAGGGTGAGGAGTTCAGGGTCCCCCGGACCCGAACCCACGAGATAAACTTTTCCGTAATTTCCTGACATGTGACTATGATTCCTTTTAATTTTTAGATAGAAAATGCAATCTGGAAATGTTAACGAGCTTTTAGAATATATATTATCCTGAAAATCACTCCAGAAATAATGCAATATATTTCCTTTTGCAGTCCGTAAATATCAAAATCATTACATTTCCTGTTCTTTATAGTATGAAATCTTTTTTTGTTTGTTGATTCATAACCGCCGGGAATGACCTCTGTGTGGTGAGATTTGGATTATTATTGGTGAGAATTTTATAAATAAGAGCGT